>JAHBYK010000099.1 GCA_019635965.1 Parvibaculum sp. | reverse complement strand
TGCGAAGGAGAAGCTTGGCTTCGAGAAAGTCGTGCTGGCCGGCTGGTCGGGCGGCGGTTCGCTGTCGATGTTCTATCAAAGCCAGGCGGAAAGGCCGACGATCACGGCGACGCCCTGGGGCGATCCCGTGGATGTTGCCGGTGCCGGGCTCATTCCGGCGGATGCGGTGCTGCAACTTGCGGCGCATGTGAGCCGCGCGATCACACTCACCGAATGGCTCGACCCGTCGATCCGAAACGAGCTCGATCCGGAAGACCGCGATGTGGAACTCGATCTCTACGATCCGCGCAATCCGAACCAGCCGCCCTATACGGATGCCTATCTCGAACGCTTCCGCGCGGCGCAGATTGCGCGTTCGGGACGCATCGACGCATGGGTGCGCAGCACGCTCGAGCGGCTGAAGCGCGAGGGCCGCGGCGGCGAGGAGCGCAGTTTCGTCGTGCACGGCACGATGGCCGATCCGCGCTGGCTCGATCTTTCCATCGACCCGAACGACCGCAAGGGACCGAACTGGTGTTTCATGGGCGAGCCGAAAACCGTCAACATGATGCCGGCGGGACTTGCGCGCTATTCCTCGCTCCGCTCCTGGCTGTCGCAATGGTCCTACCGCGAAAGCCGGGCGAACGGACCCAAATGCGCCGGCGACATATCGGTGCCTGTGCTCGTGATCGAGAACAGCGCCGATGACGGCTGCACGCCGAGCCATGCGGCCCGGATTTTCGCCGGCGTTCAGCATGACGACAAGGAACTTCATGTCGTCAAAGGCGCGACACATTACTATATAGGTCAGCCTGACAAGGTTGCCGAAGCCGTCGGCATTGTCGCCGGGTGGCTGAAGAAAAAGAAACTGCTGGATTGAACTCAATGACGTCCGTTGTCTCCGAGACGCCGGTGCGGCGCGAACTGCCGCAACCGCAAGGTGCGATATCATACCTCGAATGGGGCGCGGACGATCCGCACAAGACGCCGCTCCATTTCGCTCATGCCAATGGTTTCAACGGCCAGACCTATTCGCGCATTCTTGCCGGGCTTGCCGACCGGTTTCATATCCGCGCCTGGGATGCGCGCGGGCATGGCGCGACGACGCTGCCGGCTGATCCGGCAAGGCACCGCAACTGGTATGTCTATCGGGACGATCTCATCGCCATGATCGAGCCTTTCGTGAAGGCGACCGGGCGGAAGATCATTCTCGCCGGTCATTCGATGGGCGGCGCGGCAAGCGTCATGGCGGCGGCGGCGCGGCCCGATCTCGTGCGCGGCCTCGTGCTTGTCGATCCGGTGATGGTGCCGGCCGGTGCACGCTACATCATGCTGCTTTCGCAATGGCTCGGTCTCGGCGGCAATCCGCTCGCGCTCGGCGCGGAGAAACGCCGCGCGATCTTCCCGGACAGGGAAACGGCCGTGTCGCGCTATGAAGGGCGCGGCGCCTTCAGGACCTGGCCGCGCGGATTCATCGAGGATTACATCGCGGGCGGCACAAGGCTGCGCGACGACGGACAAATCGAGCTGTCTTGCGCACCTGCATGGGAGGCCGCGAACTTCCGTGCGCAGGGTCACAATATCGGCAAATCCGTGCGTGTGCTGCATGTGCCCTTCGCGCTGCTCTATGCGGAGCATGGAACGACCTGCCGCCCGCCCTTCCCGGATCTCCTGAAGCGGCGCGATCCGAAGGCGCACATCATGCAGGTGAAGGGCTCGACACATTTCCTTCCGATGGAATTTCCCGATATCGTCGCACAGGAAATCCGTTCCTTTACCGACAGGCTGGAGGCGGAAGAACGCTAGCGCGTTTTCAGTCCGGCGCCGATGCGCTCGTTCATGATTTCCGTGCTTCCGTCCGTATAGGCCGCGATCTTCGCGCAGGCGAGATGGCGACCTAAACCATGTTCCTCCCGCAACCCATTCGCCCCCATGGCCTGAATGCAATCGGCGATGCGCGGCAGGGTCACGCGGCCCGCAAACTTTTTCGCGTGCGCTGCCGCCATCACGGCATCGCCATCGCTGTCGATCAACTGGCCTGCATGTGCGGTGAGGGCGCGCAGGGCCTCGAGGTCGTTTGCGACATCGCCAAGCGACCAGTTGAGCCCCTGATGGTCGAGAAGCCTCTTGCCGAAGGTCTCGCGCGAGGCGCCATAGGCAAGCGCCTTTTCAAGCGCATCCGCCAGCAGCCCGGCGCACATGGCCGCGACATAGACGCGCGCGCCGTTCACGCCTTTCATGGCGAGTTTGAAGGCCTCGCCGGGCGGCGCAAGCATGTCGCCTTCACCAGCGATGTAGTTTTCCAGCGCAAAGCCGCCCGCTCCGATCGCATGGCCGCCCATCAGGTCATAGGCCGGGCGGCGCGTGAAGCCGGGCTTTCGCGCATCGACAAGGAAACAGGCAATGCCGCGCCAGCCTGCGGATGGATCGGTCTGCACATAGGTGATGAAGAGATCGGCGATGGACGCATTGGTGATCCAGCCCTTTTCGCCATCGAGGCGCCAGCCGCCATCCACCTTGCGGGCGCTCGTTCGGATCGAGGAAAAGTCGCTGCCCGCACCGGGCTCGCTCAGCGCTGTCGCGCCGAAAATGCTGCCTGACATGAGAGCGGGCACATGGGTATCGCGGTGATGGGCATTGGGCGAGAAGGCTAGCCGCGCCACGACATTCTGCGTGTTCACCATCGAGAAGGTGAAGGCCATGTCGGCACGGGACATTTCCTCGCAAAGCGCGAGCTTCACGAGATAACGCTGGCCGAGACCGCCTTGCGCCGCCGGCGCTTCGAGACGGAGAAGGCCGAGCGCTGCCGCTTCGCGCAGTGCCTCGACGGGCTGGCGGCGCTCGCGCTCCCATTTGGCGGCATTCGGCCGGACAGTGGCCTCGGTGAAGGCAGCCGCGCGATCGAGCAGGGCCGTCTCATCCGGCGTCAGCAGATGACGAAGAAATCCTCCCATATCCCGTCCCCCCTTTCTTTCCTGTCAGACGCCGAGCCCCTCGATCACCAGCGATTCAAGGTGGGCCCGCATTTCCTCCGGTATCGGGATCGCCTTGCGCGTCGTCAGGTCGAGCGCGATGGCGACGGCTTCGGCGGTCGCTATCGCTTCGCCCGTTTCGAGATCGAACAGCCAGTGGCACCAGGTATAGGTCTTGGGCCCCACCTGCTTCAGCCCGCTTCTGAGCGTGATGATATCGCCGATGCGCGGATAGCGGCGATAGACGAAGCGGTATTCGAGGGCGGCGCCGCCGATGGTCGGCGTCTTGGAGCGGTCCGTGCCGTTCGTCTGTACGAGCAGGTTCGGAATACCGTCCGAGACGATGCCCATGAAATTGCGGACAGTGAGGAAGCCCTGTGCATCGCAAAGTGCCGGCATGATCTCGCCCTGCCAGACGCGAACCATGCCCATGGCATCGGCCTCCTTCAGCTTCGGCGCGGGGCGCGGATCGTAGAGTTCGAGGCCGCGCGGCGCGCCATGCGCCGGACGCTCCACGATGAACGATTTCGCCACGGCCTTTGCCCTGGCGGGGAGCGGCTTCACTTCGCGGGTTTCGTCGTCCACCCATTGCACTTCGGCATTGAAGGTGGCTGCCGGCTCGCCCGACGCCGTGTTCACCATCTCCTCATAGACGCTGAGGCCGTAATCGCGCACTTCGAGAATGCCCGCGCGGAGGAAGAAGGGCGCGCCGGGGCGCTGCTCGCGCAGAAAGCGGACGTGATGATCGCTCACCTGAAGCCGTGCACCCTCGTTGCGCGCAAAGCGGGGACCGAGGCCGAGCGCGAGGCCGAGTGCCGCAAGCCCCTGCCCT
>JAHBYK010000098.1 GCA_019635965.1 Parvibaculum sp. | reverse complement strand
GGCGCTCGCGGCGCTGAAACAGGACGAGCGCGATGCGGCCGGCGACAGCCTCAAGGCCATGGTCGAGGGCGTCGAAATGACCGAGCGGCTGCTGACCGCCGCGCTGGAGCGGCATGGCATCCGCGAGATCACGCCGGAGCTTGGCGAGCGCTTCGACCCCAATCATCACGAAGCCATGTTCGAGGTCCCCGGCACCGGCCAGCCGGCGGGAACCGTGGTCCATGTGCTCGAAGCAGGCTACCGTATCGGCGACCGGCTGCTCCGCGCGGCCCGGGTCGGCGTGGCGAAGGACGACGGGGGCGCGCAGAACGGCGGCAAGGTGGACACGACCGCCTGAGGCGCATGTTCTCGCCGGGGGGCTTGCAGATTGGAGCTCCCTCCCCCATCTTATATAACGCTGTTATGAAGCAGGGGAGGACCTGATGACAAGTCTCTGGGCGGCGGCGGCCTTTTTTCTCGCGATCCATCTCGTCGTGGCGGGCACGAGCCTGCGGGCGGCGATTGTCGGCATGATTTCCGAGCGGGCCTGGTTCGCCAGTTTTTCCATCGTCTCGCTGGTCGGCATCGCCTGGCTTGCCATGAGCTATAACGAGGCGGTCACCGGCCCGAACCCGCTTTACTGGGCGCCGCCCATCTGGGCGATGCATCTCTCGCCTATCGTCATTCTGATCGCGGCGCTGTTCGTGGTGATCGGCGTCACGACACCGAACCCGACCTCCGTCGGCACGGAAGAACTGGCGAAGGACCCGGAGACGGTCAAGGGCATGCTCCGCATCACGCGGCACCCCTTTCTCTGGGGCACTGCGATCTGGGCGCTCTGGCACATTCTCATCAATGGCGATCAGGCATCCGTGATCTTCTTCGGCACGTTTGCGCTGCTCGCCGTGCTCGGCACCTTCTCGATCGACGACAAGAAGCGCAGGAAGCTCGGCGACAACTGGACGGGCTTTGCGTCGCGCACCTCGAACCTTCCCTTCGCCGCCATCATCGCCGGGCGCAATCAGCTCAAGATCGGCGAGCTTGGCTGGTGGCGAATCCTGCTCGCGCTGGTCATTTTCGGCGGCGCGTTTTACGGCCATCTCTGGGCCTTCGGCGTCTCGCCCGTGCCGGGCTGGATGCCTTATTGACCTTCGATTAGCCTATGAAATTACCAGTATCCGAATCACCAAATCGCAGGGAGGCGTTGAATGGCGCAGCAAAAATTCATTGCAGAACCGAAGTCAGGCACTTGGGTCGTGCGGAAAGCCAGTGAAGGCGCTTCAACTGACGTCTTTGTAACTCAAGAAGCAGCTTGGAGCAGTGCGCGTAGGCTCGCTCGCGGAGCAGGCGGTATCGCCGAGCTTAAGTCAGGACAAGGAAGAGTGCTGGCAAGCAACACTTATAGAACCAAATGAAATTGCGATGGCAAAAAAGAAACCTCACGTAGCGATCTCATACGATTTCGACGGAACGCTTGCTCCCGGCAACATGCAGGAGCACAGCTTCATCTCTTCTATAAAAATGAAGAAGCGTGATTTCTGGGCGGAAGTTGCAAGACTCTCCGAAGAACATCAGGCAGATAACATTCTTGTTTATCTAGGCCTTATGATCGAGAAAGCAGACCAAGCTAATGTTCGCTTTGGAAAAAGGGACTTCGTTGAGCTTGGGAAAAAGCTCGAACTATTTCCGGGTGTTGTTGAATGGTTCGACCGAATAAACAAGTACGGAGACGAGGCCGGAGTAAAAGTGGATCACTACATTATCTCGTCTGGAGTACGCGAGATAATTGAAGGGAGTGCCATCGGTCGAAAATTCAATAGAATTTATGCGTCCGGGTATTGGTACGATCAAAACGGCGTTGCCAAATGGCCCGCGATGGCGATCAACTATACAACTAAGACCCAATACTTATTTCGCATTAACAAGGGAACTCTGGACGTCCACGACCATAAAATCGTGAATGAGTTCGTCCCAAAATCCGAACGCCCCGTTCCATTTGAGAACATGATTTACATCGGTGACGGGGAAACCGACGTGCCCTGCTTTCGACTAGTCAAGGATCAAGGCGGCCACTCAATTTCTGTCTACAGGCCTCGCGACCGCAAGGCCAAAGCAACGTCTGAGAAATTGCTGTCAGAGGGCAGGGTCAACTTCGCCGCGCCCGCCAACTACCAAGATGGAAATTCTCTCGATCAATTGGTTAAAGGCATTATCGATAAAATTGCCGCAGACCAATATCTCTACCGACTAGGAAAACTTTGACTACCCGGTTTCGTCACCCGGCGCAGCGTCAGGTTGATCCTGCCGCCGCCGGGGACGAGGCGGGACGAGCCCGGAATGATGCGATCGACGCCGTGATAGCGGAGCCTTGAGGCGCCGCCCAGCACCAGCACGTCGCCGGAGGCGAGTCTGAAACTTTTCGATTTGTCGCCGCGGGCGAATCCGCCGACGCGGAAGACGCAGGTATCGCCGAGCGAGACCGAGACGACAGGCGCATCGAGCGCCGCTTCGTCCTCGTCGCGGTGGAGGCCCATGCGCGATTTCGGCGTGTCGTAGAGATTGACGAGACAGCATTCGGGCGGGGCAGGGTAGTGCGCGACCCTGTCCCAGAGCGCGAGTAGGGCCGGCGGTATGGCTGGCCATTTGCGGCCATTTGCCGGGTTTTCCGCCGCATAGCCATAGCCGTCCGGCCGCGAGACCCAGCCGAGTTCCCCGAAATTCATCTGATGGATCGACCAGGGCTTGCCGGTGCGCGGCATGAGGGGGCGGTACGGCCTTTCCGTTTCGAGCGCCGCCATCAGCGCCGTCACGAGCGAGGCCTGCGCCGCCTCGCCGAGAAGGCCCGGATAGAGGGCGATCCCCTCGAAGCCCGTTTCGACAGGCTTCGGGTATGGGTCGCCTTTTGGCACTCTTTGTGTCATATTATACGGCGATACGGGTCAATGCCGCGCCGGCGCGCGGGCAACAGGGGGATGCGATCATGGACAAGAGGATAGGGCGGCTTGCCGCTGTTTTCATCGGGCTTGCCCTCATGGCAAGTCTTTCGGGCTGCGCGGCGGCTGCCATTCAGGGCGCGACGCGGGCGAGCGACAATGCGCGCATCATGGCCAATGAGGATGCGGCGGCGCGCGGCGATGTGCAGGCCCAGATGAAAATGGGCGACAGCCATTGCTGCACGATCGCGGGCTCGGCCGGGGTTCTCAACAACCAGAAGGCGACCGAGTGGTACTGCAAGGCGGCGCGGCAGGGCGAGCCGCGCGCCTTTTACGAGCTTGGCCGCATCTATTCCGGCGATCTCGTGCGCGGCATGAATGCGCCTGCCAAGGCGGCCGCCATGCTGACAACGCAGCGGGAGAACAGGCCGCTGGCGCTGATGTGGTTCAACCTCGCTGTGGACAAGAACTATCCCGATGCGATCGGCAGGATCGGCGATCTGCGCCCCAGGATGACAGAGCCCGAGATCCTTCAGGCCCGGCTCGCCAGGCAGGACTGGCAGAGCCAGCCCTGCGAATGGAACGAGGTCTATCCCGATAACCGGCTTTGAGCGGCCGGCGCTGAAGGCGCGGCCCGGTGTCACCGCAACGTCACGCCGGGCGGCAGGCAAGGTCTTGAATCGGAACGGGGAAGCGGCGGAAATTCCGCCGCTTTCGCGCTTTTTGGGCCGGGCAGGGCAAATGAGTCCCGAATGCCCCGCCATGTGGCCATATTGCCGCATCAACGCTTGCGGGGCGTAAAACCCAAACCTATATACAGCGCAACGCTTCAACCCCCGTACCGGGATGACATCCCGGGAAGGATCCCTTTTGGGGGCCGGTTTCGCCGGGTTCGTCCCGGCCAGCGGGTGCCTTCGAGGCCCGCCCGGCCCGCCGCCAGAGAAAGAGGACCAACATAA
>JAHBYK010000097.1 GCA_019635965.1 Parvibaculum sp. | reverse complement strand
GGTGTGAATATAACTATTCACGACCGGGATTTGTAGATCAAATCGTCGTGCAGTCCATTTCTGGAATTAAGGGCGAAAAACCCTTTGTTCAGAAGAGCTTGGTCAGGATCAGCGCCCCCGCCGCGCCGATTGCGGCCCAGAATGCGGGGTGCCGCCAGGGCGACCGCGCCTCCTGCGCCCTCGCAATCGCCTCGGCGGAAGCCGGGTGGATGCGCACCCCTTCCTCGTCCACGCTCTCGGCAAGCAGCCGCGCGGTCCGCTCCGCCCGGTCGAGCACGTCTGGCAGGTTCGCCATCACCCGGCCAAGCTGAAGCGCGCCCGCCGCCGCTTCCTCGATGCGCGCTTCCGGCCCCATCCGCTCCATCATCCAGGATTTCAGCACCGGCTCCGCGCTCTCCCAGATATTGTGATCGGGATCGAAATGCCGCGCCACGCCCTCCACCACCACCATGGTCTTCTGCAAGAGCAGAAGCTCGGGCCTGGTGCGCATGTCGAACTGTTCGGTCACCTGGAAAAGCTGCGCCAGCAGCTTGCCCATCGACACATCGCGTGCCGGCCGCCCGAATATGGGTTCGGCAACGGAGCGCAGCGCCTGCGCAAAGGCGTGGATGTTCTTCGACTGCGGCACATAGCCCGCCTCGAAATGAACTTCCGCCACGCGCACATAGTCGCGCTGCACGAGGCCATAGAGGATTTCCGCCATGAAGCGGCGTTCATTCGGGCCGATCCGCCCCATGATGCCAAAATCGACGGCAACGAGATTGCCCGCCTCATCGACGAAGAGATTGCCCTGATGCATGTCGGCATGGAAAAAGCCGTCGCGCATCGCGTGCAGCAGGAAGGACTGGATCACCTGCATGCCGAGCCGGTGCATGTCGTGCCCCGCCGCCACAAGCGCCGCGCGGTCTGAGGCAGGTATGCCCTCGATCCACTCCATCGTCATCACGCGCCGGGCCGTGCGCTCCCAGTCGATCTTCGGCACGCGAAAGCCCTTGTCCTTCGCAATGTTCTCCGCCATCTCCGACATGGCGGCCGCTTCCAGCCGGAGATCCATCTCGAGCTTCACGCTGTCCGCCAGCGTCCCGGCCACCTCGACCGGGCGCAGCCTGCGCGCCGGTGCGTAATGCCGCTCGATCTGTTCCGCCACCCAGAAGAAACTTTCCAGATCGCGCGCGAAGCGTTGTTCGATGCCAGGGCGAAGCACCTTCACCGCCACATCGCGCTCTTCTTCCTTCTCATGCGCGGGCTTGGTGCGCGCCTTGTGCACCTGCGCGATGGAGGCGGCGGCAATCGGCGAGCTGATCTCGCGGAACACCTCGCCAAGCGGCTTGCCAAGCCCCTCCTCGATGATCGCGCGCGCCTCGCCCATGCCGAAAGGCGGCAGCCTGTCCTGCAGCGAGCGAAGATCCTCCGCCAGCGCATCGCCGATGATGTCGGGCCGCGTCGCCAGAAACTGCCCGAGCTTGATATAGGCGGGTCCGAGCGCGGCAAGCGCCGTTGCGAGCCGCTCGCCCGCATCGCCCGTGCGTTCGGGCGCCGCTTCCCAGGGAAGGCGGATCTTTGCAAGCGGCATCAGCATCAGCAGCACGCCGGGCATTTCCTCCCGCAGTTCGAGCGGAAAGAGCGCGTCGTGGCGGCCCAGCACGCGCGCCGCGCGCACAAGTCTTGCGATGGAGCGGAAGGCCCTCAGCATCTCACAGGCGCCAGCCGGAATGAATGGCGGCCACGCCGCCCGTGAGATTGCGATAGCTCACCCGGCCGAAACCCGCCTCCTCGATCATGCGCTTGAATGTCTCCTGATCGGGAAAGCGGCGAATACTCTCGACGAGATATTGATAGGGCGCGCCGTCTCCCGTCACCCATTCGCCCATGCGCGGGATCGCGGCAAAGGAATAGGCGTCGTAAATGTCGTCGATGCCCGGCAGCGTCACGCGGCTGAATTCGAGGCAGAGAAAGCGCCCGCCCGGCTTCAGCACGCGATAGGCATCTTTCAGCGCCCGGTCGATATGCGTCACATTGCGGATGCCGAAGGCGATCGTATAGGCATCGAAGGTGCGGTCGGGAAAGGGCAGCGTCTCCGCATCGCCGCAGGCGAACTCGATCCGCCCCTCGAATTGCTTGGCCTCGGCGCGGCCGCGGCCGACGCCCAGCATGTGCCGGTTGATGTCGCAGACCGTCACTTGTGCGTTTTCGCCCGCCCGTTCGAGAAAGCGGAAGGCGATGTCGCCCGTGCCGCCCGCCACGTCGATCAGATGGAAGGGCCGTGCTTTGCGCGGCGGGTTCAGCCAGTCGATCATCGACTGCTTCCAGGCGCGGTGAAGCCCGCCCGACATGATATCGTTCATCAGGTCGTAGCGGCTCGCCACATGCTCGAACACCTCGTGAACGAGCCCCGCCTTCGCCTCTTCCGCCACGGTGCGGAAGCCGAAATGGGTTTCCTTCGCGGGCGCGCCGCCGCCCTCATTTTTCGCATCTGCGCTCATGCGGCGGACCATAGACCGTTTTCCATTGAGGCGGAACAGCCTGCCCCTGCGGGAAAATGTCCGCCGATTGGCGCGGCGGTGCATCGGGCGCTAGATTGCCTGCGCCCGTCACGACCCGCCGGAAACCATGCCCGAACTGCCCGAAGTCGAAACCGTGCGCCGCGGCCTTGCCCCCGCAATGGAAGGCCGCGTCATTGCGCGCCTCACCCAGAAGCGGCCGGATCTGCGTTTCCCGCTGCCGGAGCGTTTTGCCGCGCGGCTCACGGGGCGGCGCATCTCGCATCTCGCGCGGCGCGCGAAATATATTCTCGCCCATCTCGAGCCGGGCGTCGGCGCGGGCCCGGAAGTGCTCATCATGCATCTTGGCATGTCGGGCCGTTTCACCATTCACGCGCCCGATGGTGCCCGTGCGCCGGGTCTTTTCCATCACGGGATGCCGGGCGGCGAGACGCATGACCACATCGTCTTCGATATGGAAGACGGCGCCCGCATCGTCTATGCCGATCACCGCCGTTTCGGCTTCATGGATCTCGTGCCGGAGGCGGAGCTCGAAACCTGCCGCCATCTTGCGGGCCTCGGGCCGGAGCCGCTCGGCAACGAGTTTTCTGCGGAAACGCTCTCTGCCCGCTTCAAGGGCAGGCGCACACCGGTCAAATCCGCGCTTCTCGATCAGCGCAATGTCGCCGGTCTCGGCAATATCTATGTCTGCGAGGCGCTCTGGCGCGCGGGCATCTCGCCAAGGCGGAGCGCGGCAACCGTCGCGGGCCCCGCCCGCACCGAACGCCTCGCCGCCGCCATTCGCGGCGTGCTGACCGAGGCGATTGCGGCGGGCGGCTCCACCTTGCGCGACTATGCCCATACCGATGGCGAGCTTGGTTACTTCCAGCATGGCTTTGCCGTCTATGACCGTGAAGGCCAAGCCTGTTCAAAGCCCGGCTGTGGCGGTACCGTCAGGCGGATCGTGCAGTCGGCGCGATCGACATTCTATTGTCCGTCCTGCCAGCGATAGGGCCGGACGGCGAAGGGGATCGAAAATGCTGTTCCGGCTTCCTGCGCGCGCTGCCGCTTTCGCCGCCATGATCCTGCTGGCGCTTGCCGCGCCCGCCGCCGCGCAATCGGGCTATCTCGATGCGGTGGAGGACATGCCGCTGATGCAGGGCCTCGCCGAAACGGGCGATGGCGGCATGGTCTTCGACAAGCCCTCCGGCCGCATCGTCCGCTCCGTCGCGCAAGGTGACGTAACGCCCGCAAGCGTTCGCGCCTTCTACATCGAAACCCTGCCGCAACTGGGCTGGACGCGCGCCGAGGAATATGAGCTCATCGGCGAGCTTCTGCTGTTCCGCCGCGAGGGCGAGCAGCTCGAAATCCAGATCGTGCCGCTCTCCGCCAGCCGGACGGAAGTGCGCTTCTCGATCACACCGCTATAAGAGAGTTTCCTGACAGGGAG
>JAHBYK010000096.1 GCA_019635965.1 Parvibaculum sp. | reverse complement strand
ATGCGGCCCGCCAAGGCAGGCGGGGCGGGGGCTCCGGGGTGCTATTTCTTGCGGAATGCGTCGAGGCTCACGACTTCGCCCGCGCCGTCCGGCGCAGGGGATGGCCCCGCCGGCTTCGAAGCTTCGGTGGCCTTCTCCTCCGCGGCGTTCATTCCGGCGCTCACGCCTTCCACCTGGAATTGCAGGCCGAACTGGACGCTCGGGTCGAAGAAGCCCTGAACGGCCGAAAAGGGCACCACCAGGCGTTCGGGAATCTTGTTGAAGGTGAGATCAACCGAAAAGCGTTCGTCATTGACCTCGAGATTCCAGAACTGGTGCTGGAGCACGATGGTCATTTCCTGCGGATACTGCGACCGGAGCTTCTCGGAAATATCGACACCCGGCGCATCCGTGCGGAAAGAGATATAGAAATGGTGTTCGCCCGGCAGTCCCTGATCGCGCGCGATCTTGAGCGCGCGCCGCACGACGCCCCGCAGCGCTTCCTGCGCCAGCACGTCATATCGCATCAGGTCTTCGGCCACTCTCTGCTCCCGTCGAGTCGTATTTCGTTAACGGCGATTCAAGCAGCGTTTGGCCGGGAAATCCAGACGAAGGCTGGCCAGGGGGCCGGATTCTTCGGCCTGTAGCGCGAAAGACGCAGCGGAACCGGGCTTATGCTGCCCGGTCCCGGCCCTGTGCGGGGTCAGTTCGCTGCGTAGATGCGCGCCGCCGTGGCGCGGATGAAAACCCCCTGTCCGATGCCAAGTTCGCCGCTGCTATAGAGTTCGCGCGGCACCTCCGCCTCGATGCGGCTCTGCCGGCCCTCGACCGAAAGTTCGACGGTGACGGTCGGACCGAAAGGGCGTACGGCGCGGATGACGGCCGGTACGCCTTCTGCCCGCTCGCGCGCGACAATTTCGAGTTCATGCGCTCGGACATAGGCGAGCGCAGGACCGCAATAGTCACTGTCGCCTTCGAGCGGGAAGGCGCTGCCGAGCACATCGGCCTCGCCGTCCTTCGCCGTCACCTCGAAGCGGGCGACGCCACCGAGAAATTCGCAGACGAATGGCGTGGCCGGTTCGTCATAAATTTCGGATGGGGTGCCGACCTGTTCGACCTGGCCTGCGCGCATGATGACGACGCGGTCGGCGAGTTCAAGCGCCTCCTCCTGGTCATGCGTCACGAAAACGGTAGTGAGCCCGGTTTCGGTGTGGAGTTCGCGCAGCCAGCTTCTCAGTTCCTTGCGTACCTTTGCATCAAGCGCACCGAATGGTTCGTCGAGCAGCAGCACGCGCGGTTCGATGGCAAGCGCACGGGCGAGCGCGACGCGCTGGCGCTGGCCGCCGGAAATCTGGCTCGGGAAGCGCTTTTCAAGTCCATCGAGCTGGACAAGCTCGAGCAGACGGCGGACGCGGCGCGCGATCTCCCCTGCGCGCGGGCGCTCCTCGCGCGGGCGGACCCGCAGGCCGAAGGCGACATTGTCGAACACCGTCATGTGGCGGAAGAGGGCATATTGCTGAAAGACGAAGCCGACGCGCCGGTCACGGAGAGAGAGTACCGTCGCATCCTCTCCGTCGAAGCGGATCGTGCCTTGCTCGGTCGCCGTAAGCCCCGCGATTGCGCGGAGCAGCGTGGTTTTGCCGGAGCCTGACGGACCGAGCAGCGCCAGCAATTCGCCGGGCTTCACCGTCAGCGAGACATTTTCGAGCGCGGCGAAATTGCCGTAGGACTTTCCCAGTTCCTCGATGTCGATGCGAACCGGCGCGTGCCGGTGCCGCTCGATTTCCCTTGCCGCGCTAGTGGCGGCTGCTCGCGGCAAGTTCACCACTGTAGCGCCATTCGAGGACGGATTTGAGGACGAGGGTGACGAGGGCGAGGAACGCCAGGAGAGAGGCAACCGCAAAGGCCGCAACGAAATTGTATTCATTGTAGAGGATCTCCACATGAAGCGGCATGGTGTTGGTCTTGCCGCGGATATGTCCTGAAACGACGGAGACGGCGCCGAACTCGCCCATGGCGCGTGCGTTGCACAGCAGTACGCCATAAAGCAGCGCCCATTTGATGTTGGGCAGCGTCACCCGGAAGAAGGTTTGCAAGCCGGTGGCGCCGAGCGAGAGCGCGGCCTCCTCGTCGCCCTTGCCTTGCTGTTCCATCAGCGGAATGAGCTGGCGGGCGACGAAGGGGAAAGTCACGAAGATGGTGGCGAGCACGATGCCCGGCACGGCAAAGACGATCTGATAGCCATGGGCGATCAGCCAGGGGCCGATGAAGCCGTAGGAGCCGAAAAGCAGGATATAGACGAGACCGGAAATCACCGGCGAAACGGAGAATGGAAGATCGATCAGCGTGATGAGGAAGGACTTGCCCTTGAACTCGAATTTCGCAATCGCCCATGAAGCGACGAGACCGAAGGCGAGATTGGCCGGCACCGAGATTGCGGCGACAAAGAGCGTCAGCCGAATGGCGGACAGCGCATCCGGCTCCACCAGCGCAGCGAAAAAGGGTTCCGCGCCGCGCCGGAACGCCTCGAAGAATACGGCCGCAAGCGGCAGGAAGATCATGGCCACGATGAAGGCGAGGCCGATTGCGATCAGCGTGAACTTGATCAACGGCGCTTCCGTGACCGGCGTGCGGAAGAAGGGCCGGGGCGCGATGTGCGCTGCTTCCTGTGCGGGGAGATTTGCAGACATGGTCACTTTCCCTCAAGCCTGAATGCCGGTGCGGCGCCGGTTCCACGCCTGCAACAGATTGATGAGAAGGAGCAGCGCGAAGGAGATCACCAGCATGATCGCGGCGATGGAGGTCGCGCCGGCATAGTTGAATTCCTCCAGCCGGATCACGATGAGGAGCGGTGCGATTTCCGAGACATAGGGAATATTGCCCGCGATGAAGATGATCGAGCCGTATTCGCCGACGCCGCGCGCGAAGGCGAGCGCGAAGCCTGTGAGAAGCGAGGGCAGGAGGGCGGGCAGGATCACCTTGACGACAGTCTGAAGCCGCGTCGCACCGAGCGTGGCGGAGGCTTCTTCGAGTTCCCGGTCGAAATCGGCGAGTACGGGCTGCACCGAGCGCACCACGAAGGGCAGGCCGATGAAGATGAGGGCGACGACGATGCCGAGCGGCGTATAGGCAACCTTTATCCCGAGCGGCACGAGCCAGCTGCCGAGCCAGCCATTCGGTGCGTAGAGAGCGGTGAAGGCGAGACCGGCCACCGCCGTCGGCAGGGCGAAGGGCAGGTCGATCGCCGCATCGAAAAGCCGCTTGCCGGGAAACTCATAACGCACAAGCACCCAGGCGGCGAGAAAGCCGAAGACGACATTCACCCCCGCCGCAATGAGTGCTGCACCGAAAGAAAGTTTCAGCGCGGCAACGGTTCGCGGGTCGAGGGCGAGCCGCCAGAACTCGTCCCAGCCGAGCCCCGCCGACTTGATGAACACGCCGGCAAGAGGGATGAGAATGATGAGGCTCAGCCAGGTCAGGGTGAGGCCCATCGTGATGCCCCATCCCGGCAGGACGGAAGGTGCCGGGCGAAGGGATGTGGCAAGCGAGTTCATTGCGGTTGCTCCGCCTGCGGATGTTTCAGCGCGGGCACGGTTGGTAGATCTGGTCGAACACGCCGCCGTCGCCGAAATGCTCGGGTTGCGCCTTCGCCCAGCCGCCGAACGTGTCGTCGATGGTGAAGAGCTTGACGTTCACGAAGCGCTCGGCGTCTTCCTTCGCGGCATGTTCGGGATGGCGCGGCCGGTAGTAGTGCTTGGCGGCAATGCGCTGGCCTTCGGGCGAATAGAGGTAGTCGAGATAGGCTTCGGCCACTTTCCGTGTGCCCTTGCGATCGGCATTCTGGTCGACAACGGTCACAGGCGGCTCGGCGAGAATGGAGATCGAGGGAACGATGATCTCGAACTGGCCGGGAAATTCCTTCTGGGCGAGGAAGGCCTCGTTCTCCCAGGAGATGAGGACGTCGCCAATGCCGCGCTGCACGAAGGTGGTGGTGGAGCCCCGGGCGCCCGTGTCGAGAACCGGCACGTTCCGGTAGATCTGGCCGACGAATTCCCGCGCCTTGGCATCGTCATTGCCATTGTTTTCCAGCGCATATGCATAGGCCGCGAGGTAATTCCAGCGCGCACCGCCGGAGGTTTTCGGGTTCGGCGTGATGACCTCGATGCCCGGCTTCGCCAGGTCGCTCCAGTCCTTGATCGCCTTCGGGTTGCCCTTGCGGACGAGGAGAACGATGGTCGAGGTGTAGGGCGAGGAGTTGTCGGGCAGGCGGGTCTGCCAGTCTTTCGGCAGGAGGCCGGCATGGGCCACTTCGTCGATATCGCCGGCAAGCGCCAGCGTCAGCACGTCCGCCTGCAATCCGTCGATCACGGCGCGGGCCTGCTTGCCGGAACCGCCATGCGACATTTCGAAGGTCACGGTTTCGCCGGTCTCCTTCTTCCAGTGCCCGGCAAAGGCCGTATTGAAGTCGCGGTAGAATTCGCGCGTCGGGTCGTAGGACACGTTGACGATGGTGGATGCGGCATGGACCTCGAAGGCCGTGCCGAGGAGGAGGGCGAGAGCGCCCAGCAGCAGCGCGGTGCGCCGGATCAGGTCCGAGAACGTCATGCTGGCTCCTAACCTATATTGTCCATCAAATTAGTAGTGTTTAAGTCCAAAATTTTTTCTTCTCAGGCGCCGATCGCGGCCTTGGCCTGGGCAGCGCCGGTTCCGGTGGCGTCGGCCAGCGTCATCCCGTCGAGGATAGCTGCCGCCGCGTCGCGGACTTCCCGCATCGTCCTTCGGACGGCACAGGCCTTCTCGTCCCGGCAGTCGGCGCAGCGCCGGTAGCCGGTCAGGCTCGCACAGGGAATAGGCGCCAAAGGCCCATCCATGATGCGAATGATCTGGCCGAAGGTGATCGTATCGGCCGGTTTGGCGAGCGCATATCCGCCCAGCTTGCCG
>JAHBYK010000095.1 GCA_019635965.1 Parvibaculum sp. | reverse complement strand
TCTGCCGGAGAACGAACGCTCCCGCGCCGTGCTGCGCAAATGCGGCTTCACGGAAGAGGGGATCGCGCGGGGCTATCTCAGGATCAACGGCGCCTGGCGCGATCATGTCGTCTACGCCATCCTGCGCGACGATCCGCGGCGCTGAGACGTTGAAGAGGAGTTTTGAGGGGATGCGGCAAGGGGGCCAGGGAGCGGCGCGCATGAAAGGCGCGCTTGCAGCTTTGCTGCTGACGATCGGGCTCGGGCACGGCGCGGCACAGGCGCTCGACGCCATCGCCATGGACGATCCGCACCCCGTCATCGACCTTTCGCCCTTCGTCGAAACCTACGAGGCCGACGGACGTCGCCTCACCATCGAACCGCCGGCAAACGGCACGGCTGCCATCGGCAATGAGGATGCGGCCGAGGCCGGCGAAGTCGATCACGGCGCGCTGGAGGATGGGACCGTCATCCTCGAGGAAGGCGAAGGCGCGGGCACGGGCTTCTGGCATGTCTTTGCGCTGCGCAACCGCAGCGAGGACCCGGTGATCCGCTTCCTCGTCGCAGACCGGCGCGGCGAGGGCCTCGGCGGGCTTTTCTGGCCGCGGCCTTACACGGAGTTCGACAAGGCGGTGACGGCGGGCGGCGAAGATCCGATGCCGCTGCCGGAGCGGGAGCGCGCGGGCTTCGCCGTCTTCAGCCTCTATGGCGACCCGCAAAACAGCATGACGGTCGCGCTTCACACGATGCGCGCGGACGGGCCGGGCCTCTATCTCTGGCATGAGGACGCCTGGACGGGCTACACGCAGCGCCTTGCCCTTGTCGAAGGGGGAATGCTCGCCGTCATCGCCGCCTTCGCAATCTACATGGCGGCGCTTGCCATTCTGACCCGCGTTGCCGCCGCGCGTGCGACGGCTGCGCTGCTTGGCGCGGGCTTCCTCGTGTTGCTGGCGGAATTCGGCTATCTCGCCGCGATCTTCTCGATGACGCCCTGGTGGGAACTCGCAACGCGGACAGCGGCGCTTGCCATTCTCGCCTCGACGATCTTCTCGCTCGAACGCTTCTTCCTCGAAAGCGAGCGCCATTCGGCGTTGCTTTCTCAGATCGCGCGCCTGCTTTCCTATGCGGTCCTTGCCGCGATCCCGCTTGCCTTCCTCTCCGTCTCGGCGGCGGCGCTTTATGTGCGGCTCTTCCTCGCGGTTGCGCTTTTCGCCGGTGCGCCGCTCATCGTCATGGCGGCGCTGCGCGGTGTCCGCCCGGCGCAACTCCTCATTCCGGGTGCGGCGCTGTTCTCTCTCGCGGGTTTCCTGTCCGCGCTCCATGCGGCGGGCTGGCTGCCGGGCACCTTCGTTGCAACCGCCTTCAATGCGGGCGTGTTCACCGCGGCGCTGACGCTTTTCGCCTTTGCCGCCGCCTATCACGCGCAAGGCGGACGCCGCCGCGCCGACATCGGCACGCTGCGCAGCGAGCAGCGCCATGCCTTCGCGCTGACCGGCGCCCGCATGGGCGTCTGGGACTGGGATATTGCGAACGACAAGCTCTATGTCTCGCCCTCGGTGGAGGCGATGCTCGGCCTCGATGCCGGAACGCTTGACGGCAATGAAGTGTCGTGGCGCGAGCACATGCACCCGGCCGACCGCGAAACCTATCGCAACGCGCTCAACGCCTATATCGGGCGCGGCAATGTTTCTTTCTCGCTCGAATTCCGTATGCGCCATTCCGACGGCGTATTCCGCTGGGTGGCGCTGTCGGCAAGCTGCATTGCCGGGCCGGAGAACTACGCGACGCGCTGCATCGGCACGATACGCGACATTTCCGCCCAGAAGCTCGCGCTGGAGCGGCTGATGCATGACAGCGTTCATGACAGCCTGACCGGCCTGCCGAACCGGGCACTTTTCATGGACCGTATGGCACGCGCCATCCGCCGACGCGGACTTCTCGAACGGCCAAGGGCGGCGCTGCTGCTGATCGACCTCGACCGCTTCAAGACCGTGAATGACAGTCTTGGCCATTCCGGCGGCGACGCGCTTCTGATCGCAATCGCGCGTCGGCTGGAATCCCTCGTGACAATCGACGACACGGTGGCGCGGATCGATGGCGACGCCTTCGCGGTGCTTCTGACGACGCGGACCGAACGCGGCGACGCGCTCGCCTTTGCCGAGCAGGCGAGCGAATTCCTGCGTCAGCCGATCGAGATTGCCGGGCATGACGTCTATCCGACCTGTTCGGTGGGCGTCGCCATCTGCGAGGACGCGCATGAACATCCCGAGGAACTGCTGACCGAAGCGGAAATCGCCATGTACCGCGCGAAACGCTCCGGCAAGGCGCGGATCGAGATGTTCGAGCCGGGGATGCGCAAGGAGGCGGACGACCACCTGTCGCTCGAAACCGAACTTCGCGTGGCGATCGAACGCAAGGAAATGGAAGTCTATTACCAGCCGATCATTTCGCTCGCCGATGGCGCGGTGCGGGGTTTCGAGGCGCTGATCCGCTGGAACCATCCCAAACTCGGGCTCATGACGCCGGACAGTTTCGTGCCGCTGGCCGAGGAGATCGGCGCGATCACGGATATAGGCCGCTTCGCGCTGCGCACGGCAAGCGAGGAGCTGGCGACCTGGCAGAAGCTCTTTCCGATGGAGCGGGCGCTCTTTGTGAGCGTCAACGTGTCGAGCCGCCAGCTTCTCCGCCACGATCTCATCGACGATGTGAAGCGGGTGCTGAACCGCATCGACATCGAACGCGGATCGCTGAAGCTCGAAGTGACAGAGTCTCTCGTCATGGAGAATCCCGAGTTCGCGGCTTCCATGCTGAAGCGGCTGAAGGAGCTTGGCGCCGGTCTCTCGCTCGACGATTTCGGCACCGGCTATTCAAGCCTGTCCTATCTGCAACGCTTCCCCTTCGACACGCTGAAGGTGGACCGCTCCTTCGTGGCCGGCATGTCGGCCGACCGCGAAACGCCGCTCATCATCCGCTCGATGGTGACGCTTGCCCATGATCTCGGCATGGAAGTGGTGGCGGAAGGAACGGAGAGCGAGAGCCAGGCCGCCGATCTCGCAGCAATGGGCTGCGACTACGGGCAGGGCTATTATTTCGGCCAGCCGATGCGCGCCAACGAGGCGCTCGACTTCATCGCCCATTACTGGAAACGCTGAAGCCGCGCCTCAGGCGTGACCGGCTTCCGGCGACAGCAGCGAAATGTTGACGCCGAGCTTTGCCAGCGCGGCGTGATACTTCGCATCGAGATCGAGGCCGAAAAGAAGCTCGGGATCGGGGTCGCAATGAAGCCAGCCATTGGCCTGCATCTCGGCATCGAGCTGGCCGGGCGCCCAGCCGGCATAGCCAAGAGCGAGCAGCGCGCGGCTCGGCCCGCGGCCCGTCACCATGTCGCGCAGAATGTCGATGCTTGCCGTCAGGCCGACATACTCATCGACCGGCAGCGTCGAGTCTTCCGAGAAATAATCCTGCGTGTGAAGCACGAAGCCGCGGCCCATCTCGACGGGACCGCCCGCAAGGACGGGGCAATGGATGTGCTTCGGCGGCAGGGAGCCCGGCGCACGGATCGACAGCCGGTCGAGAAGATCGGGAAAGGTGATGTTGTCGGCCGGCTTGTTGACGACGATGCCCATGGCGCCGTCGGGGTTGTGAACGCACATGTAGATGACCGTGCGCTCGAACCTCGGATCGCCGATGCCCGGCATGGCAATCAGCATCTTGCCCTCGAGGAAGCCGTTCTCGCCGGGGCGGTAACTCAGATCGGACGACATAAGGCTCATGGCTTTCGCTGCCTCCGCGTCGATGGGGCGCAACAGGCGCCGGTTGAAAGATTCTGCACTCTTGCGCGGCCGATGTCACGCCTTGATGGAAGGCGGCGCGGCGCAAGATTGTGCTAGATGTATACATGGAGCGATGGCGCGGACAGGCGCGCCGCAGATGACGGAATGGTAATGCCGGTACTGGCAAGGCTCGCCGCGATTTTGGCAATGGCGGCATGGATGTTTTACCCGGCGGCGGCAGCGGCCGCGGACCCGGTGACGCATCTGCGCCTCGTGGCGGCGGTGGAGCGGCACGATGGCGGCGATTTTCTCGCGGGCGTCGATCTCGGCCTGGCGCCGGGCTGGAAGACCTATTGGCGCAGGCCCGGCGATTCGGGCATCGCGCCGCAGTTCGACTGGTCGGGATCGCAAAATGTCGCCGCTGTCGAATTGCGCTGGCCGGCGCCCGAACGCTTCGACGATCCCGGCGACACGACCTTCGGATACAGGGAAGGTGCCGTCTGGCCGCTGCGCGTGACGCCGGAAAATGCGGATGCGCCGGTGGTGCTGAACCTTTCCATGCATTTCGGCATCTGCGCCGATCTCTGCATTCCACGCGAGAGCAGCCTGTCGCTTACCGTGCCGGCGGGCGGAACGGGAAGCGCCGGTGACGAAACGGAAGATGCAGCGATGCTGCGTGCGGCGCTTGCCCGTGTGCCCGTGCCGCTCGGCGAACCGGAGCGCGTGACGGTGCGCTGGCGGGACAATTCGGCGCCGGTGCTCGACGTGCGGCTTGCAGGCTGCGGCGAGAGCTGCGACGCGCCCGTACTCATCGTGGATGGCCCTGCCAATATCTGGTTCGGCGTGCCGCGCCCGACGCGCGAGGGCGGCGCCCTGCGCTATGAGATGGAGGTCGAGGCCCTTTCGCCCGCCATGATCGAGGGCGAGGAGATCGAACTCATATTCGTGAGCCCCGGCGGGGCCTTCACGGTGCACAAGAAATTGTGACCCGGAACGGCCGCAGGCCGGGCTGGCACGGGCGGCCGAATGGGGCTTTAATGCCGCCAACATCGCGCATCCTCACGGTGCGCGGACGCAACACAAGAGGAGGCGCAAATGGCCATCAATGTCGGTGACAGGATTCCCGAAGCAACCCTGATGCAGATGACGGACAAGGGCCCCGCGCCCGTGAAAACGGGCGAATTCTTCAAGGGCCGCAAGATCGCGGTCTTTGCGCTGCCCGGCGCCTTCACGCCGACCTGCTCGAACCAGCATCTGCCGGGCTTCATCAAGAGCGCGGACGCC
>JAHBYK010000094.1 GCA_019635965.1 Parvibaculum sp. | reverse complement strand
TCATGAGCGCAGCCCCGGCCGACACCGCGAACCCGACGCCCAAACCGAAAGAAGCAAGCTCCATGACCGCGACCGAAAAACCGACTGCCCTCCTGGTTCTCAAGGATGGCACGGTTCTTTTTGGGCGCGGTGTCGGCGCGGTGGGCGAGGCCACCGGCGAGGTCTGCTTCAACACGGCGATCACCGGCTATCAGGAAATCCTGACCGACCCCTCCTATGCCGGACAGATCATCACCTTCACCTTCCCCCATATCGGCAATGTCGGCACGAATGACGAGGACATCGAAACCTCGAACCTCGCCTCCGCTTCCGGTGTGCGCGGGCTTGTGATCCGCGCCGACATCACCAATCCCTCGAACTACCGCGCCGCTCAGCATCTCGATCAGTGGCTGAAGGCGCGCGGCATCATCGGCCTTTCCGGCATCGACACGCGCGCGCTGACGCGCCGCATCCGCGAGAAGGGCTTTGTGGACGGGCTCATCGCGCATGATCCCGCCGGCAATTTCGATATTCCCAAGCTGCTTGAAAAGGCGCGCGGCTGGCCCGGTCTTGTCGGCATGGACCTCGTGAAGGACGTCACCTGCGGCCAGTCCTATTCCTGGCGCGAGGCGACATGGGCATGGGACAAGGGCTTTGCCGAAGGCAAGGATCTGAAACACCGCGTCGTCGCCATCGACTATGGCATCAAGCGCAACATCCTGCGCTGCCTTGTGAGCGCGGGCTGCGAAGTGACGGTGGTTCCCGCCGAAACGAAAGCGGAAGACATCCTCGCGCTGAACCCCGATGGCGTGTTTCTCTCGAACGGCCCCGGCGATCCGGCGGCAACGGGCGAATATGCGGTGCCGGAAATCCGCAAGCTCGTCGAGAGCGGCAAGCCCGTGTTCGGCATCTGCCTCGGCCACCAGATGCTGGCGCTGGCGCTTGGCGCAAAGACGGAGAAGATGCATCAGGGCCACCACGGCGCGAACCATCCGGTGAAGGACTACACGACCGGCAAGGTCGAGATCACCTCGATGAATCACGGCTTCGCCGTCTCGCGCGAAAGCCTGCCCGCAACGGTCGAGGAAACGCATGTTTCGCTCTTCGACGGCTCGAATTGCGGCATCAGGCTCAAGGGCAAGCCCGTCTTCTCCGTGCAGTACCACCCGGAAGCCGCCCCCGGCCCGCAGGACAGCCACTACCTCTTCGACCGCTTCGTGAAGCTGATCGAGGAGGGGAAGTGATGGCGGAGACCGCCGCCCCCTTCGCCCTTCCCGCCTCCAGCGGACCTCTTTTTCATTTGGCCAACTGTGCGGCGGGCCATCCACAACTGCAGCATCCGCCGACAAGAAAGACGTGGATGGCCCGGACAAGCCGGGCCATGACGTTGTTCATGCTCACATACACCACGCTCGCTACCTCTCCCCGGAGGGAGAGGGATGTCTCATTCTACTTCTTCAGCCGGTAGCCGATAGTCATGCCCAAACGTACAGACATCAAAAGCATCATGATCATCAGCGCGGGGCCGATCATCATTGGACAGGCTTTGCGAGTTCGATTATTCCGGGCGCAGGCTTGCAAGGCGCGCTGAAGGATGAGGGCTATCGCATCATCTGGTGAACTCCAATCCGGCGACGATCATGACTCCGGACCGGGCCACCCGGCCAGCCTCTGCTAAGAGCCGATCCCTTGACATCGTGGCGAAGATCATCGAAGGGCGGCCCGACGTAACTGCTGCCCGATGGGCGGCCAGACCGCGCTCAGCACCGCGCTCGCGCTTTGCCGATATGGGCGTGCTCGAAAAATTCGGCGTCGGAACCAGTCAGCGCAAAAGCGCGAAAGCGATCGAGATGGCCAGGAGCGCTTGGAAACTCTTCCGCGATGCGATGGACCGTATCGGCCTTGAAAGCCGCGCTCGCGCATCGTCGCCCACAACATGGACGAGGCGCTGGAAGCGCTGGAGATTGTCGGCCTCCCCGCAATCATCCGCCCCTCTTCACCATGGGCGGCACGGGCGGCGGCATCGCCTATAACCGGCAGGAATTTGCCGACATCATCGAAAGCGGCCTCGATGCAAGGCTACAAATCAAGCGAAGTGCTGTGGAAGAAGCGTGCTCGGCGAAGAATACGAAATGGAAGTCGTCCGCGACCGCGCGGACAACTGCATCATCATCTGCTCCATCGATTGAAAATGTGGACCCGATGGGCGTCCACACGGGCGACTCGATCACCATCGCACCGGCGCTCACGCTCACCGACAAGGAATATCAGGTGATGCGCAATGCGAGCATCGCCGTGCTGCGCGAGATCGGTGTCGAGACGGGCGGCTCCAATGTGCAGTTCGCCGTCAACCCGAAGGATGGCCGTCTCGTTGTCATCGAGATGAACCCGCGCGTCTCGCGCTCCTCCGCGCTCGCGTCGAAGGCCACCGGCTTCCCGATTGCCAAGGTCGCGGCGAAGCTCGCCGTCGGCTACACGCTCGACGAATTGCAGAACGACATCACCAAGGTCACACCCGCGAGCTTCGAGCCGACCATCGATTATGTGGTCACGAAGATTCCGCGCTTCGCCTTCGAGAAATTCGCGGGCGCCGAGCGCCTGCTCGGCACGGCGATGAAATCCGTCGGCGAGGCCATGGCCATCGGCCGCACCTTCAAGGAGAGCCTGCAAAAGGCGCTCCGCTCGATGGAGACCGGCCTCACCGGCCTCAATGAAGTCACCGTGCCCGGCATGGGCGAAGGCGACGACAAGAACGCGATCCGCGCCGCCCTCGGCAAGCCGACGCCCGACCGCCTGCTCGTCATCGCTCAGGCGCTCCGCCTTGGCGTGCCGCATGACCAGATCCGCGCCTCTTGCGCCTATGATCCCTGGTTCATCGAACAGTTGCAGGAAATCGTCGATGCGGAAGAGACCGTGCGCAGGAACGGCCTGCCGCAGACGAAAGCCGAAATGCGCGCGCTGAAGGCGATGGGCTTTTCCGATGCGCGGCTCGCCGAGCTTGCGGGCAGCGAAGAGGAGGCCGTGCGCAAGGCGCGGCGCGAGATGGGCGTGCGCCCGGTCTACAAGCGCATCGACACCTGTGCCGCCGAGTTCGAAAGCCTGACGCCCTACATGTACTCGACCTACGAGACGGATTTTGCAGGCCACGCCGATTGCGAATCCCAGCCCTCGAACGCCAGGAAGGCGATCATCCTGGGCGGCGGGCCGAACCGCATCGGCCAGGGCATCGAATTCGACTATTGCTGCTGTCATGCCGCCTTCGCGCTCGATGAAGTCGGCATCGAAAGCATCATGGTGAACTGCAACCCGGAAACCGTCTCGACCGACTACGACACGTCGGACCGCCTCTATTTCGAACCGCTCACCGCCGAGGACGTGCTGGAGCTGATCGACGTCGAACGCTCGAAGGGAACGCTCGCCGGTGTCATCGTCCAGTTCGGCGGCCAGACGCCGCTGAAGCTCGCCAACGATCTTGAACGCGCGCAGGTGCCGATCCTCGGTACCTCGCCGGATGCGATCGACCTTGCCGAAGACCGCGACCGCTTCAAGGCGCTGATCGACAGGCTCGGCCTCCGCCAGCCGCCGAACGGCATTGCGCGCTCCGCCGCCGAAGCCAAGGCGATTGCCGAAAGGATCGGCTATCCCGTCGTCATCCGCCCGTCCTATGTTCTCGGCGGCCGCGGCATGGAAATCGTGCGCGACACGGCCCATCTCGAACGCTACATCAACGAGGCGGTGAACGTGTCAGGCAAGAGCCCGGTGCTGATCGACGGCTATCTGCATGATGCGATCGAAGTGGACGTCGATGCGCTCTGCGACGGCAAGGATGTCGTGATCTGCGGCATCATGGAACATATCGAGGAAGCGGGCGTTCATTCCGGCGACAGTGCCTGTTCGCTGCCGCCCTATTCGCTGCCCGCCGCCACGATTGCCGAGATCGAGCGCCAGACGCGCGCAATGGCGCTCGCGCTCAATGTCGGCGGTCTGATGAACGTGCAATATGCGGTGCAGGACGGCACCATCTATGTGCTGGAAGTGAACCCGCGCGCCTCGCGCACCGTGCCTTTCGTGGCAAAGGTGATCGGCGAGCCGGTGGCGAAGATCGCCGCCAAGGTGATGGCGGGCGCAAAACTCGCCGACTTCAATCTGAAGCCGGATGCGCATGGCCGCGTCGCGGTGAAGGAAGCCGTCTTCCCCTTCGCGCGCTTCCCCGGCGTCGACACGGTGCTCGGCCCCGAAATGCGCTCGACCGGCGAAGTGATGGGCCTCGACAAGAGCTTCGCCGTCGCCTTCGCAAAGAGCCAGCTTGGCGGAGGCGCGAAGGTGCCGACGTCCGGCACGGTCTTCGTGTCGGTGCGCGACAGCGACAAGGCGAAACTGGTGGCGCCCGCGAAGAAGCTGATCGACATGGGCTTCAAGCTCATCGCCACCGGCGGCACGCAGCGTTATCTCGCCGAGCAGGGCCTCGAGGTCGGCACCATCAACAAGGTGCTGGAAGGCCGCCCGCATATCGTCGACGCGATCAAGAACGGCGAGGTCGCCCTCGTCTTCAACACGACGGAAGGCGCGCAGGCGCTCGCCGACTCCATGTCGCTCCGCCGCGCCGCGCTGATGATGAAGGTGCCTTACTATACGACCGCCGCCGGCGCCCGCGCCGCCGTGGAAGGCATTGAGGCCGTCCGCAAGGGCCAACTGGAAGTCGCCTCGCTCCAGTCCTATACTTGAATCAATATCGCAAGGCGGCGTGCATCAAATCCCATTTGACGCGCGCCGCCTCGCTCACTCACAATCGGCATGTTGACCCGCCATGTGGTTCCCGGACGGAACCGGGCGGGATTTTCATCAACCGGAACAGAAGAAAGATCGTCGAGCGAAATGGAAAAGATTCCAATGACTTCCGAAGGCTACAAGGCCCTGGAAGAGGAGATCAGGTTCCTGAAATCGGTTGAGCGCCCGCGTATCATCAAGGCGATTGCCGAGGCGCGCGCGCATGGCGATCTGAGCGAAAACGCGGAATATCACGCTGCCAAGGAGCAGCAGGGCCTCAATGAGAGCCGCGTGGCCGAGCTTGAGGACAAGATTTCCCGCGCCGACATCATCGACGTGTCGAAACTTTCCGGCGACACGGTGAAATTCGGCGCGACCGTCGATCTCGTGGACGAGGATACGGAAGAAGAAGTGACCTACCAGATCGTCGGCGAGACGGAAGCCGATGTGAAGAAGGGCAAGGTCTCCATCACC
>JAHBYK010000093.1 GCA_019635965.1 Parvibaculum sp. | reverse complement strand
GGTAGGGGAGGCGGCGTCTTCGAAGTCGGTCATGTAGGACTGCGCGCCGGAATTGAGCGCGTTGATGACCATCTTTCGGTTGTCGACCGGGCCGGTAATTTCGGTGCGGCGGTCCAGCAGATCTTTCGGAATCGGCGCCACCTTCCAGTCGCCTTCGCGGATATGCTGCGTCTCGGGCAGGAAATCCGGCAGCGCACCGGCGTCGAACTTCTTCTGGCGTTCGGCGCGGGCGGCGAGCAGCTCGCGGCGGCGCGCACCATGCTTGCGCTCCAGCGACGCGGCAAAGGCAAGGGCCTCCGGCGTCAGAATGCGCTCATAGCCCGGCTTGATGGCGCCTTTGACGATGATGCCCTCGGCAATGGTCGTGGCTGCTGCCTTGCTCATGCTCGCTCGCCTCCTTCGGATCGCTTTTCGGGGTTCGTTTGCGCGCGGTCATACAGCCGCAACAGCGGCTTGTCCAATATTTCCTAAGTCATTGAAAATGTTGAAGTAAAGAACTTCACAAGATTCCTGTACGATTCTGTTGAAAATGTAAACTTTGTAAATTAATGTGCTTTCCGCAGCCTCTTTTGAGGGCAAATTGGACGAGGGCGCATATGGCCTCGGAGAAAAAAGTCTTTGCAGGTCAGCGTATTAGGCGACTCCGGCGCGAACGCGGACTGACCCAGGCCCGCATGGCCGCCGATCTCGGCATTTCCGCGAGTTACCTTAATTTGATCGAGCGCGACCAGCGCCCGGTCTCGGTTCAGGTGCTGCTGAAGCTCGCCGATGTGTACGATGTCGAGCTGAGAACGCTCGGGGGCGACGATGAGGCGCAGGCGCTGACCGTGCTGCGCGAGGTCTTTTCCGACCCGCTTTTCCGCGATGCGGGGCTCGGTATTCAGGACCTGCGCGAAATTGCCTCGGCAAGCCCGGCCGTGGCGGATGCAATCTCCACACTCTACCGCGCCTATCAGGAGAGCGTTACCAGCGGCTCCATGCTTGCCGAGCAACTCGCCGGCCGCGACATGCTGGACGGCGCTGAAGCGCCGGGCCTGCCGCTCGAGGAAGTCCGTGACTTCATCAACAGCCGAAACAACCACTTCCCCGATCTCGATGATGCCGCCGAAAGGCTCTATGTGCGCGCAGGGATAGGCGCTGAAGAGCCATATGTCGCGCTCCGCACGGCGCTCCGCGACATGCACGGCGTTTCGACGCGCATCGCGCCCGCAGACCTGATGCCGCATGAGCTCAGACGCTATGACCGGCACCGTCAGACGATCTTTCTGTCGGAGCTTCTCGATCAGCCGGGCCGCTCCTTCCAGCTTGCCTATCAGCTCGGATATTTCGAACAGTCACGCGCGATCGAGGACATTGTCGAAAGCTCCGGCCTCGAAAGCGAGGAAGCACAGCGCCTATGCCGCGTGGCGCTCGCCAATTACTTCGCCGCTGCGCTGCTCATGCCCTATGGTGCCTTCCACAAGACGGCTGAGGCGACGCGCTACGATCTGCGCCTGCTGGGGCGCCGCTTCGGCACCAGCTTCGAGCAGGTCTGCCACCGTCTGACGACGCTGCAACGGCCCGGCGCACGCGGCATCCCCTTCTTCCTCATCCGCGTCGACAATGCAGGCAATGTCTCCAAGCGCTTTTCGGCGGCCGGCTTTCATTTCGCGCGATTTGGCGGCACATGCCCGCGCTGGAACGTACATGATGCCTTCCGCGTCCCGGGGCAGGTCTACAGCCAGGTGATCCAGATGGAGGATGGCACGCGCTATTTCTCCATCGCACGCACGGTGAGCCGCGCAGGCTCCGGCATCGGCGTGCCAGGCGACCAATATGTGGTGGGGCTTGGCTGCGACATCGCGCATGCGCGCCGCATCGTCTACAGCCAGGGCTACGATCTCGACGATGAGCGCGCGGCCACGCCGATCGGCGTCAACTGCCGGCTCTGCGAACGGCTTGATTGTTCGCAACGCGCCTTCCCGCCGCTGAAACACCGGCTCACCATCGAGGACCATGTGCGCGGCATCTCTCCCTTTGGCGTGCCCGTCAAAGGGGTATGAAACTTTCATCTCTTAGCGGATCACGCGTTCCGCCGGGAAGTGCAGGCCAATTTTCATGCCCATATCGCGCGCTAGGCCGGGCCGGCTGCGATCGGCACCTGTCACATCGAGCGAGCCGCCATGCATTTCCATTACCTTGCGCGTCAGCGAAAGGGCGAGACTTTCCTCGCGCGGCGCGCTGCTGTCTTCGGCGCTAACAAATGGGTCTTCCACGCCGTCGAACCAGGGCAGGGATTCCTGCTCCGCTGCAAGCGAAGCAGGATCACGCTCTTCCGTGAGCGTGATCGAAATTCCGCCTTTCGCGGCCTTCTGCTCTGTGACCGTGAGGTGGATCACGGAGCCACGGTGGGCGGTGTGAACAGCCTCTGCGAGGAGGCGGAAAAGGCCTTGCCGCAGCCGCCTTGCATCGCCGCGCAGTCCGGGCAGGTTCTCGGGGCAGGAAACCCGGATCGTCACGCCTTCCTGTGCCGCGCTCTGGCGCTGGCTTGCCACCGCAATTTCGGCAAGCTGGCCGAGATTGACGATCTCGTCGGTGAGATCGATATGATCCATTTCTGCTTCGGCAATGCCCAGCAGATCCTCGATCATGTCGAGCAGCATGGTGCCGCTCGAATAGATGTCGTTTGCATATTCCTTGTAGCGGTCGGTGCCCATCGGTCCGAGCCGCTCATTCTTCATCATTTCCGAAAAGCCAATGATATGCGTCAGCGGTGTGCGGAGATCGTGATTGACGTTGGAAAAGAAGCTCTGACTGCGCTTGCGTGTCTCGCGGCTGCGGGCCTCAGCGTCATGCATCGTCTGTTCGAGCTTGCGCCGCACCGTCACATCGTTGAGCGCGGCAACGCGGGCGGGCACACCGCCCCAGCGCGTATCGACGATGCGCATTTCGGCCAAGCGGTTGTCGCCGTCCGGCCGGTTGATGGTCACGTCATGCTCACCCGGATCGACCGGCAGACCGAAACTGTGCCCGACAAGTTCTTCCGAACTGCGGCCGAGAATTTCCTGTGCGGCGCTGTTGACGAAGCGGACGATGCCCTGACTGTCGAGAATGACAATCGCTTCCGGTGTTTCCTGAATGAGCGTGACTTGCGGCTTTTCCTCGGCCTGCTTTGTGGCAGGCGCTGTCCTCTGGCTCTCCCGGGCGCGGCGGCGCGCGACGGCACGGCGAATGGCAAGGGCAAGCGCACGAGGGGAATTGGTCTCGAAGCCCAGGCAATCCTCTGCGCCCGCCTCGATCGCCTCTGCCTGCAACGCGGGCTCGTCGGCACCGATGGCAACGACAGGCGCGTCCGGTCCAAGCGCAACAACCCGCCGCAGGAAGTCGAAAGCGGCAGGTTCGCCCGCGCCAATGTCGATGATGAGGGCGTCGATGCCAGGCGCGAGCAGAGGCTCGATGCCTTCATGGATGCTCGAGAAGCCGAACTGGAACGGACCTGCTTCGCCGGTCTCGGAAAGCCGCGCAAGACCGCTGCACAGCGCCGCCGAATTGCTGACCACATGGGCCGTCAGGGGGGCTGAACGTCCGGCGGCCGGACCAGTAATACGGTTCATTGCGATGCCTGGATACGCCAAGGTTTCCACCTGTGTCTTCCGGCCCCCACGCGGCCCCGCAACCCGATACATATATGCCGAGTAAGGCGGCATTTCGTCTCTGGAGTTAACGATGCGATTCTTTCGTAAACAGAAAGTAAACGACCGGCCTATCTAGTGGCTGGCACTGTTATGCCCCACAAGCAACTGCGCCGGGATTCACGCCAAAATGGGCGGATTAACGCCGTTTTTACGGATTTCGGCGTGTGTATCTTTAACCTGTAATTTTCTGACCGATTCCCGCCTTGTTGGGCCGTTCCGCCGCCTCGTCAGTCACTTTTCGGTCATTTCGGCGGCCTTGATTCGTTAATGGCCCGGTTTCCGCGGGCGCTTGTGACACTGCGGCCTATGGGCTAGGTATGCGCCGCGCCTCAAAAAGACGCGGATAACGGCCACCATCGGGTTCCCCGAAGGGCAGACCATGAGCAAGAAAGAAAAGACCTTCCGCCCCAAGGCGCGTGTGCCGAAGGGGCTTCGCGACATGCCCGCCGCGCTCGTGCGCGCGGAGGCGGGCATGCTTGCGCGTATTCGTGAGGTCTATGAGCGCTATGGTTTCGACCCGCTGGAAACGTCCGCCTTCGAATATGCAGATGCGCTCGGCAAGTTCCTCCCCGACGAAGACCGGCCGAATGAAGGCGTCTTCTCCTTTCAGGACGATGACGAGCAGTGGCTGTCGCTGCGCTACGACCTGACAGCGCCTCTCGCCCGCTATGTGGCCGAGAATTACGATTCGCTGCCTAAGCCCTTCCGCCGCTACCAGACAGGCCCCGTCTGGCGGAACGAAAAACCGGGACCTGGGCGCTACCGCCAGTTCACGCAATTCGATGCCGACACCGTGGCCGCCCCCGGCGTCGCGGCAGACGCCGAAATGTGCATGATGGGCGCCGATTGCCTTGAGGCTCTCGGTATTCCCCGCGGCAGCTATCGTATTCGGGCCAATAATCGCAAGGTGCTGGACGGTCTTCTGCAAACCATCGGCCTCGACGGCGAGCCGGGCAGCGCAACCTATATGACGGTACTGCGTGCCATCGACAAATATGACCGCCTCGGGCGGCAGGGCGTCGAACTATTGCTTGGGCCGGGCCGCAAGGACGAATCCGGGGATTTCACAAAAGGCGCGGGACTTTCCCCCTCTCAGATCACCGCCGTACTCGACTATGTGGAGTCAGGCGTAGGCGAAGGCGCGACGGACCGCAAACTCGTGCTCGAAGGCTGGCGCAAGGTTGTCGGCGACAGCGTCGTCGGCCGCGAAGGCATTGATGAATTGGCCGAAATGGACGCGCTCTTCACGGCGGCCGGCTATGGCACCGACCGGATCGAGTTCAATTCCTGGATCGTGCGCGGCCTGGGCTATTACACCGGCCCCGTTTTCGAATCCGATCTCCTTTTCGAGGTGAAGGACGAGAAGGGCAATCCCGTCCGCTTCGGGTCCGTCGGCTCGGGCGGCCGCTATGATGGACTCGTGGAACGATTCAAGGGAGTGAAGGTGCCGGCGACCGGCTTCTCCATCGGCGTAAGCCGGTTGCAGACGGCGCTCGAGCTGCTCGGCAAGCTCGACATCGAAGCGGTGCAGGCGCCCGTCGTGGTTCTGACGCTGGACGCTGCCAGCATGGCGGGCTACCAGGCCATGGTCTCGGAACTC
>JAHBYK010000092.1 GCA_019635965.1 Parvibaculum sp. | reverse complement strand
CATCAGCGGCTGACCTCGAGCACCTCGAGACAGACGAAAAGCCCCGCTTTCGCGGGGCTTTTCTTTTTGCGGCTGAGGCGGCGTCTATTCCGGGCGGTGCTTGCGGCGGCCAAACTGCGGCCGGGGAAATTCCGTTGCAAGGCTCTCCCTGAAAAACGCCTCGACGCGGCGAAGCTGGTCTGCCAGCGGATGGTGCTGGGCAATGGCCGGGCTCACCGAGCGAAGGCGCGTATCGAGGCGTTCGACACGGGCATAGAGCCGCTCCGAGCGTTCGATCAGCTCCTGAAGACGCGCCGGCAGGGCCTCAGCGCCGTCGAAACGCGGCTGGCGGGCGATTTCCTTGGTGGCGAGGCGGTATTTCTCGGAATTGGCTTCCTCGAGCGTCATTTCGCCTTCATGCACGGCCTTGCGGACAAGAAGCCAGGAAGCAACCTGCATCAGCCGCGTGGTGAGGCGCATGCTCTCGCCCGCATAGGCGAGCGAGGCTTCGCGGGGCAGCGCGCGGGCGGCCTCGCGGCCCGGCCCATCGAGATAGGCCGATGTCTCCTCGACAAGCTGCATCCCTTCCGCATAGGTGCGCTGAAAGAGGCCGGACGCCATGAAGTCGGCGAGCGAAACGCAATCCGCGCCCGCAAACACAACCTCGTCGTCCATATTTCCCTGACCACTCATACCTTGCTCCCCGTCCCGCTTGTCACTTGCCGGCCGCAGAGGCAACAGCCTCAAACCGGCACACTCAGGACGGACAGGATCAATTCCCGTGCCACAGGCTGGCGGACGGAAACGGGACAATGACGCAAAAGGCACGGAAAATAAAAAAGAGCCGCGGGAAAGCCCGCGGCCCAGTTCTAACAGGGAGGCGTCAAACAGAGTGGATAGGAGCCACTCAGAAATCCAGAAGACTGGATTACGCAAGGTCACCCTAGCGCCATCATTCCTAACAGGAAGTTAATCTTGTGGCAATTTGACGCGGGGCAAGCCACAGGCCGCGGCATGGCGATACTGGGGACTTACCCTAGAAAAACCCCATGCATTGGAAGGGATTAGGACAACGTACCTATTTCTTGAAAAGGGCTTCGGCGGCCGACAGCGAACCGTGCTTTTTTTCGAGCTGTGCGCGGATTCGTGCAATTTCGGTCTCAAGCGCAGTGATTCGCTCGTTCAGCTCCTCGATTCCGAGAAGGCTCAGATCCTCGCGGGCAAGCGCCTCAAGGGCCTCCCCCCGCCTGCGGCGCGGCTCCAGATCGTCCTTGTCCATGCTCTCCTCCTTCGCCATCGCTCCGGCGCAGGTTGCCAGTCTGAAGGGGCCAAGATAGACCTGCAACCCGCCGCAAACGCGCCCATGCCCGGAGGAACCGCCATGACCGGCCTGCCACAGACCATGAAAGCCGTCGCCATCCGGGAGCCCGGCGGACCGGACGTGCTGGAACTGCGCGAAATCGGGACACCCGAACCCGGCCAGGGCGAAATCCTGATCCGGGTCGAAGCGGCAGGCGTCAACCGGCCGGACACGATCCAGCGGATGGGCCTCTATCCGCCGCCGCCCGGCGCGCCGGAGACGCCGGGCCTCGAAGTCGCGGGCGAAATCGCGGCGACGGGACCGGGCGTCACGCGCTGGAAGGCGGGCGACCGCGTCTGCGTGCTGGTCGGCGGGGGCGGCTATGCGGAATATTGCCTCGCGCATGAAGCCCATGCGTTGCCGGTGCCGAAGGGGCTTTCCGCGATCGAGGCCGCAGCACTTCCCGAAACCTTCTTCACCGTCTGGACCAATGTCTTCGAGCGCGGCGCACTCAAGGCCGGCGAGACCTTTCTCGTTCATGGCGGCACGAGCGGCATCGGCACGACCGCGATACAGCTTGCCGTTGCGCACGGGGCTCGCGTTATCGCCACCGCCGGCTCGGCCGAAAAATGCGCCGCCTGCGAAAGGCTCGGCGCCGAGGCGGTCAACTACCGGGAAAAGGATTTCGTCGCCGAGGTGAAGAAGCTGACCGGCGGGCGCGGCGCGGACGTCATCCTCGACATGGTGGGCGGCGACTATATTCCCCGCAACATTCAGGCCTCCGCACCCGATGCGAGGATCGTTTCGATTGCCTTTCTGAACGGCCCGGTGGCGGAAGTGAATTTCATGCCGGTCATGCTGAAACGCCTGACGCTGACCGGCTCGACGCTCCGCCCGCGCAGCATTGAGGAAAAGGCCGCCCTCGCCAGGGCCCTGGAGGTGAAAATCTGGCCGCTGATCGAGGCAGGCCGCGTAAAGCCCCTTGTGGACAGCGTTTTTCCGCTCGCCGAGGCAGCCAAGGCCCATGCCCTGATGGAAGGCAGCAGCCATATCGGCAAGATCGTGCTGACGATCTGAGCCCCGTCCGGACGGCGGCATCAGGGGGATCATTCCGCTTTCATTGGCGGCTGTTTCGCCCTATATAACGGCCATATCCACTCATAGATGGAAGAAAGCGGTTTATCCGGGAAGCCCCGGATGGATCAGAGGAATTGATATGTCTCAGCCCCTTATGCCCAAGGCGACGGCCGTCTGGCTCGTCGAAAACACTTCGCTCACCTTCGATCAGGTGGCGGAATATTGCGGTCTGCATGTGCTCGAGGTGAAGGGCATCGCCGATGGCGACGTGGCACAGGGCATCAAGGGCATGGACCCGGTTGCCTCCGGCCAGCTGACCCGCGCCGAAATCGAACGCTGCCAGAACGACCCGGATGCCCGCCTCCAGGCCTCGGAAAGCAAGTACAAGCTGCCGCCCATCGCGCCGCGCAAGGGCCCGCGCTACACGCCCGTGTCGCGCCGTCAGGACCGGCCGGACGCCATCGCCTGGCTGCTCCGCAACCACCCGGAACTGACCGACGCGCAGATCTCTAAGCTCGTCGGCACGACCAAGCCGACCATCCAGTCGATCCGCGACCGCAGCCACTGGAACTCGGCGAACATCAAGCCGGTCGATCCGGTGACGCTCGGCCTGTGCTCGCAGATCGAACTCGATGCCGTGGTGCAGAAGGCAGCCCGCAAGGCGGAGCGCGAACGCAAGAAGGCCGCCAAAGCTGCCGGCACGCCGGAAACGCTGCTGCCCGCGAGCGAGACGATCGCGCCGGAACCGGAAGTTGCAACGATCGCAGCGCCGGAAGTGCCGGAAGAGAAGAAGTCCTACGACGCGGACAGCGTTTTCGCAAAGTTGAAGGACGTGAAGATCGAGGACGACGAGGCGTAATCCCCGTCCAGTTCCGGCAAATCAAAGGCGCGGCAATCCCGCGCCTTTTTTGTTTCTATTTTTTCTTCTCGCCGTCGTTCTTCTTGACGAGCGGCAGCGCCGTATAGTTGAGAGCGAGGCGCCCGCCATCGGCATAGACGGTCTGACCCGTCATGTAGCTTGCCCCGTCAGATGCGAGGAAAACGGCAAGCGAGGCAATCTCCTCCGGCTCGCCGATGCGGCGAAGCGGTGTGCGCGACAGGATCGCTTCCTGGGCCCGCGCATTGGCGGCGGTGTTCGCCATTTCCGTACGGATCGTGCCCGGCCCGATCGCATTCACCCGGATACCATAGGGCGCGAGCGCGAGCGCCATCGCTTTGGTGAGCTGCTTCACGCCGCCCTTGGACGCCGAATAGGCAGGCTGCGCCGGAAGGGCAACGACCGCGTTGATCGACGACATGTTGATGATCGTGCCGGGCGCATGACCCTCCTCGATCTGCGCCACCATGCGCTGCGCGACCGCCTGGCCGACAAGGAATTGCCCCTTGAGATTGATGCGGATGACGCGGTCGAATTCTTCCTCTTCCATGGTGAGGAAATCTCCACCTTCCGAGACGACACCGGCATTGTTGACGAGAATATCGACCTTCTCGAAGGCATCGCCCGCCGCGCAAACGAGATTGCGTACATCGAGCCGCTCTCCCACATCGCAATAACGGAAAATCGCCTGTCCGCCATCGGCGGCGATATCGGCGGCAACCTTCTCGCCGCCTTCTTCGTCGACATCGGCGAGAACGACTTTCGCGCCCTCACGCGCGAAGGCGCGCGCAATGGCGCGGCCGATGCCATTCGCCGCGCCGGTCACGATTGCCACCTTGCCGCTCAACTGATCGCCGGATGCCATCTCGATACTCCTTGCCGGGGGTCCGCGTTATAGCACCTGCGACGGGGTTAAGGGAGGGGCGGGATCAGGCCTTCGCCAGCCCCGCATCCCTGAGCACGGCCTTGATTTCATCGAGGATCGCCGGATCGTCGATGGTCGCAGGCGTAGTCCATTCCACACCATCGGCGATCTTGCGCATCGTGCCGCGCAGCACCTTGCCCGAGCGCGTCTTCGGCAGGCGCTTCACGACCATCGCCTTCTTGAAGGCAGCGACAGGACCGATCCGGTCACGGATCAACTGAACGGCCTCGGCCTCGATCTCGGCGGCGGGGCGCGTAACGCCCGCATTGATGACGAGAAAGCCGACCGGCACCTGCCCCTTCATCGCATCGGCAATGCCGATGACGGCACATTCGGCGACATCGGGGTGCTCTGCGAGCACTTCCTCCATGCCGCCGGTCGAAAGGCGATGGCCCGCGACATTGATGATGTCGTCGGTCCGGCTCATCACATAGAGATAGCCATCCTCATCGAGATAGCCGGCGTCAGCCGTCTTGTAATAGCCGGGGAACTCGGTGAGATAGCTTTCGCGGAAGCCCTGCTCGTTTTCCCAGAGTGTCGGCAGGCAGCCGGGCGGCAGCGGCAGCTTCACCACGATGGCGCCAGTCGTGTTCGCGGGCACGGGCTTGCAGGCTTCATCGACGACATGGATTTCGTAGCCGGGCAGCGGCACCGAAGGCGAACCGTATTTCACCGGCAGCCGCTCGATCCCCATCGGGTTCGAGACCATCGGCCAGCCCGTTTCCGTCTGCCACCAATGGTCGATCACCGGGCGGCCCGACAGCGCCTTCTCCGCCCACTGGATCGTGTCGGGGTCTGCGCGCTCGCCCGCGAGATAGAGCACCTCGAACTTTGAGAGATCGTATTTCGAGATGAGTTCCGCCTTCGGATCTTCCTTGCGGATGGCACGGAAGGCGGTCGGCGCGGTGAAAAGCGCCTTCACCCCATGATCGGCGATCACACGCCAGAACGTGCCCGCATCCGGCGTGCCGACCGGCTTGCCCTCGAAGAGAATGGTGGTGCAGCCGTGAAACAGCGGCGCATAGACGATGTATGAATGGCCGACGACCCAGCCGACATCGGACGCCGCCCAGAACACCTCGCCGGGGTTCATGTCATAGACATGTTTCATCGACCATTTGAGCGCCACCATATGCCCGCCATTGTCGCGGACGACGCCCTTTGGCTTGCCGGTCGTGCCGGACGTATAGAGCACATAAAGCGGGTCGGTGGCGGCAACGGCGACGCAATCGGGCTTCGCGCCCGCGGCCCGCGCCTTCTCCACCTCATAGGCCCAGTCGAAATCGCGGCCCTCAAGAAGCGGCGCTTCCTCCATCTCGCGCTGAAGCACGATGGTCCCCGAAACCTTGTGCGCGCTCATCTCGATCGCCTTGTCCATGAGCGGCTTGTAGGCGACGACGCGGCCGGGCTCGAGCCCGCAGGAGGC
>JAHBYK010000091.1 GCA_019635965.1 Parvibaculum sp. | reverse complement strand
CGCTTGTCCTCGCGTTCCAGATAGGTTTTCAGCGCTTCGGTGACGACAGTGTTGAGATTTGTGTCGCGGCGCCGCGCAAGGATCATCGCCTTGCGATGCAGCTCCGGCCCGGTACGCACATTGAAGCTGCCCTTGAGCGGGGTGTCCGGCTTGCGGCCTTCCTCCTCGCACATTGCAAGATAATCGTCGACCGCTTCCCTGAAGGCGCGCTTCAGGCCCTTCGCGTCGAGGCCTTCATAGGTCACGAGATCGCGGATGAATTCGATCCGCCCGTGAAAGGTCTCGTCCTCGTCGCTGAAGCGGACCGAACCGAAATAGCCTTTGTACTCGAGCAGATCGGTCATATGAGACCCTCATCGGTCAAAACACGCATCACTTCATCCACCGCATACATCTTCACGATGTTGCCCGGATGCGGCTTGTGAAGGCTGATCGCCGCCGCGATCCGCCGGTCTTCCCCGTCTTGCTCTCCCGGTAGCCAAGACTTGCGAGAAGGCGGGCAAGCTCCTCCCATGTGAAGTCCTTCGGGCGGCTTTTCAGGCGCGCGATCAGCTTGTCCTTGCGCGTCATGATTTCGTCCCCCGCTTCCGGACTGGTGAGAGACTAGGCCGGCCGCATCCATTATGCAACTGAAATCAGTTGCAAACTACCCCGCCACATATTTCTCCCAATAGCCCGCCGCCGGCTCTATCTGCTCCACCACATCGACCCAGAGCCCGGACGGATCGTGAAAGCCGAAGCGGCGCTGGCCGAATGCCTCGTCGGTAAGCGGATAGGTGACGGGAAGGCCCCTGGCGATCGCCTCCTCATGCGCGGCCTTCGCGTCCTCCACCTGCAATTCGAGGCACATGCCCTTGCCGGAAAAGACCTCGGGGCCCGGCGGGGCGGAGGGGTGGTCCGGCGACATGAAGGCAAGGCTCAGGCGCGCATGGAGAAGGCGCTGACGGAATTGCTCACCGCGCTGAAGCGGTGAGGGTTCACCCCTCGCCGCCGCCGCTTTCCATCTGCTCTTTCAGCTCGTTCGCGCGCGGCAGGCCAATGATGTTGTAGCCGCCATCGACGAAATGCACTTCGCCGGAAACCCGCGCCGAAAGATCGGAGAGGAGATAGAGCCCCGCACCGCCCACATGATCGAGCTCGATCGATTCCTTGATCGGCGCATGGGTCTTGTTCCACTTGAAGACGAAGCGCGCGTCGCCCACCGCCGAGCCCGCCAGTGTGCGCATCGGTCCCGCCGAAATGGCGTTCACGCGAATGCCGTGGCGGCCGAGATCGACCGCGAGATAGCGCACACTCGCCTCCAGCGCGGCCTTCGCCACGCCCATCACATTGTAGTTCGGCATGACGCGCGTCGAGCCGCCATAGGTGAGCGTCACCATGGAGCCGCCCCGCGTCATCATCTTCGATGCGCGCCGCGCGACGTCGGTGAAGGAGAAGCATGAAATGTCCATCGTCCGCAGGAAGTTTTCCCGCGTCGTATCGACATAGCGTCCCTTGAGTTCGTTCTTGTCGGAATAGGCGATCGCATGGACGACGAAGTCGAGCGTGCCCCATTCCTTTTCGAGCGTCGCGAAGGCGGCATCGAGGCTCGCGCTGTCCGTCACGTCGCAAGGGAGCAGCAGGTTCGAACCCGCCGACTCGGCGAGCGGCTTCACGCGCCGGCCGAAACTCTCGCCCTGATAGGTGAAGGCAAGCTCCGCCCCATGCGCGGCAAGCGCGCGCGCAATGCCCCAGGCAATGGAGTGATCGTTCGCAACGCCCATGATGAGGCCGCGCTTGCCCTTCATCAGAGGGCCCGTCAGCACCAGGGGCTGTGCGCCCGCCTTTTCGTCGCCAGAACCATGCATTGGTCAGTCGTTCCCCGAATATTCAGGCCCGTGCCGGGCCTCGCGTCTCCCCCGAGACCCCGCGCCCGTTAAGGCATCACCCGTTATAGCGTTGCAGCGCCAGCGTTGCGTTCGTGCCGCCGAAGCCGAAACTGTTGGAAATGGCGAGATTGATCTCCGCGCCGTCGATGCGCTCGCGGATGATGTTGGCGCTCGCCACCGCCGGATCGATCTCGTCGATATTGGCGCTCGCCGCGATGAAGCCGCCCTGCATCATGAGCAGCGTATAGATCGCCTCGTGAACGCCAGCCGCACCCTGCGCATGGCCCGAGAGCGATTTCGTCGCGCTGATCGGCGGCATCTTGTCGCCGAACACCTCGCGGATCGCATTGATTTCGGGAATGTCGCCCACCGGCGTCGAGGTCGCATGAGGATTGATGTAGTCGACCGGCGCCTTCACGTTTTCGAGCGCCATCTTCATGCAGCGCACCGCGCCTTCGCCGGACGGCGCCACCATGTCCGCGCCATCCGCCGTCGCGCCATAGCCGACGATCTCGGCATAGATCTTCGCGCCGCGCGCCTTCGCGTGTTCGAGTTCCTCAAGCACGAGAATCCCGCCGCCGCCCGTGATGACGAAGCCGTCGCGGTCCTTGTCATAGGCGCGGCTCGCCTTTTCCGGCGTGTCGTTGCGCTTCGACGACATCGCGCCCATCGCATCGAAAAGAACGGAGAGCGTCCAGTCGAGTTCCTCGCCGCCGCCCGCGAACATCACATCCTGCTTGCCCCACTGGATCATTTCCGCCGCATTGCCGATGCAGTTCGCGGAGGTCGAGCAGGCCGAGCTGATCGAGTAGTTGACGCCCTTGGTCTTGAACCAGGTCGAAAGATTGGCCGAGCAGGTGGAGGACATCGCTTTCGGCACGGCGAAGGGGCCAACCTTCTTCGGGCCTTTCACCGGCTCCGTGCGCGCCATGTCGGCAGCGGCGACGATCGCCTTGGTCGAGGCGCCGCCCGAACCGACGATGAGGCCGGTGCGAGGGTTGCTCACATCTTTTTCTTCAAGCCCCGCATCCGCGATCGCCTGGTTCATGGCGATCCAGGCATAGGCCGCGCCGTCGCCCATGAAGCGCCGCGCACGCCGGTCCACAGCCTCGTCGAGATCGATCTTCAGGCTGCCATGCACCTGGCTCCTGAATCCCATCTCCGCATAGACCTCGGATTTGACGATGCCGGATTTGCCTTCGCGCAGGCTCGCCGTCACTTCCTGTGCATTGTTGCCGATGCTGGAGACGATACCGAGCCCCGTGACGACCACTCGCCTCATGGCAGCCTCTCTTTCGCTTTGCTTCTCGCGGGCATCGCCGGAAGGCGCATTGCCGTCCTGTCTTGCCCGTATCGTTGTGAACGTCCTTGCCCCGCGGCCGCGCTCAGGCGGGCTGCTCGCCCGCGCCGAACAGGCCCACCTTCATGTCGCTGATCGTGAAGGCCACTTCGCCATCCGCCTTGATGATGCCGTCGGCCATGCCGAGCACCAGCTTGCGATTGATGACGCGCTTCAGATTGATGACATATTCGAGCTTTTTCACGGCAGGCGTCACCATGGCGGAGAATTTCACTTCGCCGACGCCGAGTGCGCGGCCCTTGCCCTGTCCGCCGATCCAGCCGAGGAAGAAACCGAGCAGCTGCCACATGCCGTCAAGGCCAAGGCAGCCCGGCATCACGGGGTCGCCCTCGAAATGACAGGCGAAGAACCAGAGATCCGGCTTGATGTCGAATTCGGCGATGATCTGGCCCTTGCCGTATTCGCCGCCTTCATCGCTGATATGCGTGATGCGGTCGATCATCAGCATGGGCGGCAGCGGCAGTTGCGGATTGCCCGGCCCGAACATCCGGCCGTGGCTGCATTCAAGCAGGTCTTCTAGGGATAATGCCGATTTACGTTCCGCCATTGCCGTCCGCTCTGTAAGGGCCTGCACCGCCGCCGCTTTTGCCGGCTGTTCTTGGCAGGCCGTCCCCTTCTATGGGCAGGCTTTCGCCCGCCCGGTTCCTCGCCCAATCGCTGCGCTGATGGCTTCGTAACATACCCTTAGCCCCGCGCAAACCCTTGATGTATGGGCATTTTGGGCGGGATCGGCGGGCCCGCCGGGCGGCCCTGCGCTCTTGACAATCGCATGACCCGGACCCTATTTATTGTTTGTAACGATTACAAAGTGCAGGGTTGCCCGGCCTCCGGCCTGTCTCCCCCGCCGGCAGTGAAGAAGGACCGGGTTCGTGACGCAGGAACGCCCCTACGCTCAGACGCTTGCAAGGCTCCGCGAGGCGGGCTTGCGCCCGACGCGCCAGCGGCTCGCGCTTGGCCGCCTGCTTTTCGACGGCGGCGACCGTCACGTCACCGCCGAGGCCCTTCATGACGAGGCCCAGAGGGCCGGCGTCAGCGTGTCGCTTGCGACCGTCTACAACACGCTTCACCAGTTCACCGGCGCAGGCCTCCTGCGCGAGGTGGTGGTGGATTCGTCGCGCACCTATTTCGACACCAATATCGACAATCACCATCACTTCTTTTTCGAGAATGATGGCGCGCTGATGGATATTGCCGGCGATGACGTGGTGATCGGCAGCCTGCCGCCCGCGCCTGAAGGCATGGATGTCGCCCGCGTCGATGTGATCGTGCGCCTGCAGGGCCGCAAATAAGCTACTCGAAGCTTTCGCCGGGATAGATGCCCCAGAGCCGGTTCTGCGGAATCCAGCCCTCGATGCCGCGTATGTCGAGCCGGCACCAGCCGCTCCGGCAGCTCCGCACCCGCGCCACATAGCCCTTTTCCGCATAGGCGACCACGGCGGCATCGGCCTGCGGCTTGGCATAAAGCGCCGCCGGGCTTCCATCCGCCTCCGTCTCGTCCACGATCGCCGTGCGCTCGCCCGCCAGCATCGTGTGCCAGATCCAGCCGCCATCGCCTTCATGGTCGCGGATGCGCCGCCAATGGTTCGATTCCGCGATCACTTCCAGCGGCACACCGCTTTTCATATAGACCCAGTCGATCGGGAAATCCGTGCCCGGCCCGCGGCGTACATTCGCCTTGCCCGATTTCAGGCTGACGAAGCGCGGCACCGGCAGGCCGGTCGAAGGGCCGGGGCTGCGTTCGGGCATGGCGGCGGCGGCACCGGCATTCGCCTTCACCTCCGCCGCCCGGCCCGGCAACAGGCAGAACAGAACGAGCGCCGCCGCCGCAAGGCCGAGCCCGCGCCGCATCCTTCCCTGCCCTTGTCCCGTCAGCTTCACGCGCTCCCGCATTTCTTTCTCTTGCCGGCCCCGCTGCCCCGGCCTTGATGCGACTCACCCGATTTTGCCAGAAATTGGCGCAAACAAACGGATAAACCTGTTAATAAAGGCGACGCGAAGCCGGAATCCTGCCGCAGTCTCCCCTCAATGTGGCCCGGCCCCTTGCCCGGAGTTTTCTATGACCGCCAAAAAGCCGCTCGTCATCGTCACGCGAAAATTGCCCGCCCCCATCGAGGCGCGCATGGGCGAGCTGTTCGATGTCCGCCTCAATACGGACGACCATCCCTTCACCGCGCAGGAACTGGCGGATGCGCTCCGCGAGGCCGATGTGCTGGTGCCGACCGTGACCGACAGGATCGACGCGAAGCTCCTTGCCCAGGCCGGTGAAAATCTCCGCCTCATCGCCCAGTTCGGCACCGGCGTCGACAATATCGACGTGGAAAGCGCGCGCCGCCGCGGCATCACCGTCACGAACACGCCGGGCGTGCTGACCGACGACACGGCGGACATGACCATGGGCCTTATCCTCGCCGTTCCGCGCCGCCTCTCGGAAGGGGCGCGCTATCTGCGCGAACATGAAGGCCAGTGGCCCGGCTGGTCGCCCACCTGGATGCTTGGCCGCCGCCTCACCGGCAAGCGCCTCGGCATTATCGGCATGGGCCGCATCGGCCAGGCGGTCGCCGCCCGTGCGCGCCCCTTCGGCCTCGAAATTCATTATCACAACCGC
>JAHBYK010000090.1 GCA_019635965.1 Parvibaculum sp. | reverse complement strand
GAGCTGCTCGGTCAGCTCGCGCGATTCTTCCTCGGCACGCAGATTGACGCCGCCAAGGCTCTCGCGCTCGCGCTTCAGCCGCTCGAGTTTCGCGTCGATCTGTTCGAGGCCGGGAAGTTCCGCGCCTTCTTCGAGATTTGCCTGTGCGAGAGCGGCTTCCGGCTCGCATTCGAGCACTTCACGGATGCGATCTTCCGCTTCGGCGCGGCGTTCGCGTGCGCCGGTGACGAGGCCGTCGATGCGCGCGCGTTCCTCGCGCGTCTCGCCAAGCTGCTGCTGAACATCCTTTGCGTGTTTCACCGCTTCGGCGAGATGCTTTTCGGCTTCGGCAAGCGCATCCGCCGCCTCGCCGCGGCCGGCTTCCGCTTCCGCGATAAGCGTGAGCAGCGCGCGGCGCTTCTCCTCGATCTCGGCGGGCACACCTTCAAGCGCCTTCAGTTCCGCCTCGGCTTCCGCCTTGCGTTCTTCCAGCGTGCCGATCTGGCGTTCGGCATTGGTCGCGCGAAGCTGCCAGGCATTGCGCTCCTGCGCGATGGCGGAGAGACGGCGGGCACGCTGCTCGGCCTCGCGGCGGAGCCCTTCATGCTCGGCGCGCGCTTCGGAGAGTTCGAGGCGGAGCGATGCCACCCGGTCGCGGAGTTCGGCAGCCTTCGCGCGCGGTTCCTCGTCGGGCTTGAGGTTTTGCAGCGCGATCTCGGCTTCTTCGAGCGCGCGTGCGGCTTCCACCTTGTCACCCGACAGCCGCTCGCCGGATTCGGCAAGGGCGGCAAGCCGCGAGAGCTGCGCGGAGGCCGCGCGTTCGGCGGCGGCCAGCGCGTCGCGGATACGGTTCTGCGCGCCCTGCGCCTCGCGGAGCGCGGCACGGCGGGCCTGCTCCTGCTGCATCGCTTCTTCGGCGGCGACATGGGCCGCATCGAAAGCGCCACGCGCTTCCGCCGCGACGGCGCGCGCTGCCGCAAGCTCCTTTTCGAGACCGGCAAGGCGGTTGCGCTGTTCGAGGCGGCGGGCGGAGGCTGTCGGCGCATCGGCGGCGGCCGTGTAGCCGTCCCAGCGCCAGAGCGCGCCTGCCTGCGTGACGAGACGCTGGCCCGGCCTGAGCAGCGCCTGAAGGCGCTTGCCTTCCTCCACCGATACGACGATGCCGATCTGCGACAGGCGCCGCGCGAGCGAGGCCGGCCCCTTCACGAAATAGGACAGAGGCGTCGCGCCTTCGGGAAGGGCCGGCGCAGCATCGAATGGCGCGAGCGTTTCCCAATGGATCGGCGCGGCCTGATCTTCCGGCACGGCGAGATCGTCGCCCAGTGCCGCGCCCAGCGCCGTTTCATAGCCAAGTTCGACGGTGATCGCGTCGATCACCGGCGGCCATAGATCGCTCTCGCCGACGGCCAGAAGATCGGCAAGCGTCTTGGCTTCGGCCGCAAGGTCGCCCGCGGCGCGCTCGGCCGCCTGCATCGGCTCGCGTGCTGCCTTCTCATTATCCTGCGCCTTGCGGCGGGCTTCTTCGGCTTCGAGCGCCATGCGCTCCGCCTCGGCGACGCGCGCCGCCGCTTCATCGAGCTCGGCCGATTGCAGCGCGATCTGCGCCTTCTTTTCCTCGGCATCCGACAGCGTTTCGCGTTCGCGCGCGATTTCGGCGAGCTGGCGTTCGAGCTTTTCGATCCGCTGGCGGCCCTGTTCGACGCTGCGCACAAGGCTCGTACGCTCGGCATTGAGCGCGGCGATTTCCTGATTGATGCGGTCGAGTTCGCTTTCGGCGGCTTCCAGCGTGACGCGCGTTTCCTCGACGCGGGCCTGCGCCTTTTCCTGCGCCTCTCCCTGGCCTTCTTCGGCGGCGCGAAGCTCCTGCGCTTCGCCATCGAGGCGCGCCATCGCGCCCTGCGTATCCTCGATCAGATGACGCTCGCGGGCGAGATCCTGCCCGATCTGGTCGAGGCGGGCGGTGAGCCGCGTTGCCTGTTCCCTGGCGCGGGCTTCTTCCGCATCGAGATTCTCGCGCTCGACGGTGAGGCGATGAAGGCGTGCGGCGGCTTCGGCTTCCTTTTCGCGGAGCGGCGGCAGACGGTCGGCGGCTTCCGCCTCGATCGTCGTTGCGGCGGCGGCCTCGCGCGTCAGCTCCGTCACGCGCTGGTCCGTCTCGGCGAGTTTTTCTTCCGACTGCTTCAGCGTGGCGACCGCCTGTTCCCAGCGCAGATGGAGAAGGATCGCTTCCGTCTCGCGGATCTGGCCCGACAGGTTCCGGTAGCGCACGGCCTGCCGCGCCTGACGCTTGAGGCTTGCAAGCTGCGATTCGACCTGCGCCACCACGTCGTCGAGGCGGGTGAGGTTCGTTTCCGCGGCTTTGAGGCGAAGTTCCGCCTCATGGCGGCGCGTATAAAGACCGGTGATGCCGGCCGCTTCCTCAAGGATGCGGCGGCGGTTGATCGGCTTTGAGGAAATGAGCTGTGCGATCTGGCCTTGGCGCACGAGCGCAGGCGAATGGGCGCCGGTCGAAGCATCGGCAAAGAGAAGCTGCACGTCGCGCGCACGCACTTCGCGGCCATTGATGCGATAGGTCGAGCCCTGATCGCGCTCGATCTTGCGCGACACCTCGATCATGTCGAACTCGTTATAGGCGGCGGGCGCCGAGCGGTCCGAATTGTCGATATAGAGCACGACTTCGGCATGATTGCGCGCGGGCCGCCCCGTCGTGCCGGCGAAGATCACGTCTTCCATGCCCGAGCCGCGCATGTTCTTGAACGAGTTTTCGCCCATCACCCAGCGCATGGCTTCCAGCAGGTTCGACTTGCCGCAGCCATTCGGCCCGACAACGCCCGTGAGGCCCGGCTCGATGATGAGATCGGTCGGGTCGACGAAGGATTTGAAGCCGGAAAGGCGGAGGCGGTTGAACTTCACTGTCTGTCTCGATCTTCTGTTGTTGCGCGGCGGGGCAAGGCGCCCCGCCGGTAATCAGCCTTTGGTTACTTGCCGCGCGCGGCGAGCGCCTTCTTGATGATCGGCTCGAACTCGTTCCAGGGAAGCGCGCCTTCGACCTTCTCACCATTGACGAAGAAGGTGGGCGTGGAGTTGACGCCGAACTTGTCGCGCGCCCGCGTCGCCACTTCCTTCACATGGTTGAAGATCGCCTCGTCCTTCATGCACTGGTCGAAGCGTTCTTCCGAAAAGCCGCCCTGACGCGCGATCGCCTTCAGGTCTTCGATCGGGGTCTGCGTGAAGGCCCATTGTGCCTGCCGCTCGAACAGCGTGTCGGCAAAGCCGAAATAGCGGTCGCTGCCCGCGCAGCGCGCCAGCATGAAGCCGGCGGTCGCAATCGGGTCATAGGGGAATTCGCGCAGGATGTAATAGACCTGACCCGTCTCGACATAATTCTCGACGAGATGCGGCAGGGTGTTGACCGCGAAATTCGCGCAATGGCTGCAGGTGAGCGAGGCATATTCGATCACCGTCACCGGCGCGTCCGGATTGCCCTTGGCCATGTCGCCGAGCGGACCGGCCACGGCAAGCTCGCGCTCAAGGGCCGTATCGCCCCCGCCGGTATCGCCACTGGAGCCGAGAAAGAGATAGGCGAGCACGCCCAGAACAAGCACGAGAATGGCGGCAGCGCCTGCGATGATTGCTTTATTTTGATTCACGGGAACACATTCCTACCAGATGTTGGGGCATTATGGCGGTGAGGACAGGCGCCCTCAACCAAACCTTTCTGTTGCCATGACGCGAGAATCGGGACTCGCGGGGCTATGTCTTGCGGCTTGCGCCCAGCACGCGCTCGCCGAGTTTTTCCAGCGCCTGTTTGAGCGCCGGTTCTTCAATCGATTCAAGGCCTTGTGCGAGCGCCCGACGCTCCTCGGGCTTCAAGGGCCGGATCTGCCGGTAGCGGGGGCGCGGCTTCGGCGGCAGCGGCCCCTGCACGAGCTTCAGCCGCTCGACAGCGCCATAGCCATAATAAGCGTTGATCCGCTCGACGATCTGCGGCTCGAGATGGCGGATTTCAACCGCCACCGGCCCGTCGACCCGCAGGACAAGCGTCGTCCCCTGCCGCCGGGCCCTGGCTTCCTCGCCGGAAACCCTTGGAAAGACGAGCTTTTCCGGCGCGCAATATTCGGCGAGCCCGCCACCCACGATGTCCGGCCAATGGGCGAGGATATGGGCCTCGGCAAAGCCCCGCTTCACGAAGGCCGCGCGCGCAACGCCCAGCACCTGCGCGCCGATGGGCGCGGGGCGGTAGCGCATGGATGCGACGGGGCGGCTGTATCCGGTCATGGCGCGCATTGTGACTCGAATTTGCGGGGAGTGCGAATTGACGGGCGTGAGGCGCCGGGCGACAAGAAAGACATGCCGAGAAAGCCCGAAAATCCGCCGGATACCGCCGCCAGGGCCGCCGCAAGGCCGCTGCTTGCCTGGTATGACCGCCATGCCCGCGTGCTGCCCTGGCGGGCCCGCAAGGGCGAAAGGGCAGACCCCTATGCCGTCTGGCTTTCGGAAATCATGTTGCAGCAGACGACGGTCGCAACCGTCGGCCCCTATTTCACGCGCTTTCTTGCCCGCTGGCCGGATGTTCATGCGCTGGCCGCCGCGCCGCAGGAGGAGGTGATGAAGGAATGGGCCGGGCTTGGCTATTACAGCCGGGCGCGAAACCTTCATGCCTGCGCAAAGGCTGTTTCCTCAGACCACGGAGGAAAATTCCCGCAGGATGTGGAGGGATTGTCGAAGCTGCCGGGCATCGGCCCCTATACGGCGGCCGCCATTGCCGCCATTGCCTTCGGCGAACCTGCGACCGTGGTGGACGGCAATGTGGAGCGCGTGGTGGCGCGGCTTTTCGCGCTGCGAACGCCGCTGCCGCAGGTGAAACCCGATATCCGCGCGAAGGCGGCGACGCTGACGCCTGAACGGCGCGCGGGCGATTTCGCGCAGGCGATGATGGATCTCGGCGCGACCGTCTGTACGCCGAAGAACCCGGCCTGCAACCGCTGTCCGCTGGAACATCTGTGCGAGGCGAAGGCGGAAGGCATCGCGGCGCTGCTTCCCGCCCGCGCGCCGAAAAAGGAAAGGCCGGTCAGGCGCGGCGCCTGCTTCTGGCTGACGAGGGGCGATCAGGTCTGGCTCCGCCGCCGCCCGGACAAGGGCCTCCTTGGCGGCATGATGGAAGTGCCGGGCTCGCCCTGGGACATGCGCGCGGCCGAAGGCGCGGAACCGGGCCTCGATCACGCGCCGCTCGATGCGGACTGGACGCGCGTGCCGGGCTCGGTCGAACACAGCTTCACCCATTTCCATCTGGTGCTCGATGTCTATACCGCGGCGACGCGAAGGAAGGTGGTGCCGGGCGGCGGCGAATGGGTGTCGCTCGACCGTCTCGCCGGCGAGGCGCTGCCGACCGTCATGCGGAAAGTCGCCGCCCACGCCATGCCCGATGCAGGCCCGCTATTTGCGAAGCGGTGACGTTGCGGGCCCATTGCGGGGCAGAGGGCATTTCGTCAGGCGAACCGCCGCTCACCCCATTTCCGCCCGCACCTTCTGGCGCAGGATGTCGATGGGCTTGAGTTTCCCGTCGGTCTTGAAATGCCAGAAGGTCCAGCCATTGCAGGCATCGAGGCCCTGCACATGCGCGCCGATCTTGTGGATCGAGCCGGTGGCATCGCGGCAGACGATGGAGCCGTCGGCGCGGACGCGCGCGGCATGGCGGCGCTGCGGATCGGTGAGCACCGTGCCGGGTTCCAGCAGACCCCGCTCCACGATGGTGCCGAAGGGGATGCGCGGCTCGGCCTTTTTCGATGACGTCACTTTCAGGTCTTCGGCATCGCCCGCCTTCACCTGGCGGATGCGCTCACGCGCGACCTTGATGTAACGCTGCTCGCGCTCGATGCCGATGAACTTCCGGCCGAGCTTCTTCGCAACGGCGCCCGTGGTGCCCGTGCCGAAGAAGGGATCGAGAACCGTGTCTCCCGGATTGGTGGTGGCGAGAAGCACGCGGTGAAGGAGCGCC
>JAHBYK010000009.1 GCA_019635965.1 Parvibaculum sp. | reverse complement strand
GACCATCACCGGCAACCAGTCCGGCGCCCTCACGGGTGGCGTGGTTCTGGCCGGCCTCGGTGCGCTGTCAACCGGCAATACGCTCACCGTCACCGTCGGCGGTGTCACGCAGACTGTCACGATCGGCGCTGCGAGCGGCCAGGTCGCCACGGTTCAGAACCTCGTCGACTGGGTGAACACGACCTTCACCGGCGACGAACCGCTTACCGCCACGCTGAACGACGACGGCAAGCTCGAATTCTCCGCCGCGAACGGCCGCGACCTGACCATCTCGGCCAGCAACGGCGGCACGCCGGTGAGCCTTGCGAGCCTCCTCGGCAGCCGCACATCTTCCACGGAAGGCGTGAACCGCGACAAGTACGAGCGTGACTTCAACAATCTCCGCGAGCAGATCGAACAGCTCGCTCGCGACGCCAGCTACAAGGGCGTGAACCTGCTGAAGGGCGACCTGCTCAGCGTGTTCTTCAACCCGGACCAGACGAGCCAGCTCGACATTCAGGGCGTCAACCTGACGCCGGAGGGCCTGCTGAACATCGGCACGGTCGCCAATGAGAGCGGTAACCATGGCTTCCAGGCCGATGCGGACATCCGCACCTTTATCGACACGCTGAATGCGGCGACCAACGTGCTGCGCCAGCAGGCCTCAACCTTCGGTGCCAATCTCGGCGTCGTGCAGATCCGTCAGGACTTCTCGGCCTCGCTGGTCAACACGCTGCAGGGCGGCGCCTCGCAGCTGACCGTGGCTGACACGAACGAAGAAGGCGCGAAAATGCTTGCCCTTCAGACCCGCCAGCAGCTCGGCACCACCGCGCTGTCGCTCGCGAACCAGGCCGAACAGGGCGTTCTGCGCCTCTTCGGTTAAGGGTATTTCTCAAGACGAACGCTGGGGCGGATCGCAAGATCCGCCCTTTTTGTTTAACCGTATACTGAAAATTTCCGCGAAAATTCTCGCTAAAAATAGCTGCAATTTACGCTGCTTTAACGAGTGACGCTCATGCTGCACCCATGGCTCAGGAAGAGCCGGACTATTTTGTTCCTAGGAAAGGACACTTCAAATGGGTGATATCGTCATCAATAGCGCCGTGCGCTCCAACCTGCAGACGCTCCAGAGCACTGCATCGCTCATGGCGCAGACGCAGAACCGCCTCGCGACCGGCCTGAAGGTTTCGAGCGCTCTCGACAATCCGCAGTCCTACTTCACCGCCGCTGGCCTGAACGCGCGCGCAGCCGACCTGGGCGCCCTTCAGGACTCGATGAGCCTTGGCGTGCAGACGCTGAAGGCCGCCGACGAAGGCATCAAGTCGATCCAGAAGCTCATCAACCAGGCCCGCTCGGTCGCCAACCAGGCGCTCCAGGCGAAGGCCACGGCGACGACCCTCGACAAGACCGCCGAAGCCGCCGCGATTGCCGGTTCCGCCGGTGCCCGTACGGTCACCTTCCAGATCGGCACGGCGTCCGCCGTCAGCGTCGTCTTTGCGACGGCGACCTACGCGACGGCCGCGTCTTCGGCCGCTGCCATTGAATCTCAGCTCGCTGGCCTCGTTTCGGCCGGTGGCACGCTTGCCGGCCTGACCGTCACGCGTACGGGCGACTCGCTCTCTTTCTCTGTTGCTTCGGGTGAAAACCTGACGATCGGCGGCGACGCCGCTGCGTCGGGTGCGGCAGGCTTCGGCATTGCCACCTCCGGCACGCAGGGCCAGAACGGCGAGACGCTTGCTGAGGCACGTGCGACTTTCGCGCGCGACTACAACAACCTCCGCACGCAGATCGACCAGCTCGCCACTGACGCGTCGTTCAACGGCATCAACCTGCTGAACGGCAACAGCCTGCTCGTGAAGTTCAACGAGTCCGGCACGTCGAACCTGAACATTGAAGGCGTGACCTTCGATGCCGCCGGCCTCGGCGTCACCGAAACGACCTTCGCGGACATCGACGCGGACATCGCGCTCCTCGATGCTGCCACGAAGACGCTGCGTACGCAGGCTTCGACCTTCGGTGCGAACCTCTCGGTCGTGCAGAACCGCCAGGACTTCACCAAGAACATGATCAATGTTCTCGAAGGTGGTGCGGGCGCCCTGACGCTGGCCGACACGAACGTGGAAGCGGCGAACCTGCTCGCCCTTCAGACCCGCCAGTCTCTGGCCCAGACCTCTCTGTCTCTGGCGAACCAGGCGGAACAGGCGGTTCTCCAGCTGATCCGCTAACCGGCAGCGCTTCGGCGCAACCGGACCGAAATGAAGACGGCGGGAACCCTGGTTCCCGCCGTCCGCTTTTGAAGATCGTCATGGCCCGCACTGCCCCTTGACGGCGATTCAGTCTAGAATGGCTGCAAATCAGGATCCTGCTCTGGACGGTGCCTCATGGCTCTCAAAGTCGAACTCAAGCCCGGCGAACGCTTCATTTTGGGCGACAGCGTCATCACCAATGACGATCAGCGCACCCGCCTCTTCATCGAGGGCGATACGCCGATCCTCCGCGAGAAGGACATCTTGCGCGCCTCGGAAGCCGACACACCCTGCAAACGCGTCTATCTGCTGGTGCAGATGATGTACCTCTCGGTAGACCCGAGGCCTCATCACGAGCTCTATTTCCAGATCGTTAAGGAAGTGCTTGAGGCGGCCCCCTCCACACATCCCTTCATCGACGCCATCAACAGTAAAATCTTAACCGGCGAAATGTATAAAGCTCTCAAGGAAGCTCGAAAGCTAATCGAGTACGAACGGGGGCTGTTGGAGAATGTCAAAAGCTCATGAGGCCTATGCCAGCGCGGCACGCATAGCGCCCAAGGATCCACGGGAATTCGAGGCCTCGATCCTGACCAAGGCAGCCGGGCAGCTACAGCGGATTCGCGATAACTGGACGGCCGAGAGCAGCACCTCCCTTTATGAAGCCCTGGTCTATAATCGCCGCATCTGGACGGTTTTTGCCGCCTCAGCCGCCGAGAACGACCATCCCCTGCCGCGCGAGATCAAGCAGAACATTGCCAATCTGGCGATCTTCATCTTCAAGCGCACCAGCGAGATCGAGGCAGCCACCGAGCCACAGCCGCAACTTCTCGACACACTCATCATGATCAATCGCGAGATTGCGGCAGGCCTCTACGGCCGCTAACCGTCAGCAGACAACTGCGGAAGTGAAAAAAGGGCCCGTTGAAGCGGGCCCTTTTCCTTTGCCGGCCTGTGCGCGGCCTAGATGAAGTTCACCAGCGACAGCTTCGAAAGCATCGCCGTCACCTGATAGCTCGCCTGGAGCTGCGTCTGAAGCGTCGTGAGCTTCACGCCAACCTCGTAAGGGTCTGCATTCTGGATATCGCCCAGAAGCTCGTTTGCCGAGGCCATGACGAGATCGTGCCGGTCCTGCGTCTGCTTGAGCGTTGACGCCGCGAGCCCGAGCCCTGTCACGATGCTTTCCAGCGACTGCACACCCTTGAAATTGAGCGTCTTCGTGACGCGGCCAGAAAGCGCCTTGTAGGAAGCGAGTTCTTCCTTGTCCTGCGCATCGGAATATTCCACCGCGGAAAGGAGTGCCGACATTTTCAGCATGTCGCGGATCGCGTCCTGATCCGCCCGGGCACCATAGGCGAGCTGGCGACCCTGGTCGATCTGCGCCACAAAGTTGTTGCCCGGCGTTCCGGAAAGATCGCCGCGATACCAGAACACGGTGTCGGCATCGGTCGCATCACGAAGTCCCGTCGCCGACTCGAAAGGCGGACCATCGACACGCTGCGGCGCGCCGCCTGCGGCATAGTCGAAGAAGTTGTTTGACGCGGCAACGGCGGAAGCCGCCTTCAGCGTCGTGCGCGCCTCGAGCCCGATTGCCTCATTGAGCGCGGTCTGGAAGTTTGCCGCGGTCTGGGCCGCATCGACTCCGATCGTGAATTCGCCCTTGCCCGCCGGATTGGCCGCACTGGCCTTCAGCGTCACGAGCGTCGTCGTACCATCGGGCATCGCAAGCTCGATCTCAATCTTCTCGCCGGCCTCAGGCAGTCCCGTAAATTCCATATCGAGCGCCGGCGGCGCACCAGTCGGGCCCGTCACCGTTGCATTGCTGAGCGTCGAGTTGACATTAGCGAGCTTGAAGCCAAACACGCTCGGCGCGGCATCCTCGCCAAGCGTTACCGTCGAGCCGGCCGTGCCGAGCGTCAGCCGGCCAAGACCATTGGCACCAAGATCTGCGAGCGCCCGTTCCGCGATGAATTGTTTGAGCCCGGCCTTGCCGTCTGCCCCGTTGAGAATGGCGGACGGCAGTGCCACCGGACGTGTCTGTGTATCCCGGCCGCCGAATAGGTAGCGGTCCTCGACATTCAGATTGAGCAGGTTGACGATCTCATCGAACTGCATCGCCGCCTGGATCTGGGCACTCGTCTGCTTGCCATTGACAAGCTCGAAGCCGGAGCTGGCGAGCGAGGTTTTCGTCTCGGACGCAATCGAATTCATCCGCGTCAGCGCATCGGCCATGATCTCGATGCGCATGCCGGTCTTGGTGATCGTATTCGTATAGGTCGTGAGCTGCGACAGCTGGTGTGCCAGCGACAGAACCGTGTTCCGGTCCGTCCCGAGCTTGGCATAGGAATCCGTCTTCAGACCGGTCGAAAGTTGCCGCTGCAGATTGTCGAACTGTGCGCGCATGTCATTGATCGACTGGCGCATCGCAAGAGACTGGGAGAGCGTTGAAATCTGCATGACTGTTACCTGCCGATGCTCATCAGCACATTGAAGAGATCCTGAATGGTCGAAATGACCCGCGCATTTGCCGAATAGGCGTTCTGCAAAAGCAGAAGATTGGACATCTCATCGTCGATGTTGACACCCGTCTGGGCGTCGAAACGGTCCTGCAGCGAGGACGAAACGACCTGCTGCGCTGCAGCATCGCGTTCGGCATTCGCCGCCTGCGCCGACTGGAAGGAAACGAGACGCCGGGCAAACTCATCAACCGAGCCATTGAACGGCGACGCCGAGCCGCCGATACCTGTCGAAGGCATATAGGTCCGGGCGTTCGAGGTCAGCCGCGCCAGAAGATCGAGCGGCCTTGTGGAGTCGCCGAGCGGCACCCCTGCGCCATAAGAGACGAGCAGCGTATCGTCTGCGCGGATCGCCGGATTGATCTGTATGCGCGAGGCAAAGCCCGCCTTCTGCGGCGGCACATCAAGACTGTTCGAGAAAATCTTGCCGTTAAGGCCATCCACGAAGAGTGCCATGCCGGTCGAGCCGTCAGCAAGTGCCGCCGGCGTCACAGCGGCGCTCAGCGATTCGATATCGCTCGTATCCGCCGCACCGTCATCCAGGAAACGCAGCACCGAACCTGATGGATTGGACACGACAACTTCCGGCGGCAGCGCCGCCTGAAGATCGGCAATGATGCCCGCCATCGGCTGGTTGAAATTGAGACCAATAACAACGTCGTTCGGATTGGCGGTCACATTGTTGGACAGCGGCAGAACGGACGGATCGTCCACCCGCACAATCGTCACGTTCTGCCGCACCCCGCCCACACTGTATGTCAGGCTGATCGTATTGCCGGGAAGCATGGAAGCCGTGTCGATCTGGAAGCCTGCCGCCGCGCCATCGACGGCCGCCACACTTGCAACCGTTTCTTCGGACAGGCTCAGCGCAAGCTGCGCCGCCAGTTCATCGAGCTGCGCTTGGGCCTGCGGCAACACCTTGTCGCGCATCTCGACATAGCCCGCCAGCGTCCCGGAGCGGATCGCACCCGCCGCGATCAAATCGATATTGTTCGAGCCGGAGACGAGTCTGATCGCACCCATCCCGCCATTTTCATAGGTCGATGTCGCATCGATCTGCGTCCGCTCGTCGAAGGTAAGCTGCACAGGTGTGCGATCGAGCAGCAGTTGCCCGCCCGAGGTGAAGATCGTCACCGTGCCATCGTCGCGATTGACGACCTTGACGTCCATGAGCCGCGACAGCTCGTCGATCGCCATGTCACGCTTGTCCTGCAGATCGCCGACGGACATGCTGCCCGCCTGGCGCTGCGAAATCTGGTTGTTCACCTGCGCAATCGTCTGGAGCAGTGCATTCGCCTGCTCCACGCCCGCGGCGATGTTGCGCTCCGCTTCCAGCCGCATGTTCTGGATCGTATCCGACATGCGGTTCATCTTGGCGGCAAGATTGCTCGCCTCATTGAGAAGCGACTGCCGCGCGGCATCAGATTCAGGATTGTTCGCCAGCTCCTGGAGCATGGTTGCAAGCGAGCTGATGGCACCGGCGATCGAGGAGTTGGAATTCGGCGCGCCGAACATGGTGTCGACACGCGACAGCATGCTCGATTTGATGTTGAGAGCCGCCGCCCCCGCCGAAGCCGTGCGAAGCTGCTGCTGCAGGAATTCGTCGATCTGGCGCTGTGCCGCTTCGCGGCGTACGCCAATGCCCTCGCCGCCCGCGAGCAGGTTTGTCTGCTGCGCGACCTTCCGCGTATAGCCCGGTGTACCCACATTGGCGATATTGCGCGCGGTGATGTCGATCCCGGACTGGGAGACATTCAATCCGCTCATTGCGGCGCCGAGTGCGGAAGTCAGAGACATGGGTAAACCTGAAAGCTGGGAATTTTACCGGCTTGAAGGCCGCGCCGGATGTCCGGTCAGGACGCCCGGCGCGGAAATCATCAACGCTTCATGTTGAGCGTTTCGCGCATCAGCTCGTCGCTTGCCGTCACGATGCGCGTGCCCGCCGTATAGGCCTGCTGCGTCACGATCAGCTTCGAGAACTCGTCCGCAATATCGACGTTCGAGGCTTCGCGCGCCGAGGCGATGATGTCGCCGCCGCCGCCAAGCATGGCTTCGCCGGAATCCTGCGTCGCCGCGAAGGCCGTGCCGTCGAGCCGCCTCAGCTTGTCCGGCGCATTGAAGCGCGCCAGCGTCACTTCCGCGAGATCGACCGTCTTGCCGTTGGAATAAGTGCCGGTAATGCGGCCATTCTCGGAAACGGCGATGCTCACAAGCTCGCCAGAGGGATAGCCGTTCTGATCGAGCGCCGTCGTCTTTACCGTGCCATTGTCGTCCTGGAACTGCGTGATATTCGACGCGCCGTGATCGAGCACCACATTGCCGAGCGAGATGCCGTTCACCGTGAGGCCCGTGATCGTGGTGGAATCGACCGGCGGATTGAGGCGCCCCTGCGCATCGAAGGCATAGCTCTGTCCGATATTCACCCACTTGGTCTGGGCACCGGTTGCCGCGTCATTGGTCTTGTAGAAAAGCTGCCAGGTGTCGCCGGCACCGCTGCCATTGTCGACCTTGGCCCAGCGGAACTGGACGTTCGCCGGCGCGCCGAGCGAGTCATAGCCCGTCACCGCCCCGCCCGAGAGCGAGTTGTTCAGGAAAATGTCTTCATTGTCGGCGGAGATGACCGACAGGTCCGCAAGCGCCGGCGTGAAGCGGTTGACCGTCAGCAGCTCGCTGTTCGGAATGCCCGCATCGGCATTGGCAGTCTTCGGCCAGGCCGGCAAATTCGCCTTGTAGCTGATGGTGCTGGTCGTGCGCGCGGCAAGGAAGTCGCGGTTGATCTGGATGCGGCCGGGCACATCGCCGATCGGGTTGCCCGTCGCCGGGTCGATCGTCAGGCCCTGAAGCGTATAGCCTGCGCCGTTCACCAGATAGCCATACTTGTCCATCGTGAAGTCGCCGCGCCGCGTGTAGTAGTTCACGCCGTCGAATACCGGGTTGCCGTCGATCGTGGCAACGCGCGCCGACACGACGAAGAAGCCCTCGCCATTGATCGCCATATGGGTCGGCACCTCCGAAGCGTCGATGGAGCCCTGCACGCCATTGGTGAAGGCAGGTGCCGCAAGCACCGCGCCCGGCAGATGGTTCCGGCTCGTCGAGGCGGTCACGATGTCCTGAAACCGCGTATCCGTCCGCTTGAAGCCAACCGTCTGCGAATTGGCGATATTGTCCGAGATGTGACCGAGCGCACTCGACTGGGCGCGGATACCCGTCAGGGCCGTGGTCATCGATCCAAAAAAGCTCATGGGCTCTCTCCATACGGTCCGTCCCGTCCATGGGTGGCGGGACAAGTGCTGGTCCATTGGGAGCAAGGAGCGGGCCAATGATTTTTTATAATTATTTCAATGGGTTACAATTTGTTAACCATATCCGGGCGGTAGCCGCTGCCGCCCTTTTGGGGCTCCCCCGGCAATATTTGCCCCTGCCATGGTCTTTGCGGCACACCCTCGCCGCTCATTTTCCGGCGGCGCGCCGCGCGACCGCAAACAGGCCTTTTCCTTGAACCCGGCCAGGCCAGCCTTTAGGTTCCTTCGCGTTCAGCAATTCGGTAACGGTCGCTTTGGCGCCCAGAGGAAAGCCAGATCATGAAGTTTGAGGGAACAAAGAATTACGTCGCCACGGATGACCTGCGCGTCGCCGTCAATGCGGCCATCACGCTGCAGCGCCCCCTTCTCGTGAAGGGCGAGCCGGGCACCGGCAAGACGGTGCTCGCCGAGGAAGTGGCCAAGGCGCTCGATGCCGAGCTCATCACCTGGCACATCAAGTCCACCACCAAGGCGCATCAGGGCCTTTATGAATATGACGCCGTCTCGCGCCTGCGCGACAGCCAGCTTGGCGACGAACGCGTGAAGGACATCCGCAACTACATCGCCAAGGGCAAGCTCTGGGAAGCCTTCGAGCGGCCGAACCGCCCGATCCTCCTCATCGACGAAATCGACAAGGCCGACATCGAGTTCCCGAACGACCTACTGCAGGAACTCGACCGCATGGAATTCTACGTCTACGAGACGAATGAGACGATCAAGGCCGCCCAGCGTCCCATCGTCATCATCACATCGAACAACGAGAAGGAACTGCCGGACGCATTCCTCCGCCGCTGCTTCTTCCACTACATCAAGTTCCCCGACGAAGACACGATGCGCGCCATCATCGATGTCCACTTCCCCGGCCTGAAGGGCAAGCTCGTGCAGGAAGCCCTCTCGATCTTCTACGAGATCCGCGAAGTGCCGGGCCTCAAGAAGAAGCCCTCGACGTCGGAACTCCTCGACTGGCTGAAACTGCTCCTTTCGGAAGACATCTCGCCGGAAACGCTCCGCGAGAAGGACCCGACCAAGCTCATTCCGCCGCTCCACGGCGCGCTGCTGAAGAACGAGCAGGATGTTCACCTCTTCGAACGCCTTGCATTCCTCGCGCGGCGTGAGCGGAACTAGAATAATGCTTTGCCGGTCCGGCTTGTCCGGGCTGGCCATATCTTCAAGCAACAAGCCCGCGCCTCACCGCGCGGGCTTTTTCATGCCGGCCGCCAAAGGCGCAGGACAAAAACTTATCCCCACCCCCCCCCGATTCCGCCCCCATCTCGTAGGAACTGCCTTCAGGAGGGATGTTCCGGAGCGTCCATTGCATGAAGGTTGGACGGCGCCTGCGCCGCGGGGGAGACAACGTACCCCGGCGCCCCTGGGGCGCCCGATGCGTGAAGGGCGCGGGCCCTATGATCCGCTCGGCAAGAGGGTGTTTCCTCGGACGAACTGGAAGCTGTTGGGAGGCAGTCGGCATCGGGGCAAAAAACGCCGTGCGCGGAATGTTTTTGGACGCTCACTACAATCATGGAGCCGCGGCAAAAGTCACTCCGCGCCCCTCCATTTTCGAAACCTGTCTTTTCCGGGGGCTTCTCCATGCGCCTATTCTTCCACTTCCGGCACGATCAGCGGCTCCTCGCCAATGAAATCCTCGAGAACCGACGCCCGCTCGAGCGCCATCCGCGAGTAGCACGCCGCAAGCATCGGCCCATACATGGTGCCCATCGGGATCTGGAAACGCAAACAGGTAAGTTCCCGATGCTTCTCATAAGCGATCGCGCTCGCCTCGACCCAATCGGTCAGCCGCTGGTTTTCCTTAGCGACGATTTCCATTTCCCGCGCCTTCACCACTTCGTCCCAGTAGCCTGTCGCCTCGTACTGGCAGAAGTTCATGGCAAGCGTTGTCCAGTTTCCGGCCTCGGCGCATTGCGTAACGTAGCGGTCGGTGCAGTCCTGCCCGGCATTGCCCGCGTCCTCAGGCGCCGCCGCAAGGCAGGCCTCGATTTCGGCCTTGGCCCGCCCGGCCTCCAGCCAGGGATTGTCGTCCTGCGCTGTGGCTGCCCCGCTAAACCCTAGTGCCAGAAGGAAAATTGCCAGAAAAATGCCGCGCATAAATGAACACCCCTGCCCCTTCAAACCGGCCGTCATAGGCCCTAGACTGCGCCCAACCGCCATTCAGGATTCTGGAAACGCCCATGTTTGTCCATTTCTTCCATGAACTCAAAAAGGCCAATGTGCCCGTCTCGCTGCGCGAATATCTGACGCTGCTGGAAGCGATGGACCGTGACGTGATCGACCGCAAGGTCGAGGAGTTCTACTACCTCGCCCGCGCATCTCTGGTGAAGGACGAACGCAATCTCGACAAGTTCGACATCGTCTTCGGCCATGTCTTCAAGGGCCTTGAACTGATGGGCGAAGGCGATCTTGCCAAGATCCCCGAGGAATGGCTGCGCGCGCTCACCGAGAAGTTCCTGACCGAAGAGGAGAAGGCGCAGATCGAGGCGCTCGGCGGCTGGGAAAAGATCATGGAGGAGCTGCAGAAGCGCCTCGAGGAACAGAAGGAACGCCACGAAGGCGGCAACAAGTGGATCGGCACTGGCGGCACCTCCCCCTTCGGCGCCAATGGATATAACCCCGAAGGTGTCCGCATTGGCCAGAAGGAAGGCCGCCACGGCAAGGCCGTGAAGGTCTGGGACAAGCGTGAATACAAGAATCTTGACGATCAGGTCGAACTCGGCACCCGCAACATCAAGGTGGCGCTGCGCCGTCTGCGCCGCTTCGCCCGCGAAGGTGCGCCGAACGAACTCGATCTCGACGGTACGATCAAGGCGACCGCCCATCAGGGCTATCTCGACATCAAGATGGTCCCGGAGCGCCGCAACAAGATCAACGTGCTGATCTTCTTCGATGTTGGCGGTTCGATGGACAGCCATATCAAGCTGTGCGAGGAGCTTTTCTCCGCCGCGCGCACCGAGTTCAAGAACCTCGAATATTTCTACTTCCACAACTGCCTCTATGAAGGCGTCTGGAAGGACAATCGCCGCCGCCATACGGAAAAGCTCGCCACCTGGGACGTGCTTCACAAATACCCATCCGATTACAAGGTGATCTTTGTCGGCGACGCCACCATGTCGCCTTACGAAATCACCTATGCCGGCGGTTCAGTGGAGCACTGGAACGAAGAGCCGGGCGGCATCTGGCTCGAGCGCGTCAACCAGATCTATGAAAGCTGCGTCTGGATCAATCCGATCCCCGAGCGCCACTGGGAATACACGCCCTCGCTCCAGATCATCAAGCAGATCATGGGCGAGCGTATGTTCCCGCTGACGCTGGAAGGCCTCGACCACGCCATGCGCGAGTTGAGCCGCTAGCGCCTTACGTCGCGCTCGATACGTCCATCAACGAGGTGGACGTTCCGCGGCGCCGAATCCGCGAAGTCCTTGTCATGCGTTACTGCAATGACGGTACGCCCCTGCTTGGCGGAAAGTTCGGCAAAGATCGCCTGCACGATCTCGCTGTTGCGCATGTCGAGATTGCCGGTCGGCTCATCGGCGAGAACAAGCGGAGGGTCGTTTGCCAATGCCCTTGCCACCGCGACGCGCTGGCGCTGCCCGCCTGACAGTTGGTCGGGGCGCTTGTTTGCCTGATCGGCGATCTGGAAATCGGCCAGGAGCGACATGCCGCGATCATGAATTTCCTTCTCGCCAAGCCTACCGAGCCGGAGCATGGGCAGCGTCACATTCTCCAGCACGGTGAATTCCGGCAGCAGGAAATGAAACTGAAACACAAAGCCGAGTTTTGCGAGCCGGATATCGGCGAGGTGATCCGGCGTGAATCCCGCCGTATCCTCACCTTCGATCAGCACATGCCCCCGGGTCGGCAAATCAAGCAGCCCGAGCAGATAGAGCAATGACGATTTGCCAGAGCCGGACGCCCCGGTAATGCTCACAAATTCACCCCGATTGATGACGAGATCAATGTCCTGCACAAGCGTGACCGGCACCGCGTCCTGCAGGACGCGCGTCACACCTTTGAGTTCGACGATCGGGGCGCCGGTCATGTCGCTCCCCGGATAATATCAACAGGCCTGACCTGCGATGCCTTTCGGGCCGGTATCCAGGCTGCCGCAATGGCGGAAACAAGGGCGAAGAGACCGCCGACCCCGAACTGGAAGATTCCCTTCTCAAGCGGCAACTTCTGCGTGTCCATCAGTCCGGGCACCTTGATTTCCACGGTCCCGAGCATTTGCAGCAGGATGAGCCCCAGCAGCCAGCCAAGCACCATGCCGATAACGCCGACAAAAACGCCTTGGACGAGAAAGACCCATTGAATATCCGACGCACGAAATCCCATCGACATAAGGATCGCGATATCACGCCGCTTTTCCATCACCACGGTGGAGATGATGTTGAAAATACCGAATGCGGCCACCGCCATGATGGCGCCAACGATCGAGTAGGTGATGATATTGCGAATGACAAAAAGGCCAAGAAAATCCCGGTTCACTTCCTGCCAGCTTTCCGTGCGGTATCCCCAGCGGCTTTCAAGTTCGGCCGCGACCTCCTCCGCCATGTCAGGGTCGGCGATTTTGATACGGATGCGATTCGCGACAAATGGCTTGTTGAGCAGCACCTGCGCATCCTTGAGCAGCATATAGACCTGCCCCTCGTCGAGAAGCAGGTTGCCCGTCCGGAAAATACCGACGACTTTCATCCGCCTGACAATACCTTCGGGCGACACAACAGTCGCAAGGTCGTCCATTCCGAGACCAAGCCGGATGGCCATGCCCTGCCCGATCACAATGCCCTGCGATGCAGTCTTGAGGCGCATCAGGCTGCCCGTCTGCATGTCATCTTCAATCGTCGTCAGAAATCGCTCCTTTTCAGGGTCGATGCCTGCAATGCCGGCACTCACATCCTTCGCCGCATAACGCACGATTGCTGTGCCGGTCAGCGCCGCCTCCGCGATGACGCCGGTTTGCCTCGATAGCTCCTCGATCTTTGCGCCGTGATTTTTGATTCCACGCAGATACTCGCGCGGCTTTGTGCTGGTAAGAGAGACGGCAGCTTCCGGGTAAACAATAAAGACAGGCTGAGGCGCCGCCGTGCGAAACTCGTCCTTCACGGTAATATGCGGTGCATTGTCGACGAGGCGCTGCACCATGTCCTTTTCCGAACCCGACATGAGCGCGGAAGTGGCAACGAAGAAGCCGACACCAAGCGCCACTCCAAGCGTCGATACGATTGTCTGCCGGCGGCGATGGGCAAGCTGTGCCGCTGCAATGCCGATGCTGACGCGCCAGAACATCGCTTAGCCTTCGCTTCCGCTTCGGACACGCAGCCTCTCGCCGTCCTTAAGCCCGGCCGGCGGCTGCATGATGAAGTGCGTGTCGTCATCGAGACCGGACAGCACCTCCGCCTTGTCCGATCCGACAGCGCCAAGCGTTACGGGCAACCTTTCCGCGCGCCCGTCGCGTACCGTCCAGACCGCATTGCCGGAAATTGCAGACAATGGAACGAGAAGTGCATTGGCTTCCCGCCGCACAACGATGTTGATTTCCGTTGTCATGCCGGAAATGAGTGGAGTATCGCGGGGCAGTCCGATGTGGATACGATAGGTGCGTCCCACCGGATCGCCGAATGGTGTCATGCGGACAACTTTGCCTTCGAGAGCCCGGCCTGGAAAGGCATCCGCGCGTATCAGCGCCTCCTGTCCGGGTGCAACCTTCACGATATCTTCTTCATCGACTTCGGCATCGATATGGAGTTCGCGCGGATCGCCGACCATGTAAAGGATTTGGCCGGGCTGCACCATGTCGCCCACCTTGATCTTGTACTCGGAGCGGAGAACCTCGCCTGCGATGGGTGCCGTGATGAAATGATCGTCAAGGCGGGCCTTTGCACCGCGAAGTGCCGCACTTGCCGCTGCCTGAATGCTGCGCGCCTGGTCGAGAGCTGCTTCGCTCACATTGCCCGAACGGCGAAGCCTCTGCGCCCGGCCGAGCTCGGAGTCGGCAAGCTGAAGCCGTGCCTGCGCTTCCTGAAGCTGCGAGTAGCTTTCGGTAACATCGATCACCAGGAGGATGTCTCCGGCTTCGACCTTGTCGCCTTCCTGCTTCAGTACATCGGTAACACGGCCGGCAATTTTCGATCCCACCCGTGCATAGCGCACGGGCTCCACAGTGCCCGTCGCATAGACCGCTTCGACAGCCATTCCCCGCTCCGGCGCTGCCAAATCGACAGCGAGGATGCGTAGGAACAGTACATATACAAGGACAAATGTGAGGAAAATGGCGGCGCCGATACCACCCATCCAAATGATACGCTTGCTCAAAACGCCTCCAGGAGGTTCATGCGGCATTGATCGGGTAGTCTATAATAAAAGAAGCCGATGCGAAGATCGCCACATAGCGAATATTGAAGACTGAATGTCGCACAGGGGAAGTGAAGATGTCCGAACGCATATTCAAATGTGTGGCCGGATTCGACCTGGCCGTGACGCTGCCTTTTGCACTACCCTTTATGGCAGAAGCCTTGATCGCCGGGATCTACCTGCTCGACGGATTTCTTGGCTTGGGCACACCTGCCCTCCTTTTCGAAGCCGGTCCCTTCGGCATGATGTTCGTACACATCATGGGAGTTCTCGGCGTTGTCTGGGCCTTCGTGCGCTTGCGGACCCCTACGGCTGAACTTGCCCGCATGGACTCGGTGGCAAGACTGGTTGTCGCCGCATTGATTGGTCATGCAATCACCGCGGGCGCAACGTCTGTGCTGTGGCTCTTCGTTCTGACCGAGATCGGCGGTAGCGCACTTCAGTTTCATGCGCTGCGCAAAACGACTCAGTGAAAGTCACGACTCTTCGGCACGAAACGCGCCGCTCTCATGCGGCGCTCTTCCTGCCGGGCTTCATGCACTTCGCGGCTGTCCTGCGCCGGGCGGCGCACTTCATCTGCCGGATTGAGTGCGGCATCACCAAGTTCCGCGCTGGAGGATAGAAGGGAAAGCTCTTGCGTCCAGTCTTCCAAGTCATCAGCCACGACATGAATGACGATACCTTCTTTCTGTATACGTCCCCGCACAAAAAGAAGCCGTGAAGTGAGAACGACACGCCGCCGCCTTTCGTAGAGCTTAGGCCAGACGATTATGTTGGCAACACCCGTCTCGTCTTCGATCGTTGCGAAGATGACGCCACTTGCCGTGCCAGGACGCTGCCGCACAAGTACAAGCCCCGCCAGCATGACGAGCCGTCCCGCCTCCATATCTTTCAAACCGCTATTGGGCATGATGCCCTGCGATGCAAAGCGCCTGCGAAGAAATGAAACAGGATGTGCCTTGAGCGAGAGACGAAGCGTCGCATAATCAAGTACAACATGTTCGCCCAAAGGCATGGCGGGAAGCCGCATCTCCTGCTCATCTTGAAGACCTCTTTCCTCATGCGCCGCAAAAAGAGGCAGCAGCGCAGGCGGCCTTCCACCCGCCCCGTCCGTATAGCCGCCAAGCCCGCGTACCGCCCAGAGCGCCTCGCGCCTGTCCAGTCCGATCGAACGGAAGGCATCGGCATCGGCAATATGCTCAATGAGTTTCGGTCTAAGACCCGTCCTTAGCCAGAAATGCCGAACGGAGTCGAACCCCTCACCACGCCCTCTATGAATAGCGTCCATCACCTCATCGGATAGACCCTTTACCTGCCGGAAGCCAAGCCGTACCGCATATCTGCGCTGTCCGGCTTCCTCCAGCGTACAATCCCGCTCGCTGTGGTTTACATCGACGGCACGCACCTCGACTCCATGTTCTCTCGCATCGCGCACAAGTTGCGCTGGCGCGTAGAAACCCATGGGCTGCGAATTGAGGATCGCAGCGCAAAAGGCATCCGGGTAATGATACTTGAGCCAGGCCGACACATAGGCGAGCTGCGCAAAGGCGGCCGCATGACTTTCTGGAAATCCGTAATCGGCAAAACCCTCGATCTGCTTGAAGCAGCGCTCCGCGAAATCTGGCTCATAGCCATTACGGATCATGCCATTGATGAATTTCTGGCGGTAAAGACCGATTGTGCCAGACTTGCGGAAGGTCGCCATGGCGCGGCGAAGCTGATCGGATTCGCCCGGCGTGAACCCCGCCGCGACAATCGCGATCTTCATGGCCTGCTCCTGAAACAGCGGCACGCCATATGTCTTGCTCAGAACGGCACGAAGCTCCTCCTTCGGATAGTGAACCTCCTCCTGTCCACTCCGCCGTCGGAGATAGGGGTGAACCATATCGCCTTGAATGGGCCCCGGCCGCACGATGGCGACCTCGACCACAAGATCGTAGAAACATCGCGGCTTCAGGCGTGGCAGCATCGACATCTGCGCCCGGCTTTCAACCTGAAAAACGCCAACGGCATCTGCCTCGCAGAGCATGTCGTAAACCTTCATGTCGCCCTGCGGCACAGTCGCCAGATCGAGTTTTCGTCCATAATGTCTCTCGACAAGCTCGAACGCCTTGCGAATGCAGGTGAGCATACCGAGCGCCAGCACATCGATCTTCAATATGCCGAGCGTATCGAGATCGTCCTTGTCCCATTCGACGAATGTGCGATCTTCCATCGCCGCATTCTGGATCGGCACCACTTCCTCGAGCGGTCCGTCAGTAATGACGAAACCACCGACATGCTGCGAAAGATGACGCGGAAAGCCGATCAGTTCGCTCGCCAGACGCAGCGCAAGGCGTAATGTACGGCTCTCCGGGTCAAGTCCGATTTCCGCCGCATCCTTTGCCGAAACACCGCCACTCGACCAGCCCCAGGTGGAACGCGCAAGCGCAGTAATTACATCCTCCGATAGACCGAATACCTTGCCAACATCTCGAATGGCACTGCGCGAGCGATAGGAAATGACGGTGGCAGCAATTCCCGCGCGGCGGCGACCGTACTTTTGGTAGATATACTGGATCACTTCCTCCCGCCGCTCATGCTCGAAATCGACATCAATGTCCGGCGGTTCATTCCGGTCGCGCGAGATAAACCGCTCGAACAGCAAATCGACTTCGGACGGATTGACGGAAGTGATGCCGAGACAGAAACAGACGACAGAGTTTGCCGCCGAACCACGCCCTTGACAGAGAATACCTTGCTCGCGCGCATGACGGACAATGTCATGTACGGTCAGGAAATATGGCGCATATTTCATTTCCTCGATCAGCGCCAGTTCATGCGTAATCGTCTTGCAAAGCTTGTCGTTGACACCATCGGGAAAACGTCGCGCCGCTCCTTCCCATGTCAGCCGGGAAAGAAGCTCCTGCGGCGTCTCCTGCGCAGAGAAAACGTCGGATGGATATTCATAGCGAAGCTCGTCAAGCGAGAAGGAGCAACGACGTACTATTTCCTGCGGCGCGGCAAGCGCCTCCGGAAAGGCTGAAAGAAGTCGTGTCATTTCTTCGCCGCTCTTCACATGCCGTTCGGCATTGGCAGCGAGCCGGAAACCTGCTTGGCGCAAGGTACAATGCTCTCGGATACAGGTCAGAACATCCTGCATCTTCTTCCGGTCCGGTTCATGATAAAGAACATCATTCGTGGCAAGCAGCGGCACTCTAATTTCGCCGGACAGTTCCATCAGCATGGAATGGCGCCGCTTGTCGTCCGCTCTGTAGAGCGGTGTCAGTGCAAGCCAGACGGAGTTTGCAAACCGTGCCTTGAGCGTTTCGAGATTACCGCGAAAGGCCGTGCAAGGTACGGGTGGCGGCATGGCGATGAAGCACTGGCCTTCGCCCTCGGCCAGCACATCTTCCATCGTGAGATGGCATTCGCCTTTCTTAGCCCGCCTGTTGCCGCGCGTGAGAAGCCGCGCAAGACGGCCATAGGCTGCGCGGTTTTGCGGATAGGCGATGACCTCGAACCCATCCATGAGGGCAAGCCGCACCCCGGGCAGGAAGCGGATGCCCGCGCTTTTTGCTGCCGCATGGGCGCGCACGAGACCCGCCATGGTATTTCGGTCGGCAACGCCGATTGCATCGAGCCCCTGCGCCACCGCAGCCATAACGAGTTCTTCGGCGTGGGATGCACCGCGCAGGAAACTGAAATTGCTCGTGATGGCAAGTTCTGCAAAGCCAGCTCTCATTCGAAGATACCGTGCAGAAACCAGCGCGGTCCCTCATTGTCGTTGCGGTAAAGCCCGTCGCGGTAGAGCCAGAAGCGGCGCCCGTCGCTGTCTTCCACGTGGTAATAGTCGCGGGTGCGCTGGCCGCCGCTGCGCCACCATTCCGGTACGATCCGCTCCGGTCCTTCCGCGCGTGCGACCCGATGCGCAATCCTGCGCCAACGGAAGAGAAGCGGTGGACCTTCAGGCACCTCAGCCACCGCTTCTACAGGTTCCGGTGCGGGCAGGAGGCGCAAAGGGCGCGGTAGACTGCCGCCGAGGAAGGAAGCGCGATATTCGTCCATATACGTCCTCCACCCACGCATGGCAGGCGTTACACCACGAAGTGCCGGGACGGGCACCACCGTGCGCTCAGGTATATGGCTTGCACACGGCGCAAGCCGCAAAAGGCGCTCTGCACCGAAACGATTGCTGACCCGATCCACAAATTTTTCGAGCTCCGCTTCATGATCTTCTCCGCCCTCAAGATCGCCTTGCGCAGGCTCGAGCGGATCGGCAGCGAGACAGGAAAGCTCAATCGCCTCGATGCCGAAACCAGGATCGAAATCGTCACCAAGGCGTGCAAGCTTCTCGTTGAAGATGCGTGCGAGATGCGCGGCATCATGCGTGGCGGCGCCAGTACCGGCGCGAAGCCGCGTCACCTCGCCATCCATTCGGAAAAGCTGGAGCATCATGCGGCGTGCACCCTTACGCTCCTGCGCCAGCACCGTACAGAGATCGCCCGCGATGCGTGTCACCGCTTCGAGAATATGCGCCTGCCGCGTCAGCCCTTCGGCAAAAGCGAGACTCGCGCGGAATGGCACGGGCGGACGCGCGGGCGAAATGGATTCAGGTGCGGCGCCCAGCGCCTCGTCGAGGCGGCGCGAAAGCTCGGCACCGAAGCGCGCAGTGAGCGGTGCGCGTGGCCGTCCGTAAAGATCGCCCACACGCTTCAGACCGAGACGAATGAGCCCATCCACCTGATCGCGACGCAGGCGAAGTGCCGCGACGGGAAGCAGACGTAGTGCTTCCACCTCACCGCCCTCCGGCAAAACGCAATTTTCTTCATTGCCGAAACGCGCCAGCGCCCATGCCGCGCCCGGTGTGGAGGCAATGGCGATCCGCGCGGTGAACCCGAAGCCGGCAAAGCGCCGCCGCATCTCGCTGAGAAGTGCTGCCTCGCCCCCAAAGAGATGGGCGCAGCCGGTAATGTCGAGCAGGATGCCATCCGGTTCCCCGCCGAGCCCGACAGGATCCAGCGCCGTCCAGGGTGTCCAGCGCCCGCACCAGGCGGCAAGACGCATGAGCGCCTTCCGGTCCCCCGAAGGATCAGCTGGCAGAATTTCAAGCTTCGGGCACAACGCCATCGCGTCCGGCACGAGTTGGCCGGGCTCGACGCCCCCAGCTCGCGCGGATGTATCGCAAGCCGTGAGACGGATACCACCTGCCCCTGCCCGCGCGAGCGCACGCGGCCGCTCCGCGACCGGCAGGGGCGCCGCCTGCCGCCTGAGCCGGTGATAAAGCCGCTCCACCGGCCAGGACGGCAGAAAAAGTGAGGCAATCCGGCGTTTTTCTGCAATACGCACAACCCGAACCCAAAAAGAACAAAAAGAGAACAAGATTGTGCCTCAAGCTCCGGCGCGAGGCGAGTCGAATCCGAAGGCGCCTCTTTCTTGCCCGAAAGAGGGATAGGATGGTGCGAGGGAGCAAGGGCCCCCGATCTCAGGAGAGCGGCATGATGAAACAGCCAAAGGCGAAATATCTGGCCCTCGCCGCTGCGCTGGCGGGACTTGTACTTGCCGCCTGCACAGACCCCGTGGCTGAGCAGGCGCGCATCGATGCGATAGACCACAAGAACTGTACCGACCTTGGCTTCGAGCCGAACACCGAGGCCTATGGCAACTGCCGCCTCAAGATGAAGGAAATCCGCGCGAAGGAAGAAGCGCGCCGCTCACCCAATGTCGGCTTCGGTGTCGGCATCGGCATCAGCAAGGGATTCTGACGGCAGGGAGCATTCCTCAATGCACATCGTGAAAACAGGACTGACGCTTGCCGCGCTGTTCGCACTTGCCGCCTGTGCAAGCCCCGAGGAACAGGCCGCACGCGCCGCCGCGCAACTGCAGGCAGATCAGGCAGAATGTCAGCATATCGGATTTAATCCGGGCACGGAGGCTTTTTCGAACTGCCTTCTGAAACTCCGGGAGATCCGTGCCCAGGAAGAAAACACCCAGGAACTCCGACGCGCGAATACCCCCTCGCCCTGGTGGGGGCCTTATCCGGGCTATTACCCCTACCCTTATCCCTATCGCCGCTGGTAAGCCTCAGCCCGCCTGCATGAAGGGAGGCAATGTGCCGTGCTCTTGCGCAGCAAAAGCAGGCCCGCTTTCGTCCTGCGGTGGCGCAAAGGAAAATATAACGGCTTCGCCATTCCATGCCGTGAGCCAGACCCCGGGCTGACCGCCGCGGGAACGCACAAGCGTAACGTACCAGCGCGGCGAACCGGGCAATCCTTCATCCGTCTCCACGCCTGCCCGCACTTCGCTCTTCGCCGCGGCGACATGCCAGCGGGTGACGGCAACGCTTGCCGCCGCCTTGCCATGGCCGGTGAAGATAAGCGCCGGCGTCCCCGTTTCCTCCGCCGCAAGCTGCAGCCGCCGCGTGGCGGAAAGCGTGAGCGCGGCAGAGCGCCCGTCCACCTCGCCGATCACCGCCGCAAAGGCACGCGCGCGAAGGGCCTCCTCCATGATCCAGAGACAATCCGTATCGGAAGGCGGCAGCGCGATGACGAGCCGCGCGGGATCGAGCCCGAAAGCGGCAAGCCCCGGCCCATAAAGCCGCCCCATGTCGAAAGGCGGCCGTGCCGCCTCGCACCAAAGCAGAGGCCGCGCCGAATGCCGCATCGCCGCCGAAGCGAGCGCCGCGGCAAAACCCGTCGCCGCGCCCATGTCGCGATAGGCCGCCGCCGCCACCTCATGCAGCGCTCCCTTGCGGAGTCCGCCTCCCGGCAAGACGCAAGCAGCCTCCACCCCGAGCGGGATCACCCCTGAGGAAGGGGCCTCCCCGCCTCCGGCAATCCGGGACTTCAAATCGGTAATAAGGGCGCGCCTGTCCATGGCCCCAAGATAATTGTTCCCGTTTTGTTCTTCAATACCTATTACGGCAATGCGGCCCTACCGCAACCTTGCCTGAAATTCCTCGGTTGAATTGGTGCGGGGGAAAGGCGTTTCGGGCATAGACACACCGAGGAAGCGGCAGAGCGGCTCCCAGCCTTCCGCGACATTGAAGACGAGGAGGCGGTGGGCGGAGATCGAGCGCTTCACCTCCGCCTCGTGCCTTGCCAGCACATCGAGCACATGCGCCTTGTCGAGATTGCCGCCAAATGTCTTGTCGCGGACGACGTAAGCCGCCATTTGCAGCACCTCGCGCGCCGGGCCTTCGGGCGGAAGTTCGCTGCCGACCGCACGGAAGATCGTGTTCACCATGCTTTCGTACCAGCGATCATGATCGCGCGTCGAAAGGATGACTTTTGCATCTGGATAATGCGCGGCTAGCTCGCGCCAGAAATGGCAGCCGGGCCAATCGACCAGCGCCTTGTAGCCCTTGAGGAGCGCATCCCAATCCACCGCCTCGCCCCGCGCCGCCGCATGCCAGATTTTTGCCTGATGCGGATGGGCGAAAACCTCAGTCATGTGATGACAAGGCGCGAAGCCGAGCTGCTCCAGCGCGAGCTTCAGCGAAAGCGTACCCATGCGGCCGAAGCCGGCGCCGATAATCGAAAGTGACACGATCGTCTCCAGAAAAATCAGGCTTCCGCCACGCCCCAATAGTTGAAGCCTGCGATGCGCGGCGTCGACGGCAGATACATGCTCTGGAGATCGGCGATGCGAAAGCCGCCCTCTTCGATCAACGAGGGCATCTTGCGATTGAGATTGCAGCCGCCGAAGAGAACCTTCCAGACCGGATTCACACGGTCCTGCCACTTCTTCACGCTCTCGTCGGGCGCGGCGCCATGCTCGCAGAAGACGAGTTTGCCACCTGGCTTCAGCACACGCTTCATGCCATGCAGCGCCGTCACCGGGTCCGGAATGGTGCAGAGACTGAAGGTGCAGAGCACCGTATCGACGCTTTTGTCCTCAAGCGGGATCTGTTCGCCCGGCAGACCGATGAATTCGACCGGGAAGGCGAGGTCCTTCGCGCGTTCGCCCGCAAGCTTCCACGATTCTTCCGACGGATCGAGGCCAATGACCTTCGTCACCTTCGAGGCATCGTAATAGGGAAGATTGAGGCCGGTGCCGATGCCGATTTCAAGCACCGTGCCAACGGCCATAGGCACGACCTTCTTGCGCTGATAGCGGATCGGCTTGCTGCCGCAGGCGCAATTGATGATATGCGGCACGATGCGGCGTTCGTAGAAACCCATGGACCACCCTCCCCTTGGTGTTTTGCCTAGAGTATGGCGCTGCCAGGAAGCTAACGCCACTCCGAAACACCGAAGCGGAGCAGCCGGTCACCATCGACGGGACCGATAGTGCGGCCGCGGCCGCGGAAACCGAGCGCGGCGGCGGAAAGAAGCCGCCGGTCGCGGAGCGCCGATGCCTGACGGACGGATGCAGAGAGCGCATCCCATATCAATTCTGGCTCGACAAGACCCGGCGCACGAGCAATCGCCCGCCCCGCCCAGCCCGCCGCAAGAAGGCGGTCCTTCGGCATATCTCCTTTGGGCGGCGAGAAACCGCCCGCAGCCGCATCTGCCACGAGCACTGCGGCAAAACCCGCAACAGCCGCATTTTTCGAATGCACAGCCACCATGTCGAGCGCACCGCGCGTCGGCATTATCGAATGAATACCGCCGAGCGCCATGCCGCCTTGAATGCCGGCACCGAGCGCGCGCACAAACTCGCCAAGCACGGGCGGCAGGTCCGTATCGGCCGGTATGACGACGCCCGGCTCCTGATGAATCGCTGCAGCATTGCCAAGCGCAACGATGACGAAATCCGCCGAGCCCGCTGCACGGCGCATGGCCTCAAGTACCACATCACAGACAGCACCCGGCACGGCAGCAAGCGAAGGCAGCAGGTCGCCGCCATGAACATCGCGGAATGACGCGACCGCCTCAAGCGCATGACGTCCCACAATACCTCGCGGGAGCACGTTGCCGCTGCTCGCAAGAAGCTCTGAATCCTCGATTACGGCGCGGGCAAGCGACCTCGCCATATCGGTCGCCGCGTCAAGCGCCTCGCGCGCGCCGACGCCGCCTGCGGCAAAGGACAACTTGCCTGGCCATATCTCGAAGGATTTTTCAACAGTGACTGAATTGGCAAGCATGAACCGGAGACTACTCTACGATGCGCACTGGTACATCCGTATGGAACACGGATTTCTGATCGAAACGCCTTTTGTAGATGGACTTGATTTCGGCAATTGCCCGCTCCGTCTCCGCTGTTCCGGGATGCACGATGAGCAGAAGTTTCGTCCTCTCGTGAATAACGGGCGCGCCCGCTACCGACGAATCGCGCCACTGCCCAAAAGCATCGACGACGGTGAAACCGTCCGGGAAGCGCGGCGTGACTTCCTCCGCGAGAAAGGCCGTCCACTCCTCGTCGCCCACCTCCCCGCCAGACTCGAGTGCGAGGCCGAAATAGAGACTGGTCTGCACAGCCTCGTGAGGCTGTGCAAAGGACGGAACCGCGAAGACAAATGCGGCGAGAAACCAGACGATGAAAGAGAAACGGCGCAAGAAAAGCCCTCCACTTTCCGCATTGTTGGCAGAGAGATGGAGGGCTTGTCCAGTGAGACGAACGATGTCAGGCCGCTTCGCGGATCGCGATGTCGGAGAGGCGCAGCCGCAGCCCGTCCAGTTCAGCCGACATGATGAGCTGGCAGGAAAGCCGCGACCACTCTCCACCATAATTCTGGTCGAGCTGGTCAAGCTCGTCCTCGCGCGGCTCGTGCAATTTCGCAGACCATTCAGGATCGACTTCGACCTGGCACGTGCCGCATGCGCAGGCACCGCCGCACTCGGCGACGATGGGGAACCCATAATCGCGGATGATCTCCATCACCCGCCAGCCTTCCATGGCCTCAAGCTCGTGCTCGCGCCCCTTGCCATCCACCAGAATGATACGCATCACAAACTCCAAAAATACTGGATACGTCAGGCGACACCGAGCTTCTTCTGCAGGCTGGTCGATGACGTCGTGTACTGGAATGTGACCTTTGCATCCGGGTTCGCATATTTGAACGCGGCCTGTGCCATGAGCGCCGCCTCGTGGAAGCCCGAGAGAATGAGCTTCAGCTTGCCCGGATAGGTGTTGATGTCCCCAATGGCAAAGATGCCCGGCTCGCTCGTCTGGAACTTCTCCGTGTCGACCGGGATCAGGTTCTCGTGAAGATTGAGGCCCCAGTTGGCGATAGGGCCGAGCTTCATGGTGAGACCGAAGAAAGGCAGCAGCGTGTCGCACTCGATCTCGTAGTCCTTGCCATCATTGCCCTTGGCGGTGACGCCGGTGAGCTGGCCATTGTCGCCGTGAAGTGCGGTGATCTGGCCGAGATGGAACTTCATCTTCCCCTCTTCGACCAGCGCATGCATCTTGTTCACACTGTCCGGCGCGGCACGGAATCCATCGCGACGGTGAATGAGCTGCATCGACTGCGCAATAGGCTGAAGATTGATCGTCCAATCGAGCGCGCTGTCGCCGCCGCCAGAGATCAGCACCTTCTTGTTGCGGAAGGTTTCCATGCGCTTTACAGCATAGAAGACGGACTTACCTTCATAGGCCTCGATGCCGGGGATAGGCGGCTTCTTCGGCTGGAAGCTGCCGCCGCCCGCCGCGATGACCACGACCTTCGCTTCGAACACGAGACCACCGTCGGTCTTCACGCGGAAGCGGCCGTCTTCGAGCTTCTGAACTTCCTCGACCATCTCGTTGTAGTGATATTGCGGGCCAAAAGGCGCAGCCTGCTCCATCAACCGTTCGGTCAGCTCCTGACCGCTGACGACAGGAAGTGCTGGAATGTCGTAGATGGGCTTTTCGGGATAAAGCTCGGCACACTGACCGCCCGGCTTGTCCAGAATGTCGATCAGGTGGCATTTCATGTCGAGCAGGCCAAGCTCGAACACCGCGAACAGGCCGCAGGGCCCTGCTCCGATGATGACCACATCCGTCGAGATTGTTTCTTGTGCCATCTCAGCCACCTGTCTCCGCCTGCTCCGGGAGCATGTTTCACTATAAAAATTTGTGGTTATAGATATTTCACATCCACTTGCGCCTATATAGGTCGCACCTGCCGCAACGCCAAGCGAAAAATCGCACCGTTTGCCCGTGACAAACGCGCCATCATGCCTATCTTACGCAGCGAATGCGGCATCGCAGCATGACGCCATGCCGCACCAGACTGGAGGCTCCCGATGGTCAAATGCAACACGATGGCGGATGTCCGCAGGGAGATTGACCGGATCGACCGCGAACTGGTGAAGCTGCTCGCCGAGCGCCAGACCTATATCGAGCAGGCAGGCATCATCAAGGGTGAACGCACAGCGGTGCGCGACGAGGCGCGGATCGAGGATGTGGTGCAGAAGGTGCTCGCGGAAGCAGAACGGGCGGGCCTCAGCCCGGCGATCGCGGAGCCGCTGTGGCGGCTCCTGATCGAAAAGTCGATCGAACACGAATTCGAGATCTTCGACGGCAGGAAAAAGAAAGAGGCGAGCGCCTGAGGCGCCCGCCGTCCTCGGAAAATTCTGGGGAATACGGCTCAGAACTGCTTTTCGGGCAGATTCACCACGAGGCCGTCGAGCTCGTCCGTCACCTTGATCTGGCAGGACAGACGCGAATTGTCGCGCACGTCGAAGGCGAAATCGAGCATGTCTTCTTCCATGCTCTCGGCCGGGCCGACCTTGTCCTTCCATTCCGGTGCGACATAGACATGGCAGGTCGCGCAGGCGCAGGCGCCGCCGCAATCGGCATCGATGCCGGGAATGGAGTTCTTGATGGCGCCTTCCATCACCGTCATGCCGTTTTCGACATCGATGACGTGTTCCGTGCCGTTGTGCTCGATATAGGTGATCTTCGCCATCTTGCTTTTCTTTGCCGGAGGTGGAGAAACCGGGCCGCGCCCGCCTGACGCCCCGAAGGGCGGCACATACATGACGCAGGGCTCCTTTCTTTTCAACCCCTCAATGGCCACAGGGACTTTTTCACGCAGGGGACCCCACCGGCACGCCCCTCCCCGTTGTCCGCCTGTCACCGGCATCGCATAGTCTGATGGCGGAGAACGCAGCGGGAGGACGGAAAATGGCGGACAGGCTCAACATTCTTTTCATCACGGCGGACCAGTGGCGGGGCGAATGTCTCTCGGCCCGCGGCCACCCCATGGTGAAGACGCCGAACCTGGACGCGCTGGCGGCGGACGGCGTGCTTTTCAAGCGGCACTACGCAAACGCTGTCCCCTGCGGCCCATCCCGCGCCTCGCTCCATACCGGCATGTATCTGCAGAACCACCGCTCCGGCACCAATGGCACACCGCTCGATGCGCGCCACACGAACTGGGCGAAGGAAGCAGGCCGCCTCGGCTACGACCCGGTCCTGTTCGGCTATACCGATACGAGCCAGGACCCGCGCGAGGAAGACCCCGAAAGCCCCTGGCTCCTCACCTATGAAGGACCGCTGCCCGGCATCCGCCCCGTCTGCATGATGGGTACATGGCCGACGCCCTGGACCGACTGGCTGGCCGCGAACGGATATGAGGTGCCCAAGGACATCCGCTATGCCTATGGCGAACGCAAGCCCGGCCCGGAATATGAGGACGGTGCGCAAACGCCCCGCCCGCTCATCTATCCGAAGGAAGTGGACGACACGAATTTCCTGACCGATCGCGTGATCGACTATATCGGCGCGAGCGACAAGCCGTTTATCGCCCATCTCTCGCTGCTGCGGCCGCACCCGCCTTTCGTCGCGCCCGAGCCCTTCAACGCCATGTATGACCCGGCAACGGTACCGGGCTTCACGCGCATGGAGACGCATGAGGAAGAAGCGGCGCAGCACCCCTGGCTCGAACACCAGCTTGGCCGCAAGCTCTTCCGCGCGCCGGCGGACGAGAAAAAGCTCCGCAGGCTGAAGGCCGTCTATTACGGCCTCATGTCGGAGGTGGACGAGGCGCTGGGCCGGCTCTTCGCCTTCCTGAAGGAGAGCGGGCGCTGGGACAACACGCTCATCATCTTCACCTCGGATCACGGCGAGCAGATGGGCGATCACTGGCTGCTCGGCAAATGCGGATATTTCGACGCCTCCTACCACATCCCGCTCATCATCCGCGATCCGCGCCGCGCGGCGGACGGCGCCCGCGGCCGCGTGGTGACGCAGTTCACCGAGAATGTCGACATCATGCCGACCATGCTCGACCTGATCGGCGCTGAGATCCCCGTGCAATGCGACGGCGCCTCGCTCCGCCCCTTCCTCGAAGGGCGCGAGCCCGAGACATGGCGGAAGGAAGCGCATTGGGAATTCGACTTCCGCGACCCCGCAGACGACAGCGCCGAAAAGCGCCTCGGCCTCACCCTGCATCAATGCACGATGAACATCATCCGCGACGAGAAATACAAATATGTCCACTTCACGAAACTGCCGCCGCTCTTCTTCGATCTCGAGAAAGACCCGGATGAATTCGTGAATCGCGCCAACGACCCCGCCTATCTGCCGCTGGTGCTGGAATATGCCCAGAAACTCCTCTCATGGCGCATGAACCACGACGAACAGACGCTGACGCATATCGCATTGACGGATGACGGGCCGGTGGAGCGGCGGGCGGCGAGATATTGATCCGTTGACGGACGGATTCCGGCGCTTCGGGAATGTTCTTCTTCATGCACGAAACCGGGCATTTTCCGGGGCAGGCTGCCATAATTCGCCGGTTTTGCGGAAACGCTCCAACCTATTGATCCGAAAAGGAAAATCTAGATACCAGGGGATGAGACAAATTTGGCTGTCACCGGAATGTCATCGAAATGTCACGGCACCCCGGCGAACACCTTTTCCTTCGCACATGCATGACGGGGATATGTTGCATCGCAATCAGAAGCGGCAGCGTTATCCCCGCCGGCAAGCGAAGAATTTTTTGAAAAAACTTATCCCCGGTTTTGACACCCTCCCCTTTCTCCGGCACTGGATTGACGTCAGCCAAAGGAGCGCCGCGTGGCGGCAGAGAACAATATTGATGCGGTGGTGATCGGCGCGGGCGCGGTGGGCCTTGCCTCAGCGCGGGCGCTGGTACTGGCCGGACATGAGACGGTGATCCTTGAGCGTCACGGGGCGATCGGGACGGAGGTTTCCGCGCGCAACAGCGAGGTGATCCATGCGGGCATCTATTATCCGCAAGGAAGCCTGAAGGCGCGGCTCTGTGTGGAGGGGCGCGCGAAGCTCTATGAATATCTCAACAAGCGGAACCTCCCTCACCGGAAATGCGGCAAGCTGATCGTCGCTACGGACGAGACACAGCGCACCGAGCTGGAGGCGATTGCGGCACGGGCGCGGGCGAATGGCGTGAGCGATTTGCGCGAGCTGACGGGCGCGGAAGCGCGCGCACTGGAACCGGCGCTGAAGGCGGAGGCGGCGCTGCTCTCGCCCTCGACCGGCATCCTCGATGCCCATGCCTTCATGCTGAGCCTTCAGGGCGAATTCGAGGATGCGGGCGGCATGATCGCGTTTCACGCGCCGGCTGCGCGGATCACGCGGGACGGCGATGGCTTCATCGTCCATGTTTCCGGCGCGGAGGAGACGCGGCTCCGTACACGGATCATCGTCAATGCAGCCGGACTATGGGCACCGGCGCTCGCGGCGCGGATCGAAGGGATCGATGCGGCACATGTGCCGCAGGCATATTTCGCCAAGGGCAACTATTTCTCGCTCACGGGCCGCGCACCCTTCTCGCGCCTCATCTATCCCGTGCCGGAAGCGGCAGGTCTCGGCGTGCATCTGACGCTCGACCTCGGCGGCCAGGCACGCTTCGGCCCCGACGTGGAATGGATCGACGCGGCGGAAGGCGCGGAACCGGATTATGCGGTGAAACCGGAGCGCGGCGCGGATTTCTACGCGGCGATCCGCCGCTACTGGCCGGGACTGAAAGACGGTGCGCTCCAGCCTGCCTATTCGGGTGTGCGGCCCAAGGTGAGCGGACCGGGAGAGGCAGCAGCCGATTTCATTCTCTCCGGGCGTGAACGCCACGGGATCGCCGGGCTCGTCAATCTCTTCGGGATCGAGAGTCCGGGGCTGACATCGTCGCTTGCGATTGCGGATCAGGTGGTGCGGATGGTGGAGAAGTAGAGAACACACATCTTCAAATCCTACGGTGTCATCCCGGCACTTGTTGCCGGGATCCCATTCACGCACCAGCAAGTGGAGAAGCCAATGGGTCCCGGGAATAAATCCCGGGATGACATTCCTGTTTTGGCTTGTTCAGAAACCCAAGAGGTCGCTTGAGAAAGGTTGAGCCCCAAGCGAGGCCGAGGAAATGTCTCAGGCTTCCGCCACGCTGTCGATGAAAGCGTTGACGGCGGCGATGGCATCGCGGATCTGCGCCATGATGTCGTCACGGGCGGCGAGCGCAGTTTTTTCGGCTTCTTCCGCGAGCGTTGCAAGCGCCCAGGCGCCGAGGCCGCGCGCGGAACCTTTCAGGCTGTGGGCAGCGTTCTGCCACTCCTTCTCGTCGCCGGCCGCATCGAGCCGCGCGAGATAGACATCGGCCTGAGAGCGGAAAAGGCAGAGCAGCTCATTTTCAAGCGAGCGGTTGCCGAGCGTGTATTTGGAAAGATGGACGAGATCGATGGGCCGTGAGGCGCCGCAATGGCTTTCGGAGGGGCGCATTTCGCTTTCCGTCTGACGCATCATTGTCGAGGGTTTCATGCCGCCGCTCCGCCGTTTTGCTGCCTCGGCCAAGTGTAAAGGCGGGCCGGATACCGATTCGTTAACGCGCCCGTCCCCAGCCCGGCCCAAGGCGAGGCGCGGCGCCCAGAAGGAAGGTTGACGCCCCACCCGCCTTCCGACACGCTGCCCCTTGCCGCATGTCAGCGCGAGGCCGGGAAAGATCATGAAAAACAAGGAATTGACCCAGGACGAGACAGGCTCCGGGCTGGAAGCCGGAAATGCCTCGCCCGCCGATGGAGCCCTTCCGGTGCGCGCGGCAAACGAGGACAGCCCGACCGGCGGCGCGCTGTACCGCATGATCGCGCGGCGGCCGAGCCCGAAGATCATCGGCGCGGCGGCTCTGGCCAGCATTTTCTGGCTTGGCGCGGGCGCGGCCTATCTCTGGGGTCTTTACGGGCTCGATGGTCTGTCCGGTCTGACACAGCTCGAAATGGGGATCATCGCGGCGTCCGTGCTGCTGCCCCTCACCTTCATCTGGATGCTGGCCTGGACCGCCTGGCGCGCGGCGGAAATGCGGCTCATGTCGGAGGCGCTGGCGCGCACCGCGATCCGCCTGTCCGACCCGGAGGATTTTGCAACCGGCCAGATCGCAACCATCTCGGCTGCCGTGCGCCGCGAACTCGGCGCGATGCGCGAGGGGCTGGACGCCGCGCTGAAACAGGCGGCCGAACTCAACGAGCTTGTCTCGCGCGAAGTGGAGGAACTCGACCGCGGTACAGGCCGCGCGGAATTCCGTACACGAACGATGGAAGACCTCCTCGCCCGCCACAAGCAGAGCCTGGAGGAAATTGCCCGCACCTTCGGCAGCGAAAGCGACACAATTTCCCGCGCGATCCGGGAACAGGTGGACGCCGTTCGCGGCCTCAGCGGCAAGGCGGAAGCCGACATCGAAGCGGCCGGCAAACGCATGGCCGAGCAGGCCGAAGCACTTGCCCGCACCAGCGAGGCAGCCCGCGCAGGCGCCGACCAGACAGCCGCCATGCTCGACCGGCAATCCTCGCGGCTTGAAGTGGTGGCCATGGGCGCCCTCTCAAAGGCCGAGGAAATCGGCCAGCGCTACGAACGCCAGCGCGAGATCATCGCCGAGGCGGCAACGCGGCTCGAGGAAGAACATCAGCGCCTTGCCGCCGTATTCGAGGCGCACCGCGACGGCATGACCGAAGCAAACGAGTCCCTTGCGCGGCACACGGCGGAAATCGGCCGGGCCGTCGCCGGGCTGAGCGCCGGTCTCGACACGACCTTCGAGGCGGCGGCGGCCCGCGCGGCAGCCTTGCGCGAAAGCATTGCCGGTGAAATACGCCAGGGCGCGGAGGAAGCGGCCGATGCCTCGACGGCAGTGAGCCGGTCGGCGGGTGCGGCGACACGCGCCATCGGTGCGACGGTCGATGAACTCAAGGCCGCCTCGGGCGCGCTCGCCAATGATGTGAGCCGCGCGGCGAGCGAAGCCATATCGGCGACGACCGAACGCCTTACCGCCGCGACCGCCGCCCTGAGCCGCGACCTCACCCTGGCGACGGAAAAGCTCGCGGCCGATGTCGGCGGCAAGACGGACGAACTGCGCAAGCTCGCCGAAGCCGCAACGGAAGATGCGAGCACCGCCGCCGAACGCTTCAATGCAGCCATGATCCGGCTGGGCGGCACGGCGCGCGAAGCTGGCCGCGCGCTTCACGAAGCAACGGATGAACTCGCCAACAGGATCGGGGAACTTCCAGACGAGGCCGCATCCGGCGCGCGGGCGCTGCGCGACGTGCTGGAAGAACAGGTTTCCGCGCTTGCCACCATCGCGGAAATCGTGGTCCGCCATGCGCGCACCCTCGACCGGGCAACACCGCTCCGCCGCGAAAGCGACTTCCCGCGCCCGCAGGCGCCCTATCGGGAGGCGCCGCGCGTGGCGCCGAAAGGCGAACGCCGCTGGGGCATGTCCGACCTGCTTGCCGCCGCCGAGCGGCGCGGCAGCGGAGGCGACGGGCTTCACGGCGACGAGCGCGATTTCCAGCGCGCCTCGCTCCATGTCATCGAGACGCTACAGGCGCTTGCCATCGACCTCGACCGCGCACTGGAAGAAAGCCCGCCGCCGGAACTCTGGCAACGCTATCAGGCAGGCGAGCGCAATGTCTTCACACGGCGTCTCTACAACATGGCGGGGCGGGAACTTTACGACCGCATTGCGCAGAAATATCGCAAGGACAGCGAGTTCCGCGCCCATGTGGACCGCTTCGTGGCCAGCTTCGAGGAATTGCTCGGCGCGGCGAGCGCACGCGACCGCGACAACATTCTCGTCGAGACCTATCTCACATCCGACACGGGCAAGGTCTATCTCATGCTCGGCCAGGCGATCGGGAAGCTGAATTAGCTTCCCGCGCCTGCCGCAAGCGACTGCTCAAGCGTCCAGTCCGCGATTTCTCCAAGTACGGTGCCGAGCGCGGCGTCATAGGCGGCGACGACATTCGCCATGCCGCTGCCGGGCGCGGCTGCCTCCGACGAAAACGCGCGCGACGCGACGATGCTGCGGTCGCGCGCCCGCAGAAGGCGCACATAGAAGGCGACCCTGACCTTGGTCGTGCCCTGCCCGAGCCCCGCATCCGCCGGGCGCGACGCCGCGAAGGCGCGGATGTCGCCGACAAGCGCATAATCCATGCGCGCCGTGCCGCCGGGCCCGATGACGGCCGGAAACCGGCCCGTATTCGACAGGGTTTCGACAAGCAGCGTGGAAATCATGCGGGGCGCACGGTCGCTCCAGCGGGCATTTGCGTAATAGGCGATTTCGTTTTCATTCGGCTGGAAGACGATACGCGTCGTGTCGATGGCGGCGGGCGCGGAAAAATCCTCCACCACGATCTGCGCCGGCACCGCAACGCCCGGCATGGCTTCGCTCCTGGCAGGCGCCTTCAGCACATAAAGCGACGGCGGGGGGCCGCTCGCCACATCGGCCAGCGCACAGGCGCCGAGCGGCGCGAGCGCCGCCGCGACAAGGGCGGCGCGCAGGAATTTCCCGAACCGGATCATCGAAGCCCCTCCCATTACCGCGCCTCCACTTCCGGCACATTGGTGCCGACAAGGAACCGCGCCGGATCGTCCCCCGCCCTTGTCGTGATGCGCTCGAGCGAGGCGACGAGCGAGCGCGTATCGGCGACGAGCTGCGGCAACTGCGCGAGGCCTGCGCCGACGCCGGGCCCGCCCTGCTTCAGGATCGCATCGAGCTCCTCAGCCACTTCGCGGTAGGCGCGCGCGGCCTCGCGCGCATCGCCGATAAAGGCCTTCACATCGTCCTTCATCAGCTGATCGGCGTTGCGGCTGATGCTGTTCAGGTGGACGGAGGCCTGCGCGAGCTGTTCGATCGCCTTGGTCACATCATCCGAGCTGTCGGCCATCGCCTTCGACATGATGGAAAAATTGGTGAGCGAGTCGTTGATGGATTTCTGGTTTTCGACCACGAGCTTGTTCAGCTCCCGCAGAAGCTCGTTCGCGCTTTGCAGCGTTTCCGGGCCGCTGCGCAGAAGATCCTGCAACGAGGAAGGCGCGGCGCGGATGATCGGATAGTCTTGCCCCTCGCGCGCGACGAGGTCGGCCGATTCAGGACTGCCGCCCGTGAGCTGGATGAAGGCAACGCCCGTCAGACCGGAAAGCTCGAGCTGCGCCACGGAGTCTTCCTTGACCGGCGTGCGCGCGTCGATCTCGATGATCGCAACGACCTTGTTCGGATTGCCGTCCATCAACCGCAGCGAACGGACCTTGCCGACCGGCAAGCCGTTATACTGAACCGCGCCCGACTCCGAGAGGCCGGACACCGAACCGTCGAAGATGATCTTGTAATAGGCGAAATGCCGGTTGAGCTGAACGCCGCTCACCCAGAGGATGACGATGAATGCGCCGATGACGGTTGCGATGGTGAAGGCGCCGATCAGGACATTGTTGGATTTGATTTCCATGGCCGTTACTTGCCCGCAAGGGCCGCGCGTGCGCGGGGCCCGTGAAAATATTCGTGGATCCAGGGATGGCTGCTACGCAACATGTCGTCGATCGTGCCGACGAGGATAACATGTTTCTCGGCCAGCACCGCGATACGATCGCAGGTGGCGTGAAGCGTATCGAGATCGTGGGTAACGAGGAACACGGTGAGGCCGAGCGTTTCCTTGAGCTCGTTGATGAGATCGTCGAAGGCGGCGGCACCGATCGGATCGAGACCGGCCGTCGGTTCGTCGAGAAAGAGGATTTCGGGATCGAGCGCCAGTGCACGGGCGAGCCCCGCCCTCTTCCTCATGCCGCCGGACAGTTCCGACGGATAGAGCGCGCCTGCGGACGGACGCAGGCCGACCATGGCGATCTTGATCGCGGCCAGCTCGTCCATCAGCTCCTGCGACAGATGAAGATGCTCGCGGTAGGGAACCTGGATATTCTCCGCGACCGTAAGAGCGGAAAAGAGCGCGCCATCCTGAAAGAGAACGCCCCAGCGCCGCTCGTTGAGACGCCGCTCCTCCTCCGGCAGTTCGGAAAAATCGATGCCGAAGACGCGGATGCGCCCGGCATCGGGCTTCTTCAGGCCGAGGATCGTGCGCAGAAGCACGGACTTTCCGGTGCCCGAACCGCCGACAATGCCGATGACCTCGCCGCGATTGACGGTCAGGTCCAGATTTTCATGGATGACGTGATCGCCGAACTTCGTATCGAGCCCGCGCACTTCGATGATGGGTTCGCCCTTGCGCGCCATGTTCAGACGCCCACTGCGGTGAAGAACATGGCGAACAAGGCATCGAGAATGATGACGAGGAAGATCGAACGCACGACGGAGCGCGTGGTCATGGCGCCGACGGACTCGGCGCTGCCGGTAACGGAAAGTCCGGCACGGCAGCCGACCAGCGCGATAACGGACGCCATGAAGGGCGCCTTGATGAGCCCGACCGCGATCGTCCAGAAATCGACCGCCTCCTGCACCCGGCTCATATAGACGCCAGGCGACATGTCGAGCATGAAATAGACAACGACCCCGCCGCCGATAAGTCCCATCAGATCGGCGACGAAGGTGAGCAGCGGCAGCGTGACGCAAAGCGCGGCCACGCGCGGAATGACCAGCATGTCCACGGGATCGAGACCGAGGGCGCGCATGGCGTCGATTTCCTCGCGCATCTTCATGGAGCCGATTTCGGCGGTGAAGGCGCTGCCCGAGCGGCCCGCCACGATGATCGCGGTCAGGAGCAGCCCGACTTCGCGCAGGAAGATGATGGCGATGAGATTGACGGTGAAGACTTCGGCGCCGAACTGGCGAAGCTGAACCGCGCCTTGCTGCGCGACCACCGCGCCGATCAGGAAGGTGAGCAGGCAGACGAGCGGCAGCGCATCGAAGCCCGACTTTTCCATGTGATGCACAAAGGGCACGAAGCGGAAGCGGCGCGGCCGGACCAGGGTTCTCCCGAAAGCCAGGACGACGGTTCCGATGAAACCGAGCATGCCCCGGGCTTCATCGCCGATCTCCCGCGTCGTCGCGCCGATGTGGTCGGCGATCTGAAGGTAAAGCGGTACCGGCGTGGGCTTCGACGGCTCGGGCCTGCCATAGGCGGTTATCTTGTCGAGCAGGCGGCGCTGCGGTTCGCTGAGGCCCTCCAGTTCGACCCGGAGTCCCCTTTCCTCAAATACGCGGATCATGCGGTCGAAAACCGTCGCGGAGGAAGTGTCGAAGCGGGTGATGCCGGAAAAGTCGATTATGGCGAGATCGGCATTTATGGGGCCGCGCCCCAGCGCCCGAAGCTCCCCGTCCACGGCATTCAGCCGGGCAATCGTCCAGTCGCCCGTCGCCACGAGCCGGATCTCCCGGTTGCCGGTGACGATCTGGCAAGCGGCGCCCGCTGGCGGCGAAGCCGGACTTGCTGTTCGTGTTGCCAGGTCGGCCAAAACGCCCCCGATTTCCGCCGTTGCAGGCCGGTCGCGCGACCGGTCTGGTCAATTTGCCCGCCCCTGCGGCATCCGGCAAGCGCCGCGCCGGATCGTCGCACGCTCTTCACATGGCGGGCCGATGAGATACTTTGCTTCGCGGCTGAGGCCGGGCACGGCCGACGCCGCCAACCGGATCAATGGAGAGTGAAGAATGCGTGGTTTGCTGACGGGTTTTGCAGGGGTCGCGCTGGCGATCGCAGTGTCGGGCGCGGCGCTGGCGGATGAAGGCGCCGACCTGGACAAGGGCAAGAAGGTCTTTGCGCGCTGTCAGGCCTGCCACACGCTGGACGAAGGCGGCGCAAACCGGATCGGCCCGAACCTTCACGGTATTTTCGGCCGCAAGGCGGCTGCGCTGGAAGGCTTCTCCTATTCCAAGGCGATGGCCGCCAAGGGCGCCGAGGGTCTGGTCTGGAACGAGGAGACGCTGACCCAGTATCTGCACAAGCCCGCTGCGATGGTTCCCGGTACCGCCATGGCGTTCCCGGGCCTGCGCAAGGATGACGAGATCGCCAATCTGATCGCCTATCTCAAGGTGGAAACCGGCGCCCAGTAACGGACCAGCCCCTTCCATCGCCAAAACCTGCCCCGGCCCGGACACGTCTCCGGGCGGGGGCAAGCCGTGATGTCATGGCCTCCCCACGCCCATCTGCCCCCCCGCACCGTCTGGAATGGAAACTGCACATAAAGCGGTAGCGGGCCGGCTTCTGTTCAGGAAAGGGACAGAAACGGTCCATTAGGGTCAATATGAGGCAATGCCGGCACGAGAAGCCCTGTGCCTGCGACTGGCGAGACATGAATCCGACACCTGCGTTCCGCAGACTATCCGCGATCCTGCCCGGCCTTGTGCTGGTGCTGAGCCTTGCCGTGTCGATTTACAACCCCGAGGGCGCAGGCACTTTCCTTCAGGACCGCGTCTTCGATCTCTATCAGCGGCTGCTGCCGCGCACCGTGGCGGCGGACGGGCCCCGCGCGGTCTATGTCGACATCGATGCCGAAACAGCCAAGACCTACGGTCCCTGGCCCTGGCCGCGCAAAAGGCTGGACGATCTCGTGAGCCGCGTGACCGGCGCGGGCGCGAGCGCCGTCGTGATCGACATGCCGCTGGCCGACCCCGATCCGACATCGGCGGGCGAACTCATCAGGCTCTGGGCGCCCTTGCCCTCCGGCACCGATTTCGGCGGCCTTTCCCAGACGCTGCGCCAGCTCCCGGACCATGAAAGGGAGCTCGCGGCGCTGCTCTCCGAAACGCGCTCCGTCGTTTCCTTCGTTCCGGGCAAGACGGATTTCAGCGGCCGCCACGAGCCGCGCGCAACGGCGCGCATTTCACCGCAGGGCGGCGATCCGCGCCATTACATTGACCGCCACGACACATGGCGCAGCACCCTGGCCATCTTCGAGAACGCGGCCAAGGGCGTCGGCGCGACGCTCGCCGCCGATGCGAATGGCGCGACCGTGCGCAGCCTCCCCCTGCTCGTCAATCTCGACGGCACGCTCTATCCCTCAAACGTCCTCGAGGCGCTCCGCGTCTCGCAGGACAGCGACGGCTATCTCGCCTCGGTGGCGACGGCCGAAGGCGGCATCTCGTTCGAGATCGAACCGGGCATCGAGCGCATCTCGATCCTTGGCACGGGCTTTGAGGCCCATACCGCGCGCAACGGCGAATTGCGGCTCTATTTCGGCGGCGACGATACGCGCCTGTCGATTTCAGCAGGCAGCATCCTTCGCGGCACCGCCGACCTTGACGTGCTCGACGGACGCATCGCGGTGATCGGCATCTCGGCGAACGGCACGAACCAGTTATTCAGCACACCGGCCGGCGTGAAACTCGCATCGGGCGCGATTGCCGCCAATGCCATCGACCAGATCGCGGCCGGGCAATATCTCGTGCGGCCCGGCTGGGTCTCGCCCGCCGAACAGCTCTTCATCCTTGTTGGCGGCGTGATCGTCATTCTCGCCGTGCGCCGCTTCCGCCTGCGCTGGGGCCTGCTGCTGACATTGCTTCTAGCCGCCGGTGCCTTCTATGGCTCCTGGTGGGCTTTCGAGAACAACCGCTGGCTGATCGATCCGGCGCTGGCGAGCGTCACGCTTTTCGCGGCCGCCCTGACCTGCGCGCTCATGACCCGGCTTCACACCGAGGACGAAATCCGCTTCGTGGAAACGCAGTTCGGACGCCGCCTGCCTTCGGCCGGCCTTGCCAAAGTGAAGGCCAATCCGCGACTGATAAATGCCGAAGGCGCGCTGCGCGATGTGACCTCGGTCGTTGCCGGGCTTCGCGGCTTCAACATCATTTCCGACCGCTATCTCGAAGATCCGACGGCCTTTGCCGATATTCTCAACCGCTTCTTCTCGCCGATGACGAAGATCGTGCTCGACCGCAACGGCATGGTGGACCGCAGCGTCGGCGACACGCTCTATGCCGTGTGGAACGCGCCGCTCGATGCCGCCGATCACGCATCGAAGGGCTGCGACGCGGCCTTGCGAATGGTGGAAAATCTCGAGGCTCTCAATGAATTTCTCGAGGAAGATGCGCGGCGCCAGCACCTGAGCCATGTGCCGCTGAGCCTTTCCATCGGGATCGACACCGGCAGCGCCATCGCTGGCAATATCGGCGCGGTGCAACGCTTCGACTATGGCGTTCTCGGCGAACCCGTCAGCTTCGCGGCCTATCTCCAGAAGAACGCCCGGCACTACGGCCCCGCCATCATCGTCGGAGAGGGCACGCAGCGCGCCGTTGGCGACCGCTATGCGCTGCTCGAAATCGATCTCGTCTCGACGCCGCGCCACCCGGAAGGCCGCCGCGTCTATGCGCTGCTGGGCGACCCGATCATGCGGGCGAATCCGAAATTCCGCGCCTTGCAGGAAGCGCATGTGCTGATCTTCTCGGCCTATCGCAACCAGCGCTGGGCGGAGGCGCGGGCCGCGATCGCCGAATGCCGCAAGCTCAATGGCGCGATCCCGACGCTTTATGACTTCTACGAGGCGCGCATCGCCCAGTATGAAGCGAACCCGCCGGGCGAACACTGGAACGGTGCCTGGTTCGCGGGCCGAATCTGATCCGCATTGCTGCAAGTCCCGAAATGGGACTTGGAGCGAACCCACACAAACGCCATTATCGCGCGCCAGTCTCCGCCTATCCCGACATTCGAGACCCCTGCCCAATGCGCGATCTTTCCGTCGAAGCCCAGTCCTGGCCCATTGCGGGCGCCTTCACCATTTCACGCGGTGCGAAAACCGAAGCGCGCGTGGTGGTGGCGCGCGTGACGCAAAACGGCATCACCGGCCAGGGCGAATGCGTTCCCTATGCGCGCTATGGCGAGACGGAAAAGGACGTGATCGCCGCGATCAAGGCACAGCAACAGGCGCTTGCCGACGGGATGACGCGCGAGGATCTGCAACGCGCCATGCATCGCGGTGCGGCGCGCAATGCGCTCGACTGCGCGCTCTGGGATCTCGAAGCGAAACTGGCGGGCAGGCCTGCCTGGGAAGTTGCGGGCCTCACCCCGCCCCGCGCGCTGACCACGGCCTATACGCTGAGCCTCGCCGCGCCCGAGGCAATGCGCGAGGCGGCGGCGGAAGCAGCCCACCGCCCGCTCCTCAAGCTGAAGCTCGGGCATGGCGGCAGCGATGATATCGCCCGCGTCGAAGCCGTGCGCGCCGGCGCGCCACATGCGGCGCTGATCGTCGATGCCAATGAAGGCTGGAAGGCGGATGACGTGGTGCCGCTGGCGAAAGAGCTGGCCCGGCTCGGCGTCTCGCTGATCGAGCAGCCGCTGCCCGCGAAGGAGGATGAGGCGCTGCGCGGGATCGAAAGTCCGGTGCCGCTCTGCGCCGATGAAAGCGCACACGGGCTTGAAGGCATGAAACGGCTGGTCGGGCTTTACGACTTCATCAATGTGAAGCTCGACAAGACAGGCGGGCTGACGGAAGCCCTGTCGGTCATCCGCTGCGCGAAGCTGCGGAAGCTCCGCGTGATGGTGGGCTGCATGGTTTCGACATCGCTTGCCATGGCACCTGCGATGCTGATTGCGCAACAGGCCGATTATGTCGATCTCGATGGGCCGCTGCTGCTGGCGAAGGACCGCGAACCGGCGCTGCGCTATGAGGGCAGCCTCGTCTATCCGCCGGAGCGGGAATTGTGGGGGTGAGGCTCGCCGCCCCACCCCGCAACATCAGATATTCAGCACGATCTTGCCGAAATGCGATGCACCCTGCATCAGCCGGAAGGCTTCCTGCGCCTCGTCGAGCGGGAAACGCTTGTCGATGACGGGGTGAATGTCGTTCTGCTCGATGGCGCGGCACATTTCCTCGAACTGTGTGCGGCTGCCGACCGTGATGCCGCTGATCTTGAGGTTCTGCGCGAAGATCGCCGCGACATTCACATCCTTGGTGAGACCGGAGAGAATACCGATCACGGCGATATGGCCGCCGACGCGCGCCGCCATGATGGAGCGCGGGAAGGTGTCCGCGCCGCCGACCTCGACCACATGATCGACGCCGCGGCCGCCGGTGAGCTTGCGTGCTTCCATTTCCCAGTTCGGCGTCGCCTTGTAGTTGATCGCATCGTCCGCGCCGAGCTTCTTCGCGCGTTCGATCTTCTCATCGGACGACGAGGTGACGATCACGCGGGCGCCCATGGCCTTGGCAAATTGCAGCGCGAAGATCGAGACGCCGCCCGTGCCCTGCACGAGAACCGTATCGCCCGCCTTGAGATTGCCCTCGACGACAAGCGCGCGCCATGCGGTGAGCGCGGCGCAGGGCAGACAGGCGACTTCCTCGTCGGAGAGATTGGCCGGCGCCTTCGACATGCCTTCGGCGGAGAGCACCATATATTCCTGCGCGCAACCGTCGATCGGGCTGCCAAGCGCCGTCGGTCCGAGCAGCTCGGCGACAGGGCCGCCGGAAATCCAGCCCTGGAAGAAGCTCGGCGCGACGCGGTCGCCCTTCTTGAGGCGCTTCACGCCCTCGCCCACCTCCACGACTTCGCCGCAGCCATCGGACAGCGGCACAAGCGGCAGGAGCTGCGGATTGCCGCCAAAGGTGACGGTCGCAAGATCGCGGTAGTTGAGCGAGCCGGCCTTCATCTTCAGCACGACCTGGCCGGGACCGGCCTTCGGGATATCGCGGTCCTTGAGATTCAGATTTTCGATGCCGAAATTGCCTTCGAGCACGAGCGCACGCATGGGCTTTCCTCCAGGTGAAGTTGCTTTTGCCGCAGAAACTGGCCTATCTGCGGCGAAAGTCAAACCGGAGAAAATTGACGCAAGGGCGCTGTCGGCTCAGCGCGGCCTGTCGCCCTTGATCTGGGTGCGGTGCATGACACGCCGCTCGCGCCCGTCGAAACTGTCGCGGCGATGCGTCGCGCAGCGATTGTCCCAGATGAGCAGATCGCCGACCGCCCATTGATGCGTCCAGGAAAACTCGGGCCTGGCGCAATGCGCCCAGAGCCGGTCGAGCAGCCTGTCGCTTTCCTCGACGGAATAGCCTTCGAGCCAGCCATTGAGACGGCGGCCAAGGTAAAGCGCCTTGCCGCCCGTGACGGGATGCGTGCGGATCGCGGGATGCATCGCGCCGGGCGCCTCGCGCACATCGAGAACGGCGGCGGCACCCGCGCGCAATTCGCCGACGCTCGTGGTACTGGAGTCGTGATTGCAGTTGCGGCCCTCGATGGCGGCGCGCAGATCGGCCGGCAGCTCCTCCAGCGCCTTGTACATGTTGGCGAAGCTCGTATCGCCGCCCTGCGAGGGGATTTCGAGCGAATAGAGCACGCTCGCCATGGGCGGCTCGGCGACATAGGACATGTCGGTGTGCCATTCGGCTTCCTTGTCGCCCAAGGCGCCGATCGGCTTTCCGTTCTCGACCACGTTCGAGATGATCCAGATTTCCGGGCGAGACTTTTCCTGCGCGCCGGCCATATCCGTCGCGGAAGCCGGTGCGATGTCGAGCTCGCCGAAATGTCTGGAGAAACGGATGAGATCGTCATCCGTGAGTTTCTGGCCGCGGAACAGCAGCACGATATGGTCGTACCAGGCCTGCTGGATGGCGGTGAACTCGTCGGCGCTCAAGGGCTTCGACAGGTCGATGCCGCGCACCTCAGCACCCAGGGCGCGTCCGCTCGGGATGATCTCGATCGTCATTTGAACCCGTTTCCGTTTCTCCGGCCGTTTGCGGATTGTCGCCGGTATCCTCGATCAATACGCCACCGTTCCAGCGCGATGCAAGCCAGAGCGCGCCGGCAAGCCCCAGAACGCCGAGTGCCGCGGACAGAAGATAGGCATGGCCGCCATAGGCCTGATAGATCGGCCCGGCGATGAGCGTTGCCGTGCCCATGACGACACCGGAGGAAAGCGCCCCGTAAAGGCTCTGCGCGGTGGCCGCAAGCGACCCCGGCGCGGCGGCCGCGACGAAATGCATGGCGCCGAGATGGGCGGCGCAAAACGTAGCCGCATGAAGGACTTGCAGGCCGAACAGGCCCCAGAGCGGCGGATCGAAGGCGGTCAGCGTCCAGCGCAGGATGGCGGCTCCCGCCCCGATGATGAGAAGCGTGGGCGCGCTGAAACGGCGAAGCACCCGGGCGGAAAAGGCGAAGAGAATGATCTCCGCCACGACGCCAATGGCCCAGAGAATACCGATCAGATTTTCGCCATAGCCAAGCTGCTGCCAATTCAACGTGCCGAAAGCGTAATATACGGCATGGGTGGCCTGCACCAGGCTCGCGGTCAACAGACCGACGATGAAGAGCGGATGACGGGCAAGCGCGAGCGAAATGCGGAACTGGCCGCCCGGCCGCCGCAGGCGCTTTGCCGCCGGACGCTCCTTGACGAGAAGATGCGCCCCCGCAGCCCCGATGGCGATGGCGCCGATCATGCAGAAAATGATGATCGAGGCCGGATTCCATTCCAGAAGCCAGCCGCCGCCCGTCGCCGCCATCACGAAGGTGATCGAACACCAAAGACGCACCCGCCCGTAATCCACACCCTGCTCGCGCGTGGCGCGCATGGCGATCGACTCGACAAGCGGCGTGACCGACGGCCAGAGGCTCATCAGTAGCGCGGAGACGAAAAAGATCGGCCAGAAACTGTCGGTGAGGAGAAAGAGCGAGACCGAAGCGAGCGACATCCAGGACAACAGGATCGCAACGCCGCGCCTGTTCTCCCAACGGTCGGCAATGAAGGCAAAGACGGGGCCCGCAACGATGCGCAGGAACATGGTCGCCGCCAGCACCAGCGAGATGTCATGCGCGCCGAGACCCTTCGATTCCAGCCAGACCGGAAAGAACGGCATGTTGATGCCGCCGAAGATGCAGAGCGAGCCGTAGAAAATGGACAGGCGGACGGAGAGCGGCATGGGCGCGGGATTCCGGTGGCGGCTTTCCACTCATAGCGCGCGCGCCCCCGCGGGGGGAAGGCCCTCCCCGCCCCCGTTTCAGCCGAGCGCCGGGAAATTCAGCTTCCGCCGGTCCGCCGCCGCGACGAGATAGTCCCAGATGCGGGCCTCGAGCCCCGCCGACCAGGGCGCGGTGCTTTCCTCCACATGAGCCTGAAGCTCGATCAAGAGCCCGGCAAGCGCCGAATTGTCCTTGTCGAGCGCGCTGACCCGAAGCGATGCGTCCCGGCCCTTCGCGGCCTCGGAAAGTTTCGCCTTGAGCGCGGCATCCGCGACCAGACCGGCCGCCCCGGCGAACAGCGCGCGCATTTCGGCATTCTCCGCGGCACGGATCTCGGCCGCGCGGTCATATTCCTCGGCGGTCATGAAGATCATCATGCTCATGATGCCGATGCTGCCCGCGGAATATTCGGCGGTCAGGTTCGGCGCGATCTCCATCAGCATGGTCCCGAAGAGACCCCGCATGACGACGGGTACATCCGGTTTCATGCCCTGGCCTCCTTCGACAGCGCGGCGAGACGATGCGCCAGCACGCGGTTGTGAACATCGGTGCAATACCAGCTCGGGAAAGCGAGGATCGGATCGCTGCTCGCGCCCGACTGGTACTCATTGCCGGACGAAATCCAGATGGCGAGACCCTTCAGCGAATTGAAGATTTCCCACCAGCGCAGCCGGATGGGGTCGATCTTCATGCCGCTCGCTTCTTCCCAGAGCCGGAAGGCTTCCGCGCGCGCGATCATGCCACCCGGACGCTCGGTCTGCTGGAAGGCCCAGAGCGGATCCGCCGCCCAGGCGACATCTTCCAGCGGATCGCCGAGATGGCACATCTCCCAGTCGAGAATGGCGCGGATCGTTCCCTCGCCGTCGAACAGGAAATTGCCCGTGCGATAGTCGCCGTGAACGGCGGTGACGCGCGGCGGCGGCGGCGGCGGATTGCGCCGGAGCCAGCGGATCGCGGCACGCGCGACCGGCTGCGGCACAAGCTCGTCCTCGTCGATCACCTTTTCCCACTTGTCGAGTTCGTGTTTCCAGCACTCTTCCGGCGCGATGGCTTTCATGTTCGCCGCAAAGCCGGTCTTTACCGGATCGGCGGCGGCGATGCGCCCGAGATGCGTCCAGAATTGCGCGCCGATCCTTTCAGCGAACGGCCCATAGGGCGCAGCGTTGAAAGGCGAGCCCGCCTGACAGTTCTCGATCTGCTCCATGACGAAGAAGGGGCGGTCGAGCCATTTGAGATCGGTTTCGAGGAACAGGGGTTCCGGCACCGGAAGGCCGGTCGGATGGAAGGCGCGATAGGCGTTGAATTCGACGTCGCGTTCCGTCTCGATGAGGCTCGCCACCGGATCGCGGCGCAGGATCAGCGGGCGGCGCATCTCCTTGCCGCCCTCCTTCCATGTGGCCGTGAGACGATAGGTTTCGCGGCTGGCGCCGCCCGGAATACGCGAGACGCCGCTCACCTCGACATGCGAGGCGGCGGGCATCCTGTGCGCCAGATAGGCGGCAATGCGGGGAGCAAGATCTTCCATGATCGACGCCTACTTTGCCGGATCGAGAATATCCCTGAAGCCCGACGGCGCGTGAGGCCCGATCACGAGCTGCTCGAGGATGCCGCAGCCTTCGCGCTTCGAGCCATCAGGCAGCGTCATCACCGCATCCGAGAAGGCCTGGATATGCAGGTTCGGCGGCGCATAGCTCGTCACGTCCGAGAGCTTGTACTCATCATAGCCCATCGCATTGTCGCCCTTGTGCGCACCATGGCTCCACTCGGGATGCCCGTAGCCGATGCCCTGCATGTAGAAATGGAATTTCGGCGTGAGGTCGATCCGCGTCTTCTCGCCCTTCCGGGTTTCGAAGAAGATCGAAAACGACTTCGCATGGCGCGAACCGGGAAGATAGGCAATCTCGTAGTGAACGCGGTCCATTTCCTGCGCCACCGCATCCTGACCGAGCGGACACATGACGCCCGAGAGATTCCACGGCTCGCCATGTTCGTCGTCATTCACATGAAAGAGCGTGATGCGATCGTCGAAATTGAGCGGCGCCCACATCCAGAAGAACTGGAACGGCATGGGCGGCACCAGCGGCTGCGGATCGGCGGCGCCGATCATGCGCACGCCCCAGGAACGGTCGCGCGTGCCGACATAATCCTGCGGCTTGATTTCGATGCGCTTGCCCTTGACCTCGATCCAGCCTTCCCAGGTACCGTTCTGCGTCATACGGGTGAGGTCCATCAGCGTGCGCGGACCATTGCGGCGGGTGAAACGCGGCTCCTTGAGCGCCGGCGCGCGGCCGCGGAAGGTCACATCGGCCTTGATGCCATGCGCATTGTCGGCCACGCGCACACGCAACACCTGAAGCGGCTCCACGATTTCGACCGAGAGCGGGCCGACACGCGTGTCCATGCGCTCCATGTTGAGGAAGCGCGAGACATGGATATTGTGCTGCACGCCGCCGACGATGACGCTGAAAGCACCGTCCATGATGTTGAGATGCGGATAGACACCGAGCGCCGCCGCGAAATAGACATCGCCCGCGCGGGTATATCCGTTGAAGAAATAGCGGTCGTAGAAATTGCGGTCCGTGCCCGCAAAGGCGATCGGTTCCGGCGTTTGATGAATGGGATAATCGTCTGCCTTGGTGAGCATGGCTCTACCTCCCTGCGCGCCCCGGCTTCGGCCGGTGACTTCTTATGTTTTCGTTGCGGCAAGAATGGCGGCGCAGGCGGGCCGGGTCAACGCCCTGCGAGCGGTTCCGCAGCGCATGACGCTGCGGAACCGTCGTCTCAAATTTCGATCATCTCGAAATCGCTCTTCGGCGTACCGCAAAGCGGACAGATCCAGTCAGCCGGAATGTCTGCCCAGCGCGTGCCAGGCGCGATGCCTTCCTGTGGCAGACCTTCGGCCTCCTCATAGATGAAGCCGCAGGTCACGCATTGCCAGGACTTGTACCCCTCCATTGCCCCCCTTCCTTTTTTCAGTTCATGCGGTAGCGGATCGGCACGGACTTCGGCCCGCAGACGAAACTCGCCTGCATCCGCTTCGGCTCGCCCGCAAGCTCCACGCTGTGAAGCCGGGGCAGCAGCTCCTCCCAGAGAATCCGCATTTCCATACGCCCGAGATGCTGACCGAGGCAGACATGCGCTCCATAACCAAAGGCGACATGCTTGTTGGGCGACCGATCGACCTTGAAGGCGAAAGGCTCGTCGAACACGTCTTCATCCCGGTTGCCCGACGGATAGGACAGCATCAGCCAGTCACCCTTGGCGATCTTCTGGCCATGCACCTCCGCATCCGCCGTCGCCGTCCGCATGAAATGCTTTACCGGCGTCACCCAGCGGATCGACTCTTCGAGATAAAGCGGGATGAGCGAGGGATCGGCCTTGAGTTTGGCGAACTGATCCGGGTTTTCCGCAAGCGCCCAGAGCCCGCCCGCCGTCGTGTTCGATGTCGTGTCATGGCCGGCGGTGGCGGCAATGATGTAATAGGACATGGCTTCGAGATGCCCGAGCGGCTTGCCCTCGATCTGGCCGTTCGCAATGACGCTTGCCAGATCGTCCCGCGGGCGGGCGCGCCGGTCTTCCGTCATTTCGTTGAAATAGGTGATGAACTCGCCGACCGTCGCGCCGATCTGGGCGAGTGCTGCATCGGCATCCTTGACCTCGGCACCGCTGCGGTTGAGATCGGGGTCGGCGCTGCCGAACAATTCCTGCGTCAGCTTGAGCATCCGCGGCTCGTCCGCCTCCGGCACGCCCAGCACTTCCATGATGACGTGCAGCGGATAGAGAAACGCCACATCGCGCGCGAAATCGCAGGTGCCCCCCATATCCGCCATGCGGTCGATGAAACCCTTGGCTATCTCGCGGATGCGCGCCTCGAGCTTCTTCAGGTTCTGCGGCATGAACCAGGACTGGGTCAGACGGCGGTAGTTGAAGTGATCGGGATTGTCCATCTGCACGAGGGAACGCACGAGATGCGGCGAGCCGCCCATCAACTCGCGTACCTTCCTGTCCACCTCGATCGGCGTCAGCGTGGTCGCGCGGTCGCCATTGTGGAAAAGCTCGTTCTGCTTCTCGACCTCGAGAATATCGGCATGTTTCGTGACCACCCAGAAGGGGTCGAAGCCCTCCGGCTGCGCCCTGGCGAAGGGCATTTCCCTGCGCAGAAAGGCAAAGGCGTCGTCGACGCGCTTGCCATCCGCATAGGCCTTGGGGTCGATGATGGTCTGGGCGACATCCTGGGGAATCATGGCCGGTTTCTCTCCGATGGGAACCATATACCCATACAATAATTAGGGCTTTGCGGCAAAGGGCAACGCGGCGAACTGTCGCTAACCGGCTATGAAAAAAGGGAAATCCGCGATGCCGCTGCGTAAGCGCATGCGCCTGCAAAAGGCGGCCGGCGCGAGCTTGTTGCCGATTTCTTACCAAAAAAACTTGCAGTGGTTAAAGCTCACTTATCACCCCGACGCTAATCCTGCGCTCGAAGAATTGTGAACGCGGATCTGTATTCCGGCCGCCTCCGGAGAAGTTGCTCTTCTCCCGCCGGCATGCAGGTAAAAGGGGAACCATTGCGATGAAGAAAGCTCTCGATCGAGTGACCAACATGTCGCTCGCCTTCAAGATTCCCGCACTTGTCGCGGCGGCTGCATTGCTGTCCGTGGTTTCGGTCGGGCTGATGAACTATTTCAAGACCGCCAATGCGCTCCATACCGAGGCCGAGGTTCGCTACGAGGCCATGGTCGAAGCGCGCGCAGAAGCCCTCTACGCCTATCTGAGCAGCATCAGGGAAGACCTCAAGGTAACGGCAAGCAACGGCACCGTCGTGGAAGCCCTGGCTGCATTCGAGCGCGGCTTCGCCGAATTCAACCGCGAGGGCCGCGGCGGACAGGTGCTGCAGGACCTTTACGTTCGATCCAATCCGAATCCGGCGGGCGAGAAGCACAAGCTCGACCAGGCAAACGACGGTTCCGCCTATAGCGATGCACACCGCGCCTATCATCCCTGGCTGCGCCAGTTCGCCGAGCTGCGCGGCTACTACGACGTCTTCCTGATTTCGCGCAATGGCGACATTGTCTATTCGACCTTCAAGGAGGAAGATTTCGGCACGAACCTCAAGTCGGGCGAATGGCGGACCAGCGATCTCGCCAAGGTATTCGGCACGGTGAGCGATGCCGCCTCGGCCGGAAAGATTGCCTTTTCCGACTTCGCGCCCTATGGGCCGAGCGGCGGCGAGGCCGCGAGCTTCATCGCAACGCCGGTGATGCAGAATGGCCGCTTCCTCGGCGTGATCGCCTTCCAGATGCCCATCGAGCGGATCAACACGGTGATGCAGTCGCGGGCCGGCATGGGCGAAACCGGCGAGACCTACATCGTCGGCTCCGACAACCTGATGCGCAGCGACTCGCGCTTCAGCGAAACCTCGACGATCCTCAAGACCCGTATCGAAAAGGATTCCGTCCGGGCCGCGCTTTCGGGTGAGAGCGGCATCATCGACACCGTCGGCTACCGTGGCGAGCCCGTCCTCTCCGTCTATCGTCCGTTCGATTTCGAAGGCGTGCGCTGGGCGCTCATCGGCGAGATCGATCTCGACGAGATGATGATCCCGGTCAACCAGATGCGGAACCTCGGGGTGCTGATCGGCGTCGGCGTGCTCGCCGTGCTCTCGGTAATCGGCGCCTTCGTTGCCCGCACCATCACGCGCCCGGTCACGGCCATGACCGACGCGATGAACGTGCTCGCAGCCGGCGACCACTCGGTGGAAATTCCCGCGACCGACCGTGCCGACGAGATCGGCATGATGGCCCGCGCCGTGCTCGTGTTCAAAGAGAACATGATCAAGGCGAAGGAACTGGCCGCCAAGGAAGCCGAGGCGCTGGAACAGCGTCAGCGCCGCGCCCGCCTCATCGAGGAACTGACGGCGTCCTTCGACCAGGATGTCAGCTCGGTGCTGAAGACGGTTTCCTCCGCCGCGACCGAACTTCAGGCGACGTCGCAGAACATGTCTGCGATCGCGGAAGAAACGTCGCGTCAGGCGGTTGCCGTGGCCGGTGCTTCGGAACAGGCTTCGAGCAACGTCCAGACGGTTGCCTCGGCGACGGAAGAACTCTCCTCAACCGTGTCCGAGATCGGCCGTCAGGTCACCCAGTCCGCCGCGATTTCGGCTCAGGCGGTCAACGAGGTGACGATGACGAACGACACCGTGAAGAGCCTCGCGGAAGCGGCACGCCGCATCGGCGATGTCGTGCAGCTCATCAACGACATCGCGGCGCAGACCAACCTGCTCGCGCTCAACGCAACCATCGAGGCGGCGCGCGCCGGTGAAGCAGGCAAGGGCTTCGCGGTCGTTGCCTCGGAGGTGAAGTCGCTCGCCAACCAGACGGCGAAAGCCACCGAAGGCATCACCGCGCAGATCTCCGCGATTCAGGAGGCCACGAGCGGTGCCGTCACGGCCATGGGCAATATCGGCGATATCATCGGCCGCGTTGCCGAGATCGCGACGACCATCGCTTCGGCCGTCGAGGAGCAGCAGGCGGCGACGCAGGAAATCGCCCGCAATGTCCAGCAGGCCGCCGAAGGCACGCAGGAAGTGACGAACAACATTGCAGGCGTGAAGGAAGCCGCCGGATCGACCGGCGCCGCGACCGAGCAGGTTCTGAGCGCGGCCAATGAACTGTCGCATCAGGCCGAAAACCTGAACGCCAAGGTCGAGTCCTTCCTGAGCGCCATCAAGGCCGCGTAAGCCCCGGCCTGACGCATCAGGACACGAAACGGACGGGACCCGCCAAGGCGGGTCCCGTTTTCATTGGGCGGTGCCGAAGTCCTTCCGGCCGACCCGCCAAGGCCCTAGACTGCCCGCCGTGTTGGAACGCAATCCGGCGAGGATGAACTGGATGAAAATCTGGCTTGTGGCGGGCGCGATCAGCGGCTTCCTGTCTGTGGCGCTGGGCGCCTTCGCGGCCCACGGCCTGCAATCGCGGGTCGGCGCGGCGGAGATCGCCGTGTTTGAAACCGGCGCGCGCTATCAGATGTATCACGCGCTGGCGCTGCTGGCCGTCGCCTGGGTCGCCATGCAGGGCGGCGGCATCTGGGCGAACATTGCAGGCTGGGCCTTCATCATCGGCACCATTCTCTTTTCGGGCACGCTTTATTATCTCGGCCTGACCGGCAGCCGGGCGCTGGTGATGGTGACGCCGGTCGGCGGCCTCGCCTTCCTTGCCGGATGGGCAGCCCTTGCCATGGCGGCCCTCTCGCTCCGCACCCCCTGACCGCCCGGCCCAACGCGACAGGGCCGGCAGTCACTCCTATTTTACTAGACCGAGGTCTAGTTTTTGGTTATGCCCTTTCCGGCATGACTTGAGGAGGTTGCGATGAGTGAGCGGATTCTCGTTGTTGGGGGTGGAATTGCAGGCCTTTGGACCGCGCTGGCGCTGGCACGCACCGGCCGCGAACTGACGGTCCTCGACCGCGACCCGCCGCCGCCGGAAACCTCTGCCGACGAA
>JAHBYK010000089.1 GCA_019635965.1 Parvibaculum sp. | reverse complement strand
TGGCAGCCCATGAAGGCCGCCCGCAGGGTCGAAACGGCGCGGAATTTAGACGCGGCGGGCGCCGGGCACAAGGCTTGATGAGCGCGCGGGCGCCATTTTCCCGGAACCCTCGCCCCCATAGGTGAAGTCGCATCCGCCTGCTAGACTCCCGCCCCATGAGCGGGACGAGGATCGAGGGAGAAAGCATGCCCGAAACGGCGCCGAAGGCGCGCGTCGCGGCCGCCTGGGCGGTCCATGCCTTCACGGCATCGGGCGTGGTGACGGCGCTGCTCGCCATTGCGGCGCTCATTGCGGGCGACCTCCGGCTGGCGCTCCTCTGGCTCGGCGCCGCCCTCATCATCGACGGGGTGGACGGTCCCATGGCCCGCAAGGTCGAGGTGAGCCGCTATGCGCCGCGCTTCGACGGCGCCGTTCTCGACCTCGTGATCGACTATCTGACCTATACGGTGATCCCGGCCCTTCTCGTCTACCGCTTCGGGCTCGTGCCCGCCGGCTGGGAGATCCCCGCCGCCGCTTACATCATGCTGACCTCGCTCTATTGCTTCGGGAATCGCGAGATGAAGACCGGGGACCTCTATTTCTCGGGCTTTCCGGCCGTCTGGAATGTGGTGGTGCTCTATTTCTATGTGCTGGGCACGGGATCGTGGATGAACCTCGCCGCCATCGCCGCGCTCGGCATCCTGACCTTCGTGCCCTTCAAATATGTCCACCCTTTCCGGGTCCGCATGTGGCGGCCGCTCACCCTCGCCATCACAGGCCTCTGGGCGCTTTCGACCTTCTGGCTGGTGCTGACAAGCGGGCCGGGAACCGCCCCGTCGGAGGCCGCCCCCCTCGCCTTCTGGGCGTTTCTGGCGGCTTCGCTCTATTTTCTGGGGCTCTGCGCCTGGCGCACGCTGGCGGGGCCCCGAGGTGAGGAAACGGCCGGGGAAAAAGCCTGAGAAAGCCCTGATTTCAGTGGATTTCCCGGGTCCTCGCGGCTTGACAGTGAAGTCTCCCCCTGTATATTGCGCGCCAATTCGGCCCGTGCCGCTGTCACCGGCGGCCGCAGGGCCTTTTTCGTTACATGGTGGTATCAAAAATGTTCGCAGTCATCCGGACCGGCGGCAAGCAATACAAGGTCGCAAAAGACGATCTCCTCGAGATCGAGCGCCTCGACGCGCAGGCCGGCGACAAGATCGACCTCGGCGAGGTCCTCATGCTGGGTGGCGAAGGCGGCGAGACGAAGCTCGGCGCGCCCGTCGTTGCCGGTGCGAAGGTGAAGGCCGAAGTGGTCGAGCTGACCCGCGGGCCGAAGCTCACGGTCTTCAAGAAGCGCCGCCGTCAGAATTCCCGCCGCAAGAACGGCCACCGCCAGGATCTGATGCTCGTCAAGATCCTCGACATCGCCGGCTAAGCGGCAGGCAGGAGTAGAAACATGGCTCATAAAAAGGCAGGCGGTTCCTCCCGCAACGGTCGCGACAGCGCCGGCCGCCGTCTCGGCGTGAAGAAGTTCGGTGGCGAAGCCGTCATTCCGGGCAACATCATCATCCGCCAGCGCGGCACCAAGTGGCACCCCGGCGCCAATGTCGGCATCGGCAAGGATCACACGATCTTTGCGAAGGCCGAAGGCGTCGTGTCCTTCCACAAGGGCAAGAACGAACGCGCCTTCGTGTCGGTCGTGACGGCCAGCCTGCCGGAAGCGGCGGACTGAACGAGGGGCTGAACGCCGCCTCGCAACAGGTGGCGGCCATCGGGAATTCAAAGGGAGATGGGCCGCCATCTCCCTTTTTTCATGGCCGGGCCATGAGCGACGAGCGGACGGATGAAGTGAGATGAAGTTTCTCGATCAGGCGAAAATCCATATCCGTTCAGGAAACGGCGGCGCGGGCTGCGTCAGCTTCCGCCGCGAGAAATTCATCGAGTTCGGCGGACCCGACGGCGGCGACGGCGGCAAGGGCGGCGACGTCATTGCCGAGTGCGTCGAAGGGCTGAACACGCTGATCGACTACCGCTTCCAGCAGCACTTCAAGGCCAAGACCGGCATGCACGGCATGGGCAAGAACCGTGCGGGCGCGAACGGCGCCGACATCATCCTGAAAGTGCCCGTCGGCACGCAGATCTTCGAGGAGGACGAGGAAACGCTGATCGCCGACATGACGGAAGCCGGCCAGCGCGTCGTGCTGGCCAGAGGCGGCAATGGCGGCTTCGGCAATGCCTATTTCAAATCCGCGACCAACCAGGCGCCGCGCCGCGCAAATCCCGGCCAGGAAGGCGAGGAAAAGACGATCGTGCTGCGGCTGAAGCTCATTGCGGATGCAGGGCTAGTCGGCCTGCCCAATGCCGGCAAGTCGACCTTTCTTGCCGCGGTGAGCGCGGCAAAGCCCAAGATCGCCGACTATCCCTTCACGACGCTCACCCCCGGCCTCGGCGTCGTCAGCGTCGATACGCGCACATTCGTGCTCGCCGACATTCCCGGCCTCATCGAAGGCGCGCATGAAGGCGCCGGGCTCGGCGACCGCTTTCTCGGCCACCTCGAACGCTGCCGCATCCTCATCCATCTCGTCGACGGCACGCAGGAAGACGTGGCGGAGGCCTATCACGTCATTCGCGGCGAGATCGAAGCCTATGGCGCAGGACTTGAGGAGAAGCCCGAGATCCTCTGCCTCAACAAGGCGGATGCACTGACGCCGGAAGAAAGAGACGAAAAGGCGGCGATCCTCGAGGAGGAAAGCGGCGCGAAAGTCTTTGTAATTTCCGGCGTCTCGGGCGAAGGGATACAGGCCGTGCTGCGCCTTGCGGCGGACGAAATCGGCGCGCGGCGCGCGGAAGAACGCGCCGCGGAAACGGAAAAGGAAGAGGGCTGGCAGCCTTGAGCAACCATCTCGAAAAAGCGCAGCGTGTCGTCGTCAAGATCGGTTCGGCACTGCTGACCGACAGCGAAACAGGCAAGCTCAACCGCACCTGGCTGCAAGCCATGGTGGAGGATGTTGCGCGGATGCGCGCACGCGGCCAGGACATGCTGATCGTCTCTTCCGGCGCCATCTCTCTCGGCCGCCGCGCGCTGAAACTGCCTGCCGGAAAACTGAAGCTCGAGGAAAGTCAGGCGGCCGCCGCCGTCGGCCAGATCGGCCTTGCCCATGCCTTTCAGGAAATCCTTTCGGCCTATGGCTTCTCCTGTGCGCAGATCCTGCTGACGCTCGAGGACACCGAGGAGCGCCGCCGCTATCTCAATGCGCGCTCGACCATCAATACGCTCCTGAAGCTCGGCGCCGTGCCCGTCATCAACGAGAACGACACGGTGGCGACGACGGAAATCCGCTATGGCGACAATGACCGGCTTGCCGCGCGCGTGGCGAGCATGGTGTCCGCCGACTGCCTCGTGCTCCTGTCGGATGTCGACGGGCTTTACACCGCGCCGCCGCACCAGCCGGGCGCAAGGCACATTCCCGAAGTTGCCGAGATCACGCCCGAGATCGAGGCAATGGCGGGCGATGCCGCAAGCATCTATTCGCGCGGCGGCATGAAAACCAAGATCGCCGCCGCCCGCATCGCCACCGAAGGCGGCGCCCATATGGCAATCGCCAATGGCCGCACGCTCCGCCCCTTGAAAGCAGTGGAGGACGGCGCGCGCGTGACATGGTTTGCCGCCCATTCGACACCCTTTGCAGCACGCAAGCGCTGGATTTCGGGCTCGCTGAAAAGCCTCGGCACGATCACCATCGACGATGGCGCGGTGAAGGCGCTGATGCAGGGCCGCAGCCTCTTGCCAGCCGGCGTCACCGCCGTCGAGGGCGAGTTCGGCCGCGGCGATGCCGTTACCGTCCGCGACACACAGGGCCATGAAATCGCGCGCGGCCTTACCGCCTATGCAAGCGACGATGCGCGCATCATCAAGGGCCATTCGAGCCACGAGATCGAGGAACTGCTCGGCTATTCGGGCCGCGCGGAAATGATCCACCGCGACGACCTCGTGCTGAAAAAGGCGTGAAACATTGAACTCGCCGGATGCGCCTGAAATACTGATGGCATCCGGCGACGAAGGAACAGGGTGAGCCCCGTGAGCATCGTGAAACTCAATGCAGGCGAAACGGATATTGCTGCGCTGATGCAGGAGATCGGCGCCAAGGCGCGCGAGGCCGCAACCGCGCTTGCGACCGCGCCGACGAAGCAGAAGGATGCCGCCCTTCTTGCCGCCGCCATGTGCATCCGCGCCAATGTCGACGACATTTTGTCCGCGAACGAACTCGACCTTGCCGATGCGCGCAAGAACGGCCTCTCGCCCTCGATGATCGACCGGCTGATGCTCGACACGAAGCGCGTGGAGGCGATCGCCAAGGCGCTGGAAGAAATCGCGGCGCTGCCCGACCCCGTCGGCTCGACAATCGCCGAATGGGACCGTCCCAACGGACTTCACATCGAGCGCGTGCGCGTGCCGCTCGGCGTCATCGGCATCATCTATGAAAGCCGCCCCAATGTGACGGCAGATGCGGGCGCGCTCTGCCTCAAGGCCGGGAACGCCGCGATACTGCGCGGCGGCTCGGAAGCCGCGCGCTCGAACAGGGCCATTCACGCCTCGCTCGTCGAAGGCATCATCGCCTCGAACCTGCCCGAAGCCGCAATCCAGCTCGTGCCCGTGACGGATCGCGGCGCGGTCGGCGAAATGCTGAAAGGGCTCGGCGGCAATCTCGATGTCATCGTGCCGCGCGGCGGCAAGAGCCTCGTTGCCCGCGTGCAGGAAGAAGCGCGCGTGCCGGTTTTCGCGCATCTCGAAGGCGTCTGCCATGTCTATGTCGATGGCGAGGCCGATCTCGAGATGGCGAAGAAGATCGTGCTCAACGCAAAGCTCAGGCGCACCGGCATTTGCGGTTCGGCGGAGACGCTGCTCATCGATGAGGCCTGCGCCGCGACGCATCTTGCACCCCTCGTGAAGGCGCTGCTCGACGCAGGCTGTGAAGTGCGCGGCGACGATGCGGCGCAGAAGACGGACACGCGCGTGAAGCCCGCGACGGAAGAAGACTGGTACACCGAATATCTCGACGCGATCATTGCCGTGCGCGTCGTCAAGGGCGTTGCCGCCGCGATCGCCCATATCCGCAAATACGGCTCGAACCACACCGAGGCGATCGTGACAGCGAACGCCAGGACGGCGGACCGCTTCTTCGCGGAAGTGGACAGCGCGATCCTGCTTCACAATGCCTCGACGCAATTCGCCGATGGCGGCGAGTTCGGCATGGGCGCGGAAATCGGCATCGCCACCGGCAAGTTCCATGCGCGCGGGCCTGTCGGCGTCGAACAGCTCACGAGTTTCAAATATCTGGTGCGCGGCAACGGCCAGGTCCGTCCCTAGATGCGCGACGAACTCCTGACGCCGGGACTGAAGGTCGGGCTGCTGGGCGGCTCCTTCAATCCCGCGCATGAGGGCCATCTCCACATCTCGCGGATGTGCCTGAAGGCGCTCGGCCTTGACCGCGTCTGGTGGCTCGTTTCGCCCGGCAATCCGCTGAAACCGCAAACGGGCATGGCGCCCTTCGAGAAGCGGCTTGCCTCGGCGAGAGCGCAGGCGCGCGATCCGCGCATCGTGGTGAGTGGTATCGAGGCAAAGCTCGGCACGCGATACACGGCGGACACGCTGGCCGAACTCACCGGGCGCTACCCGCAGGTGCATTTCGTCTGGCTGATGGGCGCCGACAACATGCTCCAGTTTCCGCGCTGGCGGAACTGGCGCGAAATCGCCATGACGGTGCCGATCGCGGTCTATCCCCGGCCCGGCTATACGCTGAAAGCGCGCCTCTCCCCTGCGGCCCAGGCGCTCGCCCCGGCGATCCTCGACAGCACGGACGCCGCCCTGCTGCCGCTGATGGCCCCGCCGGCGCTGATTTTTCTCTCGGGCCCCGAAAGCCCTCATTCGGCGACCGAAATCCGCGAAAAATCGGACTGGGGCCGTGCCTGACGGCAGGGCGGGCCGGGACGGCGTCATTGAACTGACGCTCATCGAGGCTTATTCTCCAAGCGGTAGCGGCGGAAAGACACCAGCCCTACCAGCCGATGTACCGGTTTGCCAAAAAGGAGCGTATTCCTGAGCAGACAATCGACGGACCGGAAGGTCCAGACCAAGCCCGCGGCGAAAGCCGCCGGTGCCGCAAAGAAGGCCCCCGCG
>JAHBYK010000088.1 GCA_019635965.1 Parvibaculum sp. | reverse complement strand
TGCCAAGGAAGCCGCGTAAGACATCGACCGGACCAAGGTGAAAGCGAATGGCTGAGAAGCTGAATTTCGATCTCGTATCGCCAGAACGCCTCCTCCTGTCGGAGAAGGTGGACATGGTGACGGTGCCGGGCGCCGAAGGCGACATGGGCATCATGGCCGGCCATGCGCCCGCCATGTCGACGCTGCGCCCCGGTGTGATCGGCGTACAGGTCGAAGGCCAGCCGGAGCGCCGCTATTTCGTGCGCGGCGGTTTTGCCGAAGTGACGCCGGCCGGTCTTACCGTGCTTGCCGAGCATACGGTGCCGCTCGCCGAACTCGATGCCGAGGCGCTGGCGCGCGAGATTGCCAATGCCGAGGAAGATGTCGCGGATGCGAAGTCGGACGAGGCGCGGCAGCGGGCCCAGGAAAAGCTCGACCAGCTGAAATCGCTGCGCGAAGCGGCCTGAGCGCCAGGCTGTTGAAAAAATCGGGGGCGGCTTCCGGAAACGGGGAGCCGCCCTTTGAATTTTCGGCGGGTTTCCGGGTGGCTTTCCGGCAAAAGCCGGTTTTCCTGCGCCAAGCGGTCGCTCTTAAACCCGGCCGGTTTCCGATTATATTGCTATTATGACAACGGACGAGACGGACGGGAAACGCGATGAGCCGGCACTGGACGCTTGAGGATATCAGATGGGAGGACTTCGATGCGTCGAAGGTCGATCCCGATATTCTGCGCGCCGTGAAGGCGGCGGCAATGGTCGAGTTCAACGCCCCCGATTACGTTACCTATCTCTGCAATGTCTTTGCCGACCGGCCCGATGTGAAGGAAGCCATTCACAAATGGGGTGCTGAGGAAGTGCAGCACGGGCAGGCGCTGGCGCGCTGGGCGGAGCTTGCCGATCCCTCTTTCAGCTTCGACGCAGCTTTCAAGCGTTTCCGCGAGGGCTATTCCATTCCGGTCGATGCGATCGAAAGCGTGCGCGGCAGCCGCGGCGGCGAGCTCATCGCGCGATGCGTGGTGGAGAGCGGCACCTCGTCCTATTACACCGCGATCAAGGATGCGACGGACGAGCCGGTGCTGAAGCAGATCGCGGCGAATATCGCGGCGGATGAATTCCGTCACTACAAGCTTTTCTACGATCAGTTCAACGATCTCGGCGAAGTCCCGCCTTCCATTCTCGACCGCATCCGCGTTGCCGTCGGCCGCGTGTCGGAAGCGGATGACGATGAACTCGCCTGCGCCTATTACGCGGCGAACACACCAGCCGACGGCAGCGTGCGCTATGAGCGCGTGAAGTTCGCCAAGGCATACGAAAAGCGTGCGCTCGGCCTTTACCGCCGTCAGCATGTCGAGCGGCTGATCTCGATGGTCGGCAAGGCGGCGGGGTTGAAGCCGCATGGGCTCGTGATGCGCGCTGTCTCAGCGGTTGCCTGGCGCTACTGGCGTTTCCGCAACTGGCGTCTGTCGCGCGCCGCGGTCTGAGGCATCAGGACGCGGGGCCTGGCCCGTCTTCATTCAGCAGCAGGAGGAGCGGCGGCGCCGCGCCTGTGGCAGCCTCGGCCAGCGCCGGGGCGGTTTTTGCGGGCGCACTGCCAAGCATTTCCCCCGCCGCAATTCGTGTCCCCCGCCTTGCGATGATCCGGTCGAGGCCCGCGATGGTCAGACGCTCGCCCTTCTCCGTCTCGATGATGACGACGCCCCGATAGCCCTTGAATGTGCCTGCAAAGAGGACCGTCCCCGCCACGGGGCTTACCGCGAGACAGCCGCCGCGAACGGGCAGCAGCCCCTTCGCGCGGGCGAGCGGGCAGGCGGAGGCGCCGGTTGCGGTCGCGGCGGCTTGCGGCGGCGTCACGCCAAGCCCGGCGAGATCGGCGCAATAGGCGGCATAGGCATCGTCGCCCTCGATGCGTCCGGTGCCCCTCAGACAGTCGTCGAGCGCGGCAAGGGCGAGATGGGCAGGCCGCGCAAGCGGCAGGGGCGGGGCCGAACCTGCGACATAGGCATAGGCCTCGCTGATGGCATGGCCAGTCAGGTTGCGGCGTTCCTCGTCGAGCAGGAAAAGCCCTGCGGCGGCGGTAAGGCCGAGCAGGAAAAGGCGGCCGGTGAAGGACATGACATCCTCCCTGTCGCAGAAAACCACGGATTTCGTCCGTGGGTGCTGCCGCGTACCCCGCAAGGAGGATTCAAAGCACCATTTTCCGCCGCGCGCCATTAAAACATGTTCACGTTGACAAACGAAAACGAATCATCCCTTCCATAATCCGCTCGTTCCGCGATAGACTTTTCCCCGGTGCTGATCGGGGTACGGCAGAGACAGGTGCGTCATGCCGTTTTCAGCCAAGAACGATGCGGAAAATTACTGGCGGACCCGTTACGGACGGCCGCTTGCAACGACAGTCAGGGCCCTGCAGGACGGGAAGCCCGGCTCCTATGGCGACATGCTGCGCGACGAGACGCCGGGCATCTATTCCGGCGGCGCGTCCCCGCTTTCCGGCACATCGCTGCGCGATGCGGTGCCGCTGGAGAAGCCGCCAGGCCAGAAGAAGCGTCTCATCAAGAACAGTTTTCCCGCCGCGCGGCCGCGCCGGTTGCGCTACTGGTTTGTCATTCCCTTTGGCGGGCTGACGGCGGTTGCCTTCATCACCATGCCGCCATCGGAGAACGGCGCGCCGCTCAACCGGCCGGACTTGCCGCCGGCGGCGCAGGGCGCCATCGCAGGCAGTCCGGCGCCCGCGCTTCAGTTCGATGCGGCGTTGCGCCGTTTCCTCGAGGCACATGAAGCAAGCCTCGTCGCCCTGCGCGGCTTCCTGCTCACCGATGGCGAGGGCTTCCGTACCGAATGGCTCGATGCAACGCTTCGCATGCAGTCGGCCATGAATGCGCTCGACGCCCATTCGGCAAGCTGGACTGATGGACAACGTCTCGTTGAGCTGGTGGAGGCGAAGCGCATCGTTGCGCAGCTTCTCGCCGAGGAGCGCGCCGTCGCCTCGATCGTCGGCACGCCGAACCGCTATCCGGGCTTGCAGATATTCCGGGCAGACATCGTGCCCGCGCTCGCCGAGGCTCAGGAAATTTCCGCCGCCGTGATGAGTGCGATGCTCGCCGTCTCCTCGCCCGACAGCGTCGGGCCCGTCGGTCCCTTCGCGGCATTCCGCGGCGATCTCGAAACATTGCGCGAGGATCTTGCCAGATATGTCGCCGCTCCCGCGACCCACGCCCCTCCCGCCTCGTCGCGGGCGGAGCATTTCGCCGCACGGCGCGAGATGCTGACGGCCATTCGCGCCGAGGCACCGGCGGACATGCGCCCGAGGATCGACAGGCTCATCGCATTGATGTCGTTCGCGGAAGACAAGCTCTCGCGCATTCTCGCGCTCCAGCAAGGCGAGCGATGGGACTATGCGTCTTTCGCTTTCCGCACAAGGGTGATGCCGCTTGCCGCGCGTCTCGAGGATATCGCGGCGCGGTGGACGCCGCCGCGTTGATGAAAGAAGTGAATGAAGCAGCTAGCTGCCGGGCTTCGCCAGCGGCCCGAGTTCGCGCACCAGTTCCTCATAGACGCCGCGCTTGAATGGCACGATCAGCTCGACCAGTTCCTCGACCGGCACCCAGGCCCATTCGCTGAATTCCTGATGGTCGTCGGCGGCGATGTCGATGTCGCTGTCTTCGCCGGTGAAGCGCATCGCAAACCATTTCTGCTTCTGGCCGCGATACTTCCCCTTGAGCGCGATGCCGACGAGATGGCGCGGCAGATCATAGGTGAGCCAGTCCTTCGTCTCGCCGATGATGCGTGCCTTGTCCGTGCCGATTTCTTCCTTCATTTCGCGGAAGGCGGCCATGGCCGCATCCTCTCCCTCGTCGATGCCGCCCTGCGGCATCTGCCAGGTGAGCGATGCGCCTGTCAGTTCCTGCGCGCCGCCTGCGCCATTGATGCGATTGCCGACCCAGACAAGCCCGTCACGATTGATGAGCATGATGCCGACGCAGGGCCGGTAGGGAAGCGTTTCGGGGTCGACGGGCCTGCCGTCCTTCAGATGTTCCGGCATCGTCCTACTCCGCAAGCGCCGTTACCGGCACCAGCACATAGCCCTCCTCTTTCAGCTTCACCGCCCATTGCGCCAGCGCATCGACGGTGACGGGAAAGCCCGAGGCGACGCCGACCGCGCTGCCGCTCTCGGCCGATACCTGGGCGAGCAGATCGAGCGAGGTGGCGATCACTTCGGGGTTCTGCACCGGATCGACGATGCGGGTTGCCTGAATGGCGGGCAGGCCCGCTTCCCGTGCGAGTGCGGGCGCGAGGCTGCGGGCCGAGGCGCCATTGTCGACATAGAGCAGGCCGCGTGCGCCGAGTGTGGCGAGAACGGGCTTCAAGGCACTGGACGAGGCCGTGAAGCGCGCGCCCTGATAGTTCATCACGCCGGCATAGCCGGTGAAGCGGCTCATCAGCCATTCGAGGCGCGAAATATTCTCCGCCGTGTTGCCGCCGGTGAGCAGCGTGTGCGGGCCGGGGTCGTTCTGCGGATAGCCGAAGGGTTCCATCGGCAGTTCGAGCAGCACTTCGTGGCCGGCGGCGCGCGCCTTGTCGATCCATTCCTGAAGGCGCGGACCATAGGGCGCAAAGGAGAGCGTCACTTCCGGCGGCAGCGTCTCGATCGCGTGGGCGGTCGCGCTTTCGCTGATACCCATGCCGCTGACGACGAGCGCGATGCGGCGGCTGGTTTGCGTGCCTGCGGGCAGCGGTCTCGCATAGACCTGCCAGGGCTTGCGGCCGTCGCGGGCGATTTTCGGCAAGGGGCCGTCTGCTGTCGTCTCCACCAGGGCGGGATCGGGGGCAGGGACGAGCGGGCCGATCGCGGCGGCGGGCGCGGCCTGTGTGCCGCCGGCACTCACGGTCTCCGCGCCGACGATCCGCACTTCGCCGGAAACATCCTGTTCGGGCTCGGCATCGAGGCGGCGGGCCGCTTCGAGCAATGCCTGCTCCTCCTCGCTCAGTTCTTCCGTGCTGGCATCGCCCGTCTTCGGATCGGCCGGCGCATCCGGCGCATCGGCGGTATCGGCGGGCGGCTCTGCGGCGGACGCGGCGGGTTCCGGCACTTCAGGTGCGGCCAGCGCAAGATGCACGACGGGCTCTCCCGCCAGGCGGTTGTCGGAAAGGAGAAGCCAGGCCAGCGTGCCGCCATAGACGAGTGCGACGGCACCCGCCGCGGCCGCGAGAATCCGGCCGCCGCGCAGGCCGTTTCCGTCCGCCGGGTTTCCGTTTTGACCGGGGCCGGAGCCGCTCGCCGCCATTCTCGCCACCATGTTCGACATTCGTCTCCGGCTGGTCCGGCGGCGCGCGTCAGTTCGCCATTGCGCTCGATGTGCGGCCGCCAAGGAACGCCGCGTCCTGCCGGACGCCGTTCAGAAGGTCGATCGCATAAAGAAGCTGCTTGTCGTCGGCCTTGTCCTTCGGCACGAAATTGTCGGAGCCGGCCACTTCCTCGCCATCATCGGAGGACAGGTGTCCCGGCAGCGAGCTCTCGCCCATGGCCGCGGCCTTCTTCGCCTTGTCGGGGTCGGTCTGGTTGACCACGATGTCCGGGTCGATGCCCTTGGCCTGGATCGAGCGGCCGGACGGCGTGTAGTAGCGCGCGGTGGTGAGGCGCAGCGCGCCATCGGAGCCGAGCGGAATGATCGTCTGGACCGATCCCTTGCCGAAGGAGCGCGTACCGAGAATGGTCGCCCGGCGATGATCCTGCAGCGCACCGGCAACGATCTCGGATGCGCTTGCCGAGCCGCCATTCACAAGCACGATGATCGGCTTGCCCTTGGTCACATCGCCGCGCCGTGCGTTATAGCGCTGCGTGTCCTCGGCGTGGCGGCCGCGCGTCGAGACGATTTCGCCGCCATCCATGAATTCGTCGCTGACCGAGATCGCCTGATCGAGAAGGCCGCCCGGATTGTTGCGGAGGTCGATGATGAAGCCGCGCAGCTTCGATGCGCCGATTTCCTTCGTCAGGCTGCTGATCGCGTTGTCGAGCAGGTCGGAGGTCTGCTCGTTGAACGAGGTCACGCGGATATAGCCGATATCGCCCTCGCGGTTGAAGCGGACGGACTTGATGGTGATGATCGCGCGGGTGAGCTTCACCTCGAACGGTTCCTCGACGCCCTTGCGGACGACCGTGAGCGAGACGCTGGAATTGGCCGGTCCGCGCATCTTGTCGACAGCGTCGGAAAGCGTCATGCCGAGAATCTGCGTCCCGTCGATATGGGTGATGTAGTCGTTCGGGCGCAGCCCCGCGCGGCTCGCA
>JAHBYK010000087.1 GCA_019635965.1 Parvibaculum sp. | reverse complement strand
GGCCGACCTCCACAAATATGGCTACTGCGCCAAGGGCGCCTCCACCGTTCTCTTCCGTTCGGAAGAACTGCGCGCGCATATGATCTTCGATTGCGCGGACTGGCCGGGCGGGCGCATGGTCACGCCGACGCTCGCCGGCACGCGGCCGGGCGGCGCCATTGCGGCGGCCTGGGCGGTGATGAATTTTCTCGGCGAGGAAGGCTACCGTGCCAAGCACAGGCAGGTGACGGATGCGCGCGAGACGATCGAAGCGGGCGTTGCGAAGCTCGGCTTCCGCGTCCTCGGGCGTCCGCAGCTCGGCATCCTCGCCTTCACCCATGACGAGCTCGACCCCTTCGCCATCTGGGGCAAGCTTTTCGAGCGCGGCTGGTTCACGAGCCTCACCACCGAGCCGAAGGGCCTTCACCTCATGCTCTCGCCCTTCCACAACACCGTCACCGCGACCTATCTCGCCGATCTCGAATGGGCGCTCGGCGAAGTGAAGGCCGGCAATGAAGGCAAGAAGCGCGAGGCGCGCTACAGCTGACCGCCCGTCCCGCTTTCCGCCGCGTCAGGCGGGGGCGTAAATCCCGTTCCCGCCGCCGCGCCGCCTGCTACACTCTCCGGCAAAACAACCGTCACCTGGGGAGGAGACAATGCCGGGAGCGATGATCAGGTCCGGGGCGCGCGCGGAGGAAATCGCGGCGATCGGTTTGCGGGCGGCGCGGGCGGCGAGCGGTTTCAAGTCGCTCGGCATCGGCGCGGGAGATGTCGTCGCGGTCTATCTCCGCAACGACTTTCCTTTCTTCGAGGCTTCCGTCGCCGCCGGTCTCGTCGGCGCCTATTCGACGCCCGTGAACTGGCACAATTCGCCGGACGAAGCGCGCTACATCTTCGAGAATTCCGGCGCCAAGGCCATCGTCATCCATGCCGATCTCTATCGCGGTATCGAAAAGGCGATCCCGAAGGGCGTGCCGGTTTTCGTCGTGCCTGTGCCGCCCGAAATCATGTCAGCCTACGGAATACCGGCGGATGCGGCCGCCGCTCCCGCCGGCACGGTGGACTGGAGCGAATGGCTGTCGCAATTCCCGCCCATCGAGGCAGGCCCCGCCGAGCCGCCCGGCTCGATGATCTATACCTCCGGCACGACCGGCCACCCGAAAGGCGTTCGCCGCGCCGCGCCGACGGCGGAACAGGCCGCCGCCTGGGCCGGCATCATCGGCAAGGTGATGGGCTTCAACGCCGAATACGGCGAACCGCAGGAGATGGTCACGGTCGTCACCGGGCCCATGTATCACTCCGCGCCCAATGCCTATGGCCTGTTCGGCTTCCGCGTTGGCGCAAACGTGATCCTTCAGCCGCGCTTCGACCCGGAAGAGCTGTTGCAGATGATCGGGAAATACAAGGTCACGCATCTGCACATGGTACCGACCATGTTCGTGCGCCTGCTGAAACTGCCGGAGGAGGTGAAGAGGAAATACGATCTCTCCTCGCTCCGTTTCGTGGTTCACGCGGCGGCTCCCTGCCCGGTTCACGTCAAGCAGGCGATGATCGAATGGTGGGGACCCGTCATCAACGAATATTACGGCGGCACGGAAACGGGCGCCGTCGTCTTCTGCAACTCGCAGGAATATCTCGCCCATCCCGGCACCGTCGGCAAGGCGATCGACGGCGCGAAGGTCATGGTGATCGACGAGAACGGCAATGAGCTTTCGCGCGGCGCGACGGGCGAAGTCGTCTGCCGCACCTCCACCATCCCCGACTTCACCTATCATGGCGACGACGAGAAGCGCCGCCGCGCCGAAAAGGCGGGCCTCATCTCGCTCGGCGACATCGGCTATCTCGACGAGGACGGTTTTCTCTATCTCTGCGACCGCGCCAAGGACATGGTGATCTCGGGCGGCGTGAACATCTATCCCGCCGAAATCGAGGCCGAGCTGCACAAGATGCCGGGCGTCGGCGACTGCGCGGTGTTCGGCATCCCGGATGACGAATTCGGCGAGTCGCTTTGCGCCGTCGTCCAGCCGCAGCCGGGCGCGAACCTCACCGAGGCGGATGTCAAAACCTTCCTCCGGGCCAAGGTCGCCGGCTACAAGGTGCCGAAGCGGGTCGAGTTCAAGACCGATCTGCCGCGCGAGGATTCCGGCAAGATCTTCAAGCGAAAGCTCCGCGAGCCCTATTGGGCGGCGGCCGGACGGCAGATCTGACCGGCCAGCCCCGGCATTCATGCTGCGTCGCAAAATATTTATGAACTGACATCTTGTCAGTTTGTGCGACGCAGCATATTTTATCCTTATCGAAACAAGAACCGCCTTCAGGCGGCATCCCCCAAAAAGGGGCGGAAACACACAGGCCGGGCTCTCAGTCACTCGTCGTATTTGAGGTAGCCCCATGACTTCCGCTCAGCATCCCGCCTCCCATATCGCGGCGCCCACGAGGTCTCCCGGCGCCGATATTCCCGCCCTTTTCCACCGGGCATCGGGCGCATTGCGCGCGGCCCTTGCGCGGGGAACGGCCAGTTTCCATGCCGGCGATGCCTTCGCCGCGGCCGGCTACTCGGTGTTGTCGCTCTATGCGGCGGGCTTCGTCGCCTATATCGCCACGGTCTACTGACCGGCTGAAATACCGGCCAATCGAGGCGCAGCGGCCCCCCCGCTGCGCCTTTTTTTGCGCGCGCATCATGCTTGCGCTGCGTAAAGGCAAATCCATATAATCAGCCATACTTATTAAGTGTGTGACACTTCAGTTTTGAAACGGTTTCCCATGTCCACCAATCAGAACCCGGAACGCAGCACCGGCTTCCTGCTGCGCGACAATTCCCGCTTCATGAAGGTCGCCTTCAACGAGCGCGTGAGCGGTCTCACCCAGGCGCAATGGGGCGCCCTTGCCCATCTCTCGCGCCATCAGGGGCTCAATCAGGTCGGCCTTGCCGATCTTCTCGAGGTGCAGCCGATCACCGTTGCCCGCCTCATCGACAAGCTGGTCGGCCTCGGCGTCGTCGAGCGCCGTCCCGATCCGAACGACCGCCGCGCCCAGCAGCTCTTTCTCACAAGCAAGGCCCAGCCCCTGCTCGACCAGATGTGGGAAGCGGGCGACGAGATCCTCGATCATGCCTATGCCGGCTTCACGGAAGAAGAGCGTATGCAATGCGTCGAGATGCTGGTCAGGATGCGCAACAATCTCGCGCGTCTTGCGCAGGGCGGCGCCCGCAGCCGGGTTGCACAGTTCCAGAAGGCCAGCTGACGCACAGCCTGTTGCAGCGGCCTCCCGAAGGGTCCAATCTGCGCCCAAACGGGAGGCCCCATGGCAGTTCAGATTCCTTATGTGCGTGAGATCGAGTTCGAATATGGCGATTGCGACGAGGTATCGCCGCTGATCCGGCGCGTCGTTGCGAAAAATCCCTCCGCCTTCACCTACAAGGGCACCGGCACCTACATCATCGGACATGGCGATGTGGCGGTGATCGACCCCGGCCCCCTGCTCAACGAGCATGTCGAGGCGCTCTTGCGCGCGCTTGAGGGCGAGACCGTCAGCCACATCCTCATCACGCATACGCATAGCGATCACTCGCCCGCCGCGAAGCCCTTGAAGGCGCTTACCGGCGCCGAGACCTATGGCTTCGGTCCGCATGGCTCCGGCCAGCAGGGCCGCGACGATGTGCAGGTCGAGGAAGATGGCGACATGGATTTCGTGCCCGATGTCGAAGTCGGTCACGGTGACATCATCGAGGGCGACGGCTGGACGATCGAATGTGTCTACACGCCGGGCCACACATCGAACCATATGTGCTTTGCGCTACTGGAAGAGAAGGCGCTCTTCACCGGCGATCACGTCATGGGCTGGTCGACGAGCATCGTCAGCCCGCCCGACGGCAACATGGAGCAATATATGGCCTCGCTCCATCTGCTCCTTGAGCGCGACGATGAAATCTACTGGCCGACGCATGGCCCTGCGATCACGGACCCGAAGCCCTTTGTCCGTTCCTTCATCGCCCATCGTGAAGACCGCGAACGCCAGATCATGGAGCAGCTTGCAGCCGGCCGCACGCGAATCCAGGACATGGTGCCCGTCATGTATGCGGCGGTGGACAAGAAGCTCTATCCGGCGGCGGCGCGCTCCGTGCTCGCACATATGGAGCATCTCGTCGCGCGCGGCCTCGTGCGCACCGAAGGCCGCCCCACGCTTTCCGGCGAGTACCGGCTGGCATAGACCACACATGAGTCACCCCGGCGAAAGCCGGGGTCCATGTGCCTCTCCTCAAATTGTACTGATCGCCGCCGGTCGCGCCGGTGTCCGGATGGTCCCGGCTTTCGCCGGGACGACACCCTTTTTTCAGCCTCGCCCTACCCCGCTTCTGCGAGATTCATCTTCAGCGCGTAGAGGTAAGTGCGGATGCGGTTTGCATTGGCGCCGAGATCGCTCTCGCCGACGCGCGACACCGAGCGCACATCGACCGCCGTGCCATCCGCCGTTTCGGTGATGCGAATCGCCACATCGTCCTTGAAGTTCATCACCCGCGTCACGGCCACGGCCTCGATGGTGCCGCGCGCCGGATCGGCGGCGAGAATTTCCCAGCCCTGCGCCTTTGCCGTCGCAAGCGCCGCCTCGAAGACCTTGCCCGGATGTTCGCTCACCTTGAGTGTCACGAGATCGGGATAGGCCTGACGCTGCAATTCCGCGAGATCGGGCGCGGCGCGGTCGAGCGGATTCGAGTTTTCGCCGCGTGCCGCAATCGCCGCCTCGAAGGCAGGGGGATTGTCGAGATCGGTCGTGATGTCGTGGATGCGGGGCACTTTCGCACCCACCATGATCGACTGCACCACGGGAGCAGCCACCAGCACGCCGAGCACGAGACCCGCAATGGCGGTGCGAAGGCCGGTGCGCTTCGTCACGAAGGTCAGGATCACGCCCGCCGCCGACACGAAAACCGCAATGATGCCGATCAGCGCCGCCAGCGCCATGCCGCGCACGGCGATGCCGAAATGCACAAGCTCCAGCCGGTTGCCGAGAATGGAAAGAACCCGCACGGCCAGCGCAATGACGCCGAGCCACAATCCGGCGCTCGCGAAGCGCGATTTGCCTTCACTCATCGAGATTGTCCCCCTGTTGGTCTCCGCCGCCATTGCGGCGGCGGAGCCTTTTAGATCATGCCGTCACTCGGCGGCGTTCGCCGTCGGCAGCTTGTAGTCCTTGAACTGTTCGCGCAGCGCGAGCTTCTGGATCTTGCCCGTCGCCGTGTGCGGGATTTCCTTCACGAAGACCACATCGTCCGGCATCCACCACTTGGCGATCTTGCCGTCCATATAGCGCAGGATCTCGTCCTTGGTAGGTTCCTGTCCTTCCTTGGCGACGACGATCAGCAGCGGGCGCTCGTCCCATTTGGGATGCGCGACGCCGATGACGGCGGCCTCGGCAACCTTCGGATGGCCGACTGCGAGATTCTCGATCTCGATCGAGGAAATCCATTCGCCGCCGGACTTGATGACGTCCTTGGCGCGGTCGGTGATCTGCATGTAGCCTTGGCTGTCGATCGTGGCGACGTCGCCCGTATCGAACCAGCCATCCTTGTCGAGAATGTTGCCGCCCTCGCCCTTCAGATAGGCGCCGGCAATGGCCGGTCCGCGCACCATCAGGTGGCCGAAGGCCTTGCCGTCGGACGGCAGTTCGTTGCCGTCATCGTCGGTGATCTTCATTTCGACCGTGTAGATGGCGCGGCCCTGCTTCACCTTCACGTCGATCTGCTTTTCGAGCGGCAGGTCTTCCATGCCGGCCTTCAACGCGCCGAGCGTGCCCATGGGCGACATTTCCGTCATGCCCCAGGCATGGAACACCTTGACGTCGTACTTCTTCTCGAAGACCTCGATCATCGAGCGCGGCGCGGCCGAGCCGCCGATCACCACGCGGTCGAGCGCGGGCAGTTCCGCGCCGGTCTTTTCGAGATACTGGAGCAGCATCAGCCAGACGGTCGGGACTGCCGCCGTCACCGTCACCTTTTCCTTGTCGAGCAGTTCATAGATGCTCTGGCCGTCCATCTGCGCGCCGGGCATGACGATCTTCGCGCCGACCGCGGGTGCGGCAAATGCGATGCCCCAGGCATTGGCATGGAACATCGGCACCACCGGCAGGATCGCGTCGGCCGACTTCATGCCGAGCGCGTCGCCCATGTTGGCTGCCATGGAATGGATCACGTTGGAGCGGTGCGAATAGAGCACGCCCTTCGGATTGCCGGTCGTGCCCGACGTGTAGCAGAGGCCGCAGGCGGCGTTCTCGTCCACTTCCGCCCATTTGAAGTTGCCGTCTTCCGCTTCCACGATTTCCTCGAAGCAGAGCGCATTCGGCAGCTTCGTCTGCGGCATGTGGGCCTTGTCGGTCATGATGACATAGGCCTTCACCTTGGGCAGCTTGTCGGCGATGCCTTCGAGGATCGGCACGAAGGTCAGGTCGAGGAAGATGATCTTGTCTTCCGCGTGATTGATGATGTAGACGAGCTGCTCCGCAAAGAGGCGCGGGTTCAGCGTGTGGCAGACCGCG
>JAHBYK010000086.1 GCA_019635965.1 Parvibaculum sp. | reverse complement strand
TTGTACGTCAAGCGCCGGGCGGCGTTTCCGGCCATGCAAGGGATTGATGCGCATATAAAATACGCATAGACTGTGCGCATGGCAAAGAAAGCGGTCAATCTCTCCGTCGATGCGGCGCTGCTGGCGAAGGCGAAGGCGGCGCGGCTCAACCTGTCGGCGCTGCTCGAGGACGCCCTGTCGAGGCAGCTACGCGCAGAGGAAGAACGGCGCTGGCGGCAGGAGAACGGGGCGGCGATCGAGGCGGCCAATGGCTTTGCGCAAGAGCATGGCATCTTCGGCGCGGATTTGCGGTCCTTCTGATGGCGGCGCTCGACATTCACGCCAATCCCGAACCGCGAACGCGCGGGGTCGTGCCCTATGTCGTCGAACTGCAGGCCAATCTTCTCAGCGATCTGAACACCAGGCTCGTCGCGCCGCTCGCGCCCGCGCGGCTCTACCAAGGCGTGATTCCGCGCCTCAACCCCGTCATCGAGATAGCGGGCGAGCCGCATGTGATCCTCACACATCATATGGCGGCCCTGCCTGCCCGGCTCCTTGCCGCCCCGCCCGTTGCCAGCGCAGAGGCGCATCGCCACGACATCATCGCCGCCGTCGATTTCCTCGTCTCAGGCATTTGAAGGGAGAACCCCATGAGCCGTTTTTTCGGTAAGGTCTGCCAGAACGGCTATGTGGTACGCGACATCGAGGCGGCGCTGAAGCACTGGACGGACGTCCTCGGCGTCGGCCCCTTCTTCTATATCGACCGCGTGAAATGCGACTGGTTCACCTATCGCGGCAAGCCCTCGCCCGTCGAAATGAGCATCGCGCTCGGCAATACGGGCGATCTCCAGATCGAGCTGATCCAGCAGCGCAACGACGCGCCCTCGATGTATCTCGATTTCCTCAATGCCGGAAACGAGGGATTGCAGCACATGTCCTACTGGACCACGGCCTATCAGGCCGACTATGACCGCGCCATCGCCGCCGGCTACAAGATCGGCCATGAGGGCCAGATCGGCGGCGCGCAGGGCCGCTTCGTCTATTTCGATACCGAAACCCATCCCGGCACCGTGATCGAGATGTCCGACATTTCGGGCGGCAAGGGAAAATTCTTCGAGCATATCCGCAAGGCCGCGATCGGCTGGGACGGCAGCGACCCGGTCAGGCCCGTCCGCTGACGGCGCTTCCTTCCGTCCGGGGCTCTTGAACGCCGCCTTTTATAGTGTATATACACTATAACACCGCACAGGAGGCGCGCATGGCACAGGATCACGAGAGACAGGACACGAGCGAACATCCGGACATCGCCCGCTGGCGCGAAGGGTCCGCCATCCGGCAGGATGCGCCGCCCTTCTCCGCCGCCGCCCTGCGCGCGCTGATGCTCGACTGCGGGGCCGACGATTGCGGCTTCGTCGATGTGGCGGACCCGGCCGTTGCCGACCAGCGCGCCTGGATCGCCGCGCTGCTGCCCGGCGCGAAAACGCTGGTCAGTTTCGTCTGCCGGATGAACCGCGACACGGTGCGCACCTCGGTCCGCTCGGTGGCGAACGAGGAATTCCACCAGACCTATGACGATGTGAACCATGTCGCGCGGCGCGCGGTGCGGCGGCTCGAGGAAATGGGCATCGGCGCGGTCAACCCCGCCGCCGCCTTCCCGATGGAAGCACAGGCCTATCCCGCCGGTATGCGCGTCATCTCGCACAAGCCGATCGCGGAAGCGGCGGGCCTCGGCAAGATGGGGCTCCACCGCAATGTGATCCATCCCCGCTTCGGCAGCTTCATCCTGCTCGGCACCATCGTCATCGACCGCGAAATCGAGAGCTATTCGAGCCCGCTCGACTATTCGCCCTGCCTCGATTGCAAGCTTTGCGTCGCCGCCTGCCCGGTCGAAGCCATCGGCATGGATGGCAGTTTCAACTTCTCCGCCTGCTACACGCACAATTACCGCGAGTTCATGGGCGGCTTCGTGGACTGGGTGCATGAAGTGGTGGAGGCGGAAGACGCCGATGATTACGACGCCCGCGTGAGCCCCGGCGAAAGCGTTTCCATGTGGCAGAGCCTTTCCTTCAAGCCGGGTTACAAGGCGGCCTATTGCCTGAGCGTCTGCCCGGCGGGCTCCGATGTGCTCGGCCCCTATGTCGAGGACAAGGTGGAATATCGCAAGCGCATCCTCGATCCGCTGCTCGCCAAGCCCGAAACCGTCTATGTGCTGAAGAATTCGGATGCGGAAGAAAGCGTGCCGCAGCGGCTCAAGACCAAGGACGTGAAGGTCGTCGACTACAACATCCCTTCCGACAATCCCTTCTCCTTCCTTTTCGGTCTGACGCTCACCTTCCAGCGGCGCAAGGCGCGCGGTCTCGATGCGCTGCTTGCGCTGACCGTGTCCGATCACGGGCCGATGCAGGCGGCGATCCGTGTACGCAAGTCGCGCATCGAGATCGGCTTTGCCGCGCCCGAAAACCCGGATGCAAGCCTCAGCCTCGACTGGCCGCTGCTCTATCGCATCTTCCGCGACGGGCTTTCGATGGCGGAGGCCGTGAAGGCGGGCGCGTCATTGTCGGGCGATATCGAAAAGGCGGAGGCAATCCGCAACTGCTTCCCGGTCTACCGGCCGCGGCGCTGAAGGCGGTCAGACCTTTGCGATCAGCTGGTGGAGCGACTTCTTGACGCCGGGCCAGCTCGCGCCGAGTGCTGCCTCCACGCCGCCCTGCGCCTCGCGCCAGAGCGGCAGCGCCTGTGTGAGCTTCCGGCGGCCCGCCTTGGTCAGCCGCAAGCCGAGAGAGCGTCCCTCGCCGCTCGGCGCGCTTTCGATGAGGCCCTCATCCTCGAGGAGCTTCACATTGCGAACGAGGCTCGAGCGTTCCAGCGCGAGGAGATCGGCAAGCGCGGTGAGCGACTTCACCTTGCCTTCGGCGACGGCGATCAGCAGCGTGAACTGCGTGATCTTGAGGCCGGCGGGCCGCAGCGCCTTGTCGTAATGGCGGGTGAGCTTGCGCGCCGCCATGCGGGCGCGCAGCGCGGCGCAATTCTCCCTGACTTCGGCTTCGAGCAGGTCCGTTGCGGATGTGGAGACAGGGGCGGTGCCGGGCATGAGCGCGATCCTTGTTGCAGATACACGCTAATGCCGGCCGCCGCCCCGGACAAGCCTTATCCGCAGAAGATGCGGACGATATTGCCGCCTTCGCCAAGCTCCACATTGAGCCGGTCGGCGCGGTAATCCATGGTCACGGCATCGCCCGGCCCGAAGACGCGGATCGAGGCCACGCCCTCGCCGGCGCGCACCGTCTCCTCGGCATCCGCCCAGGGCTTGCCCACCCAGACGGCAAGCGCATCGGCGGCCGCCTTGCAGCTTGCTTCCGCCGCTTCTGCCGTTTCCGCCGCATCGGCCGCGCCGCCGACATCGACGGCATCGCCTTCGACAGCCCCTTCCTCGCCGATCGCGGTTTCTTCCGCGGCCTGGTTATCGGCGGATTGGTTGCCGGCTGCCTTGTCCTCGGAGGACTGATCGCAGGCCATCAGCGCCACCGCCGCCACGGCGAGGAGCGCCATCGTCACTTTCTTCATTTCGTTCACCTATTCCGCTGCCGTTGAACTCTGGTTGACCTGTGCCTTCTTGACGGATGCCTGCACCACGGGGATCTCGTGGTCCTCGAGCGGCTTCATCCAGTTCTTCCGTTTCAGCGCCGCCTCGATATAGGGCGCAAGCTCCGCCTGCTTCTTCGCTTCGCGCGCGGCGGCTTCCGCCTTGAACTCGGGCATGACTTCCCTTGCGAAAAGCTCGAGCGACTCGCAGATATGCTCATGCTTGTTGCGGCCGGCCTGCTGCATGAAGATCACCTGATCGACGCCCGCATTGCGGAAGGCCCTGAGATGCGCGCGCATGTCGTCCGGCGTGCCGATGCCGGTGGCGATCGCCTCGGCGCGCTTTGCCGCGTCGATCACTTCCTGCGTGCGGTTGCCGCGCGCCTTGATGTAGTCGCCCCAGATGTCGGTGCGGCCCGGCACGGTGTCATGCGCGACAAGCGCATTGAGCGCATAGCCAAAGAACTCGAAACCCTCATGGCCGCGCCGGATCGCTTCCTCACGGTCGTGATGCAGCGAGAAGTTCGACACCATGGCGATATTCGCATTCACGCTATGGCCGATGGGGCGGCATTCTTCCGATTTGATGATGCCGTAATAGATTTCCGACCAGTGATGCGCTTCCTCCGGGTCGAGGAAGGAGAAGGCGAGCGCGCCGACGCCGAGAGACGCCGCCACCTTGATCGTGTCGCGGTTGGTGCAGGCCATCCACATGGGCGGATGCGGCCGCTGCACCGGCTTCGGCAGCACGTTGCGGCAGGGCATGGAGAAATACTTGCCCTCGAAACCCGGATAGGGATCGAGCACCATCATGTTGGCGATCTGCTCCGCCGCCTCGATCGCCATGGCGCGCTTTTCCTTCGCCGGAATGTTGAAGCCGCCGAGCTCGAGCCGCGTCGCGCCTTCGCCGATACCGAATTCGACGCGGCCATGCGACATGATGTCGAGCGTGGCGAGGCCTTCGGCCGTGCGCGCAGGGTGATTGTAGTTCGGGATCACCTGGCGGATGCCGTGGCCGAGCCGGATGTTCTTCGTGACGGAGGCCGCCGCCGCGAGAAAGACTTCCGGCGCCGAGGAATGGGAATATTCATCGAGGAAGTGATGTTCCACTTCCCAGGCATGGTCGAAGCCGAGCCTGTCGGCCAGCACGATCTGCTCCAGCGCCTCGTGGAAAAGCCGCGCTTCGTCACCCTCCCTCCAGGGTTTCGGCAATTGCAGTTCGTAGAACACTCCGAATTTCATGGATCGCGCCTCCCGGTCGCCGCACGCCTCGGGAACCCCCGGGCATGTCTGTTTTCGTTTTCCCGGGAGAAAGTCTAGACGGCAAAATCGGGAACCGCGAGCGTGAAGCGGGGCGGCCTTCGCCCCGCCGGGCCCGCCTGCCCTCAGGGGCAGCCGGCTGCGGAGCCGCCGGAGAGCGCGGCGCGATGTGCCTCCCGCAGGGCAAGCTCCCTTTCGGCCGCTTCCCGGCGCATCGGGCTGCCGCTTTCGGCGATGGCGCGCAACTCCGTTTCGGGAATGAGCCGCATGTCGATCGGGCCGACCGACTCCACCGCATGACGCATCACGTCCTGCGACTCATAAAAGGACTTCTTGCGCTGCGGCTTGCGCGTCAGGCGCCGAAAGATCGTCGATAGGGTCATGTCGTCACCGGCCTTTGTCTCGAATACATTCGTCTTCGAATGGCGGCGCTTCATCCCGGATCAGGAACGCTTTCGAGCGGGCAGATGCCGCCTGCGTTCTCCGGATTTTTCCGATCGGGCCAACTCTATACTTCTAATGGTGAACATGCCAGTTCATGCTGACAGGATTATTACAATATCACGCTGGCGGCGGCACGATGGCGCCCGAATGGACGTCTGTGTAGCATAATGGGGCAACTCACGCCGGGCGGCGTCACACCATAACTTCAGCCATTCCGCCGGAATCCGGAGACACACCATATGGGGCATCCCCTGCAAATCGCCCATCGCGGCGGCGCCGGCCTCTGGCCGGAAAACACGATGGCGGCATTTCGCCGCGCCATTGCGGCGGGTACGGACGGTATCGAGCTCGATGTCCATCTGACGAAGGATGGCCAGCTCGTCGTGCATCATGATGAAAGCCTGAAGCCTGCCATTGCGCGCGGGGCGGACGGCGCATGGCTGACGCGGCCGACGCCGCTTCTGAAGGCGCTCACCTATGACGAGCTGCGCGCCTATGATGTCGGCAGGCTGCGGCCGGGTGCGGGTTATTCCGCGCGCTATCCCGAACAGACCGGCTTCGACGGCGAGCGCGTGCCGCTGCTTGCCGATGTCTACCGCTTGGTGAAGGAACAGACGAAGCCCGGCTTCCGCCTCTATGTCGAACTGAAGACGGCGCTCATCGACCTCACGCAATCCGCCGATCCCGTCGTGCTTGCCGATGCGGCGGTGGCGCTCACCCGCGAGCACGGGCTTGAGGAAACCGTCACCTTCGTTTCCTTCGACTGGCGGGCACTCAAACGCGCGAAGGAACAGGCGCCCGATATTCTCAATGCCTTCACGACACTGCCCTTCTTCCAGCTCGACCCGGAAGATGCGTCGGCGCAGCGCGACAAGCCGGGTTCGGAAGACGATCTCATTCGCAAGGCTTCCGCCGCCGGCGCGCCCTGGGCGGCGGGCTTCGACTGGCGCGGACAGGAAGGCGCGACATTCGCCGAGCGTATGCTGCGCGCGATCGCATCCGGCCCGGCCGATGGCTGGTTCGCCTGGCATGGCGATGTCACGGCCGAGACGGCGGCGCTCGCCAGGGCCCTCGGTCTTGCCGTTTCCTGCTGGACGGTGGACGAGGAAGCCGAAATGAAGCGGCTCGCGGCCCTCGGCGTCGAGGCGATCCTCACCGACAGGCCGGACAGGCTCGCGCGCGTTCTGGCGGCATGAAAAAGGCCCGGCGCTGCCGCCGGGCCCTGTCATTCCTGTCCGCCCGGCGTGGCGGCCTTATTTCGGCGCCAGCACCATGACCATCTGGCGGCCTTCGAGGCGCGGATGGGCTTCCACCTTCGCGATCTCCTCCACCTGGTCCTTCACGCGATTCAGCAA
>JAHBYK010000085.1 GCA_019635965.1 Parvibaculum sp. | reverse complement strand
CTGTCCAGCGCGTCGAGAAATTCCGGGAAGCTTTCCCATTCCCATTTGATGCCTTCATGCATCGCCGCGCCGGGAATGTCCTCCACCGCCTCCATGAGGTCGATGAGTTCGCTCCGCGCTTCGGGCTTCACCGGCGCAAAGCCGACGCCGCAATTTCCCATCACCACGGTCGTCACGCCATGCTGCGTGGAAGGGGTGAGCCAGGGGTCCCAGGTCGCCTGCGCATCGTAATGGGTGTGAATGTCGACAAAGCCCGGCGTGACGAGAAGGCCCGCCGCGCCGATCTCGCGCCGGCCCTTGCCCTCCACGCGGCCCACCGCGCTGATCCTGCCGCCGTCGATCGCCACATCGCCGGTAAAGGGCTTCGCGCCCGTACCATCCACGATCGTGCCGCCGCGGATCACGAGATCATGCTCAGCCATGCGAATTCTCCCCGGATTTCCTGTCTTTTGCGGCAGTTTGCCCGCAGCCTCCGCCGAGGGCAAGGCGGGGCGGCGTTCCTTTGCTGACAGGCCTTTCCGGGGGGCTTAAGCTCACCTACATCATGGCCAGCGCCAGAATCCAGGGAGGCCCCCCATGTTCAATCTTCGCAAGAAAACCGAAATGCCCGCGCCCGGCGAGGCCTTGCCCGGACGCGATTTTGCGATCCCGACCGCGAGCCGCCATTTCGTGAACGGCGCCGATCTCAAGGGGCCCTATCCCGAGGGGATGGAGCTCGCCTATTTCGGGCTCGGCTGCTTCTGGGGCGCGGAGCGGAAGTTCTGGCAGGTGCCGGGCGTTCATGTCACGGCGGTTGGCTATGCGGCGGGCTTCACGCCGAACCCGACTTACGAGGAAGTCTGTTCCGGCCGCACGGGGCACAATGAAGTCGTGCTCGTCGTCTATGATCCGAAGAAGGTGTCCTACGAAACGCTGCTCAAGACCTTCTGGGAAAATCACGACCCGACACAGGGCATGCGTCAGGGCAATGATATCGGCACGCAATACCGCTCCGGCATCTATGTGACGAGCGAGAGCCAGCGCAAGGCGGCGGAAGCCTCGAAAGCCGCCTATCAGGCCGCGCTTGCGAGCCAGGGCTACAGCGCCATCACGACCGAAATTCTCGACGCGCCCGCCTTCTACTTTGCCGAGGATTATCATCAGCAATATCTGGCGAAAAATCCGAACGGCTATTGCGGCCTCGGCGGCACGGGCGTTTCCTGCCCCATCGGCACAGGTGTTGCCGCCGAATAGGCGGCGCCCGCGCAAAGCGACTGCATCAAAGGAAAAGGCCGTGTCCTGCGACACGGCCTTTGCCATTTCGTCTTTTGTTCCGGCGTCAGAATTCGGCCAGCGCGTCGCGCCGCGCATCCGCCTGTTCGCGCATGGCGGCCTTCATCGCCTTTTGCAGCTTCTCGAAGGCGCGCACCTCGATCTGGCGCACGCGCTCGCGGGAAATGCCGTATTCCTGGCTCAGATCTTCCAGCGTCGCCGGCTCGTCCTTGAGGCGGCGCTCGGTCAGGATGTGCATTTCGCGTTCGTTCAGCGTCGACATGGCGCGGGCAAGCATTTCGCGGCGGAGGTCCATCTCCTGTTCCTCGCCGAGCGCCGCTTCCTGATCGGCCCTGTCGTCCACCAGCCAGTCCTGCCACTCGCCGCTTTCGCTGTCCTGCCTGAGCGGCGCATTCAGCGAATTGTCGGGGCCCGCCATGCGCCGGTTCATGGAGACGACTTCGTCCTCCGTCACGCCGAGGCGTTCGGAAATCTCCTTCACCTGTTCGGGGTTGAGGTCGCCATCCTCGATTGCCTGGATCTGGCCCTTCACCTTGCGCAGGTTGAAAAAGAGCTTCTTCTGCGCCGCGGTCGTGCCCATCTTCACGAGCGACCAGCTCCGCAGGATATATTCCTGGATCGAGGCGCGGATCCACCACATGGCATAGGTCGCCAGCCGGAATCCCTTTTCCGGCTCGAAGCGCTTCACGGCCTGCATCAGGCCGACATTGCCTTCCGAGATCACCTCGCCGATCGGCAGCCCATAGCCGCGATAGCCCATGGCGATCTTCGCCACGAGGCGCAAATGGCTCGTCACCAGCTTGTGCGCGGCCTCGGTGTCCTCATGCTCCTTCCAGCGCTTGGCGAGCATGTATTCTTCCTGCGGCTCCAGCATGGGGAACTTGCGGATTTCCTGCAGGTAGCGCGACAGCGACCCTTCCGGGTTCGGCGCGGGCGCGAGCATCTTCGACTTCGTATCGGCCATTGGGCCCCCAATCCGGCTCGCGGGGCTCCCCAAAGGCGTCGAGGGGAAGGGGAGGCGCGAGCCCTGTCATTCGTCCGTTCAGGCGTCAGTCCCGGGCCTCATCCGAAGGCCCGCCGCCGGATAATACCCGACGGTTTATGTCGGGCTATAAGATACCGGAAGAGGGGCGGAATCATGACACGCCGCCCGTCTCAAATGGCGCATCTTGTCGCGGGGACCGGCCCTCAAGGGCCCCCCGGCCGGCAGAGGGCTTATATGGGGAGCGCAAGGCGGCAGGTAAAGGGGGGATTTCAGCTAGTCATTTTCAAGGAATGCCTTGAGCTTGCGCAGCAACGCCGTCTTGTCCCTGCATTCGCATTCCCAGACAAGGAGCGTTTCCCAGCCCAAAGATGCAAGTTTCCGCTGGTTCTTTGCATCTCGCTCCATATTGCGTTGAAGCTTCGCGTTCCAGTAGCCGGTATTGGACTTCGGCAGCCGTCCATCAAGGCAGGCCGGGTCGCCGTGCTGATGCCAGAAGCATCCATGGACGAAAATCACTTTCCGGCGTGAGGAAAAGACCAGGTCGGGTTTGCCGGGAAGGTCCTTGCGATGCAGACGGTAGCGGTATCCCATGCCGTGCACGATCCGGCGGACCGTCATTTCCGGCTTCATGTCCTTGCTTCGAATGCGCCGCATGTTCTCGCTGCGGCGTTCCGCCGAAATCTTGTCGGTCATGAAGCTAGTCGATCAGCTTGGTCTGCTTCAGGTAATCGAGTTCTGCCCGGTCTCTTGGACTGATGGCAATCATTTCGTCATCGCCGGTATGCGGGGCCTTCAGAGCGCGAAGAGCTGCCTTGTCATAGAAACCCGAGAGCAGCGCGATTCCTTCCGTGCGAAGAATATCTCTGGCGCCCTGATTTCCTCGAAGGCGCTTCATGTAGTCCCTCTGATCGAAGAGTAGCGCCTGTATGACGGAGCGGTGAACCGGCCTGCGGATGTTCTCACGAAAGAACTGCGCTGCCCGTTTTGTGCCGCCATCAATCTCTCTGAGATCCCGGAAGCGCCGCATATCGAGACCGTCCCAATGGCCCTTGGGGTAAGGTGCTTCCTCTACAAGCCAAAGGATGTTCTTGAATGCACTCTTCTTGACGCTTCTTTTCTTGTCCTGATTGGGACTGTTCAGATACGCGTCGCGGGCAAGCAGCACACCCATCCAGCATCGCTGATCCTGCTCATCAAATGCGACCACGATGCAAGGCTCTTCGCTGCGATATATCTCCGGAGGAATCATCCATGTGTCGCGGGTCGTATTCTTCACATCGACGTCCATTCCATCGATGACCAGATCACGCAAGCCCTTTGGAACGTCCAGCATATCCCGAATGAAGTGCTCGACCTTCAAGCCGATAAATGTCTTTTCGACATTGTCCAGGTCTGCAAGGCGAGTGCGGCCTGTGCGAATGGGGTCCAGCACGAAATCAACCGCATCCCGGATGAGGGCGGGCAGTCTTTCTTCAAGAGAGGTCTTGCCGCCGGTACGCTCCAGAACAAAGCCGGCAATCTGATCCAGAACGGAGAAGTCCGGGTGTCCTGCCTTGACAATGCTTTCTGGAATATTCCTCATGCGCCGACGCTATACGCCGCATGAGCCGAATTCCAGAGTTTTGCCTAGGCAGTCCTGCGCAGCGGCCTGCTATTCCGCTGCAGGGCGATTGCAATGTTCTCGGCGACCGCTTGGGCAACTGGAGGCGGAAAGGCATTCCCCACCTGACGGTAGGCGGCGGTCTTGCGGCCAGTAAAATGCCAATCGTCCGGGAAACCCTGAAGCCGCGCGACCATCTGAACGGTGAGACGCGGCATACCTGCGAAATTGGCATCGGGCGCTTGCTCGGCGATGGTCATGCCATTGACGCCCAAGGCTGCCCAGGCTTTCTTCGCACGCGTCGGGCCGAGATCGGGACCGCCATGCTTCTTCGATCCGCCAACGATTGTTGGTGCGATTTCATTTGCGCGCGCGGCCCATGTCTTGGCGCCCCGCCAGCCATTCGCCGCCATAAGGTCGGCCAGTGTTTCGCCGACAGTCTTGGGCTTGTGCAATGACTCAGACGGCCAGACGAATACGTCTGACTGTTCCTTCCGTATCGCGGCAATCACTACTCTTGGCCGTAGCTGGGGTACGCCAAACCCGGAGGCATTGAGAAGGCGCCAGTCTGTTGCATAACCCAGTTTGCCAAGTTGCCGCCGCAGTCCTTCCCGGTATTCAAGAAAAACCGGATCGAGAAATCCGCGTACATTTTCAATCATTACGGCGCGCGGCCTTATGGCATCGATTATATCGATGGCATCTGGAAACAGATTGCGCTCGTCGGCAGCGCCTAGCTGCTTGCCTGCAACGGAAAAGGGAGGGCATGGAAGGCCGCCGGCAACAAGGTCGGCACCTTTGAAATCTGATGCTCTTTCCTTGAAGAGCCGCAGGTCTTCTTCAAAGACTTTCCATGCTGGCCGGTTATGACGAAGGGTATTGCAGCAATGGGGGTCGATTTCGACCAGTGCTTCATGTTCGAAGCCTGCCATTTCGAGGCCAAGCGCCTGACCGCCGGCTCCCGCGCACAATTCGATGGATGTCAACATATCGGTGGCCTTCCCCTCAAACAGCCTAAATGTAGTGGGGCTTTACCCTTGAGTCATGGCGAAACTTGTTCCTATTTTGTTCCGAAGAACTCGGGTGTGCAAGATGAAGTTGCGCCGGTCTGAAAGAAGTTTTCCAGAGCTATTACATTGGCGGCGGGCGTATGGTCCGGCTGTGACTAGCTCTCCTCCAGCTCCCTCACCAGCTCCGCCATATCCTCCGGCAACGGAGCATCGAAGCTGAGGTGTTCGCCCGTCACCGGGTGTTCGAAGCCGAGGTGCCAGGCGTGGAGCGCCTGCCTGCCGAGGCGGGCAAGCGCGGCGCGGGCGCCATCCGGCAGTTTCGCGGCGCGGGTTTTCATGCCGGTGCCATAGGCGGGGTCGCCCAGCACCGGGTGGCCGATATGCGTCATGTGAACGCGGATCTGGTGCGTGCGGCCGGTTTCGAGCCGGCATTCGACAAGCGAGACGAGGCCGCCCGCGAATTCCTGCTCCACCTCGTAATGCGTGATGGCGCGGCGGCCGGCGGTGTTCTCGTCCTCGTCATCCTCTTCGTGCCGCCGCGCGCGCGGTTTCAGCGCCGCCATCTTCATGCGGTTGTGGCTTGAGCGCGCGATATTCGCGTCCACCGTGCCGCGCTTCGGCGAGGGCACGCCCCAGACCAGCGCCTTGTAGGCGCGCGTCAGCCTTCCGTCGCGGCCATGTGCGGCGAATTGTCCGGCGAGGCCGCGATGCGCGCGATCCGTTTTCGCCACCACCATCAATCCGCTCGTTTCCTTGTCGAGCCGGTGGACGATGCCGGGCCGTCTTTCGCCGCCGATGCCGGACAGCGTTTCGCCGCAATGGGCGATCAGCGCGTTCACCAGCGTCATGTCGGGATTGCCGGGCGCGGGATGCACGACGAGGCCCGCCGGTTTCATCACCACGATGAGGTCCGCATCCTCATAGACGACATCGAGCGGGATCGCCTGTCCCTCGGGCCTTGCGGGCGCGGGGGCGGGCAGGGCGAGCGTCAGCCGCTCACCTTCCTTCACGCGGTAGGAGGCATCGGTGAGCGGGCGTGGCCTCGTGCCCTCGATCCCGACGCGGCCTTCCTCGATCAGCTGCTTCACGCGCGCGCGCGAAGGTGCGGCTTGCGCGCTTTTCTCCGCCTCGAACTTGCGGGCGAGCGCATCCGTGAGATACTTGTCGAGGCGCATGCCGCTTTCATCGTTCGAGACGGTGAGGGCGTGGCGCGTTTCATCATTGGCGGGCAGGGCGGCGGACATCATGGGCGAGACTATATCACCGGAAGCTTCGCCGTCGCGCGAGGCGCTTGAGCCGGGCCAGCCGCTCGACGAGGCGAAGCTGCGCCGCCTCAAACTTCTCATGGGCATGATGTCGGGCTTTCTCGTGCTCACCTTCATGGTGGTGATTGCCGCTTTCGTCTGGCGCCTGTCGGGCGGCGGGGCGGAGAGCGGGGCGCCGCGCGCGTCGCTGCCCGCCGGCTATTTCGGCATGTCGCGGATCGGCATCGCGCCCGGCCAGAGCGTTCGTTCCGTCACGCTGGGCGAGGGCCGTGTCGCCATTCACGTCACGGGCGGCGATGCCGAGATGGTGATCCTGGCCGATCCGAAGAGCGGTGCCGAGCTTGGCCGCATCCTGCTCACGCCCATGTCGGATTTTGCGGCGCGCTGAGCTCGCGCCGGGTGCCGGATTTCACGGCGCGCTGATTCCGTTTCCGTGGGCGCCCCAAAAGCGGGGACAAGTTTTTTGGGCCTGTTGCCCCCCGCAGCCGCGTGACAGTTTCGTGACATTCCAATGACAGTCGCCGCGCGGGAAGGCGTCCGGGCGGGTCATCATGCTGCCGATTTTCAGGGAGGGA
>JAHBYK010000084.1 GCA_019635965.1 Parvibaculum sp. | reverse complement strand
GGAAATCGCGCGGCAGATGCGTTTGCGCGACCTTGCCGGTCTCATCGTGATCGACTTCATCGACATGGACGAGAACCGCAACAATCGTGCAGTGGAGCGCAAGCTCAAGGAATGTCTGAAGTATGACCGTGCCCGCATCCAGGTGGGCCGCATCAGCCATTTCGGTCTGCTCGAAATGTCGCGTCAGCGCATGCGCTCCGGCGTGCTCGAAGGCTCGACCGTCATATGTCCGCATTGTTCGGGCACAGGCCTCGTCCGGTCCGTCGAGTCGATGGCGCTTCATGTGCTGCGCAGCGTCGAGGCCGAAGCCGTCAAGGGACGCGCCGCCGCCTTCACGGTCAAGGTTCCGGCCGAAGTTGCGATCTATATTCTCAACCAGAAGCGGGCGAACCTGCTTGATGTCGAGGAACGCTATGGCGTTTCCGTCTATGTCGAAGCCGATGCGACGCTTGCGGGCTCGGATCACAAGATCGAGCCGGCCGAAGCGAGGGCGCTGACGCGGACACGTCCGGCGCAGGGCGCGATCAATGCCGAAAGCGGCTATGCCGAAGAGGAAGAGCCGGCGGCAGCCGAGGCCGAAGAGGAGACCGACGACGAGGAAGAGGAGGAATCCGAATCCTCGGCTCGCAGTTCTTCCGATGAAAAAGGCGACGAACGCGGCGACGGGCAGCGCCGGCGCCGCCGGCGCCGCCGCCGGGGCGGCAAGCGCAATGGCGAAGTGGAAGCCCGCGGCGACGGCGAGGCCCACGAACACGCCGAAGGTCACGACGACGATGACGAACATGAGGCGCAGGAAGCCGCCGACGGCGAAGCACCTGCCCCGTCACATGGCGATGGAGAGCAGCTCGACGCCGATGGACAGCCGCGCAAGCGCCGCCGCCGTGGCCGCCGTGGCGGGCGGCGCAATCGCCGCCGTCAGGACATGGATGCGAATGGCAACCCGATTGAAGGCGCCATAGCCAATGTGGATGACGACACGATTCTGAGTGATGAAGCCGAAGAAGAGTTCGAGTCCTCAGACGTGCTTGCTGCCGCCGACGCCCCCATATTGCTGTCCTATTCGCGGAACGGCGAGGGCGAGACGGAGGATGACGAGGAAACCTGGGATGCGGAAGCTGCCCAGGAAGGGGCTTACACGGAAAGCACCGAGGACGCTGCCGAGGCAATGGGCGACGAGGAGAGCGAAAGCCCCGATCTGCCCGAAGCTGCCGGGGATGAGGCTGAGGAAGAAGTATCCAGCGCCGCTCCCGACATGGAATTGGCAGCAGCCGAAATTGCTTCGCCGGTAGCCGGCGAAACGAAGCCGGAAGCCGATGAGCCCAAGGCTCCCGCAAAGCGCGGCTGGTGGCAGCGCCGCTGACCCCTTCAATCAGGGACGTTCACAAAAGGCCCGGTTCAATGCCGGGCCTTTTTTCATTCCGGCCGAATGTCCGGCGAGCGAGGGGCCGTGCTGCGGGGCCGGGTGCCAGCGGCTCCAAAGTTTAACCACAATCGCTCATTTTAATGGCAATCAGGCGTTCAGCCGTTGGATACTGAATCTCGGTTGGGAGCGCCGGAATTGGCCAGTTCGGCCGTTTCTGCCCATGAGGCGGAAGGATGGGCGCAATTGACGCTGGTATGCACCGCCCCTACCGTTCGGTTGCGATCAGGCGGAGTGGTCAAAGCGGCACGGGAAACGGCAAATAACGCGGAAGCGGGGCAAGACGCCTCGAAAGCGGGTTCAGCAGCGATGTTTTTTTCGAAGTCGGGTAAGAAGTTTTCGGCGGGCCTGTTCGGCGCGATGCTCGCATCTGCGGTCGCGCTTTTGCCTCTTGTGCCCGGCGCCGCGCAAGCGCAAGGCATCAAGATCGTCAGCGACGCCGAAACGGAAGCGATGCTGCGCGAATATTCGGAGCCTCTGCTGCGCGCGGCCGGCATCGACCCGGCAGCCGTGAAAATCCACCTCGTCAACGACCGCAATCTCAATGCATTCGTCGCCGGCGGCCAGCAGATGTTCTTTCATACAGGCCTCATCACGACGGTAAATTCGCCGGGCGAGCTGATGGGCGTGATCGCCCACGAAATTGGCCACATGTCGGGCGGCCATCTCGTGAAGCGGCGCGAGGAATTCGAAAATCTGTCGATGCCGGTCATGGCCTCCATGATCCTCGGCGTCGGCGCCATCGCCGCGGGCGCAGGCGATGCCGGCATGGCGCTCATCATGGGCAGCCAGCATCTTGCGACGCGCAGCCTGCTCGCCTTCACGCGCGAACAGGAAGCAAGCGCCGACCAGGCTGGTGCCACATTCCTTCAGCGCGCCGGACTTTCCGGCAAGGGGATGCTCGACCTCTTCGCCACCATGCGCGACCAGGAGCTTCTCTCCGCGAACCGGCAGGATCCCTATGCCCGCTCGCACCCGATGTCCGGCGCCCGCTTCGCCGCACTTGAAGAACGCGTCCGCCAGTCGCCCTATTTCGACAAGCCCGATCCGCCCGAGCGCGTTCACCGCTTCAAGATGGTGCAGGCAAAGATTTACGGCTTTCTCGATGATCCGAATGTCGTCTTCCGCCGCTTTCCTGCCTCGGATACGAGCCCCTATGCGCATTATGCCCGCTCCGTCGCCTATCACCGGACGGGCCAGCTTGATCGCGCCCTGTCGGAGCTTGCGCCGCTGCTCAAGCAGGAAGCGGAAAATCCCTATATCTGGGAAGTCCAGGGCCAGATCTATTTCGAGAGCGGCAAGGTTGACGATGCCATCACGTCCTATAATGAAGCCGTGCGTCTGAAACCGCAGGACAACCAGCTTCATCTCGGGCTTGGCCGGGCGCTTGCCGCGCGCGGTGACACGCCGTCGACAGAAAAGGCGATCCAACATTTGATGACCGCCGCCAAGGATGGCGATCAGCCCTATGCCTATTATCAGCTCTCCATCGCCTATGGGCAGATGAACAATATCGGCATGGCGGAGCTTTCCACCGCGCAATATTACGATTCTCTTGGGCGGGTTCAGCAGGCAAAGGCTCATGCCGACCGCGCCATGCGCCAGCTTGCAAAGGGCAGTCCCGAATGGTTGCGCGCGCAAGACATCGCCATGCAGCCCGACCCGGAGCGGCGCGGCTGACATATTCCCGTTCTCTTAAAAGATGAGACAGATGACCGCCTTTCTTCGCACGGCCCTTTTCACCCTTCTCCTGCTTGTGCCGATGGCAGCCCACGCGCAACAGGCAAAATTCGACGACAAGGCCAAGGCCGAGATCGAGCGCATCATCCATGACTATCTGGTCGAGAACCCGGAGGTTCTGGTCAAGGCGTTCGAGGAACTGGAGAGGCGCCACGACGATGCGAAGCTCGCGCAGACGCGGGCCGCTCTCGCCGAACATGCGAAGGCGCTCTATTCCGACCCCGGCGACTATGTGGCGGGAAACCCGGAGGGCGACGTCACCATTGTCGAGTTCTTCGATTACCGCTGCGGCTATTGCAAACGGAGCTTCCAGCCGCTGATGGACTTCGTGAAGAAAGACGGGAATGTCCGCCTCGTGCTGAAGGAATTTCCGATCCTCGGACCCGCCTCGCTCGAAGCGGCAAAGGCCGCCATGGCCGCACGCAAACAGGGCCGCTACATGGAAATGCACAGCGCGCTCTATACTCACAAAGGCGACCTAGACAGCGCGGCCATCGACGCGATCGCCAAAAAGGCCGGGCTCGACGTGGCAAAGATGCGGAAGGACATGGAAGATCCGGCCTTTGCCGATCAGGTGAGCCGGAATTACGCCCTGGCGCAGGCCCTCGGCATCGACGGTACGCCCGCCTTCGTAGCCGGTGGTGCGGTGTTCCCCGGCATGGCGGACGAAGACCGCCTCGAGCAGATGGTCGCCAACGCGCGCGGCGGCTGACGCATTTCAACTCCGGGGGGAACATGAAACGCATCGACATTTTCGACTACGGTGTGCCGGAAGATGTCGCGCGCTGCGTCGAGGTGCCGGATGTGGGCGCGCCGGGGCCGGGCGAAGTCGTGTTCGATGTCATTGCTTTCCCGATCAACCCGGCCGATATCGGCTTTTGCCGCGGCGGGTATCGCCTGCGCCCGCCGCTGCCCGCGACACCGGGCGCGGAATGTGTGGGCCGTGTCGCGGCCGTGGGCGATGGCGTCACGCACACGAAGCCCGGCGATCTCGTCATCAATCTCGCGCGCGAGAACTGGGCGTCGCGCCGCCGCGTGAAGGCGGATGATGCGGTGCCAGTCCCTTCGGGCCTTGATCTCAAACAGGCGGCAATGCTCCGCATCAACCCGCCGACCGCCCTCCTCCTTCTCTCCGACATTGTGGAGCTCAAGCCCGGCGACTGGGTGATCCAGAATGTCGCCAACTCCGCCGTCGGCCGCCTCGTCATCACGCTGGCGAAAGCGCGCGGGCTTCGCACCGTCAATGTCACGCGGCGCGAGGATGTGTTCGCGGAGTTGAAGGCGCTCGGCGCGGATATATGTCTCACCGATGGAACGGACCTGCCCCAGCGCGTGAAGGAGGTGACAGGCGGCGCCGCGATCCGGCTCGCGCTCGATGCCGTCGCGGGCGATGCCACGGGGCGCATGGCGCAGTGCATCGCTGAAGAAGGCACGGTCTGCACCTATGGCGCGATGTCGGGCGCCAATGCCGACATTCCCATCGGCGAAATCGTCTTCAGGGGCGTCACCTTCACCGGCTTCATGCTGGGACGATTTTTGGGGCGCCGGTCCCCCGAAAAAATCCGCGCGATCTATGCCGAACTTGCCCAAAGCATCGCGGACGGCACGATCCACGCGCCGGTCGACAGCGTTTATCCGATCGAAGATATCCGCGAGGCCCTCATCCGCGCACAGACGGGCGGAAGGCACGGGAAGGTGCTGGTCAGTCCGGGCGGGGAGGTTTCGTAAGGAGAATGGGCCGTCCGGTCCAAGCCTGGCGGCGATGGCATTTTGCCGTGAACTCAAATCAGCCCCGCCAGCGGCGACGACGGGTCCGCATACATCTTCTTCGGCATACGACCTGCGAGATAGGCGAGGCGTCCGGCTTCCACGGCGAGTTTCATTGCGCGAGCCATGCGGATCGGGTCCTTTGCCTCGGCGATAGCCGTGTTCATCAGCACGCCGTCGCAGCCGAGTTCCATGGCGATGGCGGCGTCCGATGCCGTGCCGACGCCGGCGTCCACCAGCACCGGCACTTTCGCCTGTTCGATGATGAGGCGGATGTTCACCGGGTTCTGGATGCCGAGGCCGGAACCGATGGGGGCTGCAAGCGGCATGATCGCGCAGCAGCCCATGTCTTCCAGTTTCTTCGCCATGATCGGGTCGTCGCTGCAATAGACCATCACTTCGAAGCCATCCTTCAGCAGCGCGTCTGCCGCGCGCAGCGTTTCCACCATGTCGGGATAGAGCGTCTTCTGATCGCCCAGCACCTCGAGTTTCACGAGGTTCCAGCCGCCCGCTTCCCGCGCGAGGCGGAGCGTGCGCACCGCGTCTTCCGCCGTGTAGCAGCCGGCCGTGTTCGGCAGATAGATGATCTTTTTCGGGTCGATATAGTCGACCAGCATGGGCTCGTTCGGGTTCGTCACATTGACGCGGCGCACAGCGACGGTAACGATTTCCGCGCCGGCCGCTTCCACGGCGGCGGCGTTCTCGGCGAGGCTTTTATATTTGCCCGTGCCGACGATGAGCCGCGATTTGAGCTTCCGCCCCGCGACCTCGAATGTGTCCTCGTCCGCCTCGATGCTTTTCGCCGCTTCCGTCACTGCATACTCCTCTGGGGCCGCCTCAGCCGCCGCCGACAAAATTCACGATCTCGATGCGGTCGCCGTCGCGGAGCGCGACCTCGCCATAGGCCGAGCGCGGCACGATTTCGAGGTTCCGCTCCACCGCGATCTTTTGCGGGGCAAGGCCGAAGCTCTCGACAAGGCCGAGCACCGTCATGGGGCCTGCCACCTCACGCGCCTCGCCGTTCACCGTCAGTTTCATGCCTTGCCCGTGCCTTTCCGTTGGCGCGGATAATGGCGGCGGGGGGCCCGGAGTTCAAGGCGGGCGGCCCCTTGGCGTTCCTCTTTCCTGCCGTTACGTCACCCGCTCAAGCCCCTGTCTTTCCAAGGCTTTTCCTGCTCCCCGCCATTGCGTATAAAGAAGCCCACGATTCGGGGGCGAAGCGCGGGCCGGGGCACCTTATTTTCGCCCTTTTGCGGCCCGATAGGTTCCCCTCCATAACTCCAGCGCCGGCCTCCGGCATACGCCCAGAAAGCCTCGACCCGATGGCCAGACCCAGCTCCAAGGCGGTTGCTCCCAAGGCAAAGGCGAAGCCGGCCGCAAAGGCGAAAGCCACGACCAAGCCGGTCTATGTGCTGAACGGGCCGAACCTCAACCTTCTCGGGCAGCGCGAACCGCATATCTATGGCTCGACGACGCTCGCCGCGATCGAAAAGCAGGTGGCGGCGCGGGCGAAATCACTTGGCCTCAGCGTCATCTGTCACCAGTCGAACCATGAGGGCGAACTCATCGACTGGATCCAGGAAGCGCGGACGATGGGCTGCGGCGTCATCATCAATGCGGGCGCCTATTCGCATACCTCGATCGCCATTCACGACGCGCTCGCCACACTCGATATTCCGGTCATCGAGGTTCATATCTCGAATGTCTACAAGCGCGAGAGCTTCCGGCATCATTCCATGATCTCGCCCGTCGCCACGGGCGTCATTTGCGGCCTCGGCACGATCGGTTACGACCTCGCGCTCGAGGCGATCAAATCCAAACTTTGAGAGGGGCGTACAGCCTTGGCATCGAAAACCCCGGCAGCGACCACA
>JAHBYK010000083.1 GCA_019635965.1 Parvibaculum sp. | reverse complement strand
TTTCGGGGCGGGCATCGCGGTCAATGTCGTCGGCCACGCCCATCCGCATCTGATCGCCGCCCTGACCGAGCAGGCGGGCAAGGTCTGGCACACCTCGAACATCTACCGCATTCCCGGCCAGGAAAGGCTCGCGCAGCGTCTCGTCGACGTGACCTTCGCGGACACGGTCTTCTTCACCAATTCGGGCGCGGAAGCCCTCGAATGCGCGATCAAGATGGCGCGGAAATATCATGCCGCGGGCGGCGCGCCCGAACGCTACGAACTCATCACCATGGAAGGCGCCTTCCACGGCCGGACGCTCGCAACCATCGCCGCGGGCGGGCAGAAGAAATATCTCGAGGGCTTCGGCCCCGCCATGCCGGGCTTCCCGCAGGTGCCCTTCGGCGACCTCAAGGCGCTCGAAGCCGCAATCGGCCCGGCAACGGCCGGCATCCTGATCGAGCCCATTCAGGGCGAAGGCGGCATCCGCGTGATCCCGAACGAGGATCTCCGGCGCATCCGCGCGCTTTGCGACGAGAAGAAGATCCTTCTCGTGCTCGACGAGGTGCAGACCGGCGTCGGCCGCACGGGCAAGCTCTTCGCGCATGAACTCGCCGGCATCACGCCCGACATCATGGCGGTGGCGAAGGCGCTGGGCGGCGGCTTCCCCGTCGGCGCCTGCCTTGCGACGGAAGATGCCGCGCGCGGCATGACGGCCGGTACGCATGGCTCGACCTTCGGCGGCAATCCGCTGGCGATGGCGGTGGCCAATGCCGTGCTCGATCTCGCGCTCGACGAGAAATTCCTGCCGCATGTGCAGATGCTCGGTCTCAAGCTCCGCCAGAAACTGGCGATGCTCGCCGACCGCTATCCGCGCATCGTGGAAGGCGTGCGCGGCGAAGGGCTGATGCTCGGCCTCAAATGCCGGGTGACGAATACCGATCTCGTGGCGGCGCTGCGCGAGGAAAAGATGCTTGCCGTCGGCGCGGGCGACAATGTGGTGCGGCTGCTGCCGCCGCTCAATATCGAGGAAGCGCATCTCGACGAGGCGATGGAAAAGCTGATGGCCGCCTGCGGCAAGCTCGACGCCGCGCTCGACGCCGGTCAGAAGGCCGCGGGAGCGACGTCATGAGAGCCGTGGCTGCCAAGAGACATTTTCTCGATCTCGACGGTGTGGCGCCCTCCGACATCCGCGCCATTCTCGACAACTCGGCCGAACGCAAGAAGGCGCGTGCCGGGCTTGGCCAGGCCGAACCCGATTCCGACAAGCCGCTCAAGGGGCGGCTGCTCGCCATGCTGTTCGAAAAGCCGTCGACGCGGACGCGGGTTTCCTTCGACGTTGCGATGCGCCAGCTTGGCGGCGAGACGCTGCTTCTCAATGGCGGCGACACGCAGCTCGGACGCGGCGAAACCATTGCCGATACGGCGCGCGTTCTCTCGCGCTATGTCGATGCGATCATGATCCGCACGACCGACCATGCGAAGCTGCTCGAACTTGCGGAATATGCGACCGTGCCCGTCATCAACGGGCTGACGGATCGCTCGCATCCCTGCCAGATCATGGCGGATGTCATGACCTTCGAGGAGCACAAGGGGCCGATCAAGGGCCGCCGCATCGCCTGGGTGGGCGATGGCAACAATGTCGCCACCTCGTGGATCCACGCCGCGACGCAGCTCGAATTCGAGCTGCGCATCGCCTGTCCGCCCGAGCTTGCGCCCTCTGAGGAGGCGCTTGGCTGGGCGAAGGCGAAGGGCGCGAAAGTCTCTCTCACCACCGATCCCTATGAAGCGGTGGATGGTGCCGACTGCATCAACACCGACACCTGGGTCTCGATGGGCTATAGCGAGGCGGAAGCGGCACATCGCCACAATCTGCTCGCGCCCTATCAGGTGAATGCGCGCCTGATGGCGGCCGCCGCCCGCGACGCGATCTTCATGCATTGCCTGCCCGCCCATCGCGGCGAGGAAATGACGGAGGACGTGATCGACGGTCCGGCCTCGGTCGTTTTCGACGAGGCGGAAAACCGGCTTCATGCGCAAAAGGGCGTACTGGCCTGGTGCTTCCGGTGAGCGGTGACGTGGCGATTGTCCTCGACGACCTCGTGCAGCCCTTCCAGATCGAGGGGCTCGGTATTCGCGGCCGCATCGTGCGTCTCGGCCCGCTGGTCGATCGCGTGCTGAAGGCTCATGCCTATCCCGAACCCGTGTCGCGGCTGCTTGGCGAGGCGCTGGCGCTGACCGTCATGATCGGCTCGGCGCTGAAATTCGACGGGCGTTTCATATTGCAGACGCAGGGCAAGGGGCCGGTCGGCATGCTGGTCGCCGATTTCCAGACGCCGGGCAGTATTCGCGGCTATGCGCAGGTCGATGAGGCGCGTCTTGCCGAGGCGCTGGAGAGCGGCCGGACCGCGCCCGCCGATCTTCTGGGCGAGGGCTATCTCGCGCTGACGATCGACCAGGGCGCGGACATGGAACGCTATCAGGGCATCGTCTCGCTGCACCCGGAAGGGCTGAGCCACAGCGCACACGAATATTTCGCAAGCTCCGAACAGGTGGCGACGCGCATCCGCCTCGCCGCCGGACCCTATTATCACCGCGAGGCAGGCGGCACGGAAAAGAACTGGCGGGCTGGCGCGATCATGATCCAGCACATCGCGCGCGATGGCGGCCTGACCGGATACCGCGAGGCGGAGGACGAAAGTCCCTATACCGAGGAAGAGGAAAACTGGAGCCGCGCCTCGATCCTGCTCGATACGGTGGAAGATCACGAATTGCTCGATCCGGCGCTCGAGCCGAACCGGCTGCTCTACCGGCTGTTCCACGAGGACGGCGTGCGCGCCTATGACCCTTCGCCGGTCGAATTTTCCTGCCGCTGCTCGCGCGACAGGATGACCTCGGTGCTGCGCTCCTTCGGCGGTCATGAAATCGACGAAATGGTGCAGGATGGTGTCATCACCGCGACCTGCGAATTCTGCAGCGAGGTCTATGTCTTCGAACCCGCCGAACTGAAGGACGGGCTGAACTGAGAGGGATTGACGTGAAGCGCATTGCCGGACCGAACCTTGCCACCCTTCGCATTGCCGCAGCCGCCCTTGCCGCATTGCTGCTGACCTCGGCCTGTACGACGGAGCCCTCGGCGCCCGCCGGGCCGAAGCCGGTGAGCTTCGAGGCGCAGGCGCCGCTTCGCCTCGACATTGCCTCCATTTCGGTGGAAAGCCGGTATCAGGCGCCCGGCCGCGCGCCCAATGTCGAACATCTCTACAGCGTGACGCCTGTCAGCACGGCCCGCGCCTGGGCGGCTTCGCGGATCGTCGGCGTCGGCCCGCGCGGCACGGCCGTGCTGACCGTGCTCGAAGGCAGCGTGATTTCCGAGGATCTGCCGAAGAAGGGCGGTCTGACCGCCGTGTTCGGCGATCAGCGCGACGTTCAGCTGACGGCTCGTCTCAAGGCCCGGCTCGATGTGAACCGGCCGGGCGAGCGCCCCGGCGAACTCGCCCAATGGTCGGTCAATGTGGAGGCGAGCGCGAACCGGACGGTGCTTGAAAGCGCGAGCCTGAACGAGCGCGATGCCGCCTATGGCCTGCTGATGCAGCAGCTTGCCCGCGAATTCGATGCGGCGCTGACCGCCGAAATCCGCCGCAGCATGAGCGCCGCCCTGCGCTGAGGGCGGGCCGGCCTCAAAACGTTAACCGGCCTTAAACCCGGCGGACAATATCCTGTGGGGTGAAATTGCAGGAATTGTCCGCCGCCATGATCTACCAGCTTGCCTATATGAGCGCCGCAAGACCCGGCATGCCCGATGCCGAGGTGCATGACATTCTGCGCGCCTCGACGGCGAACAACCGGCGTGACGGGCTGTCCGGCATGTTGCTGCTGGTCGACGGCACCTTCTTTCAGGTGCTGGAGGGCGAGAAGGACAAGGTAGAGGAAGCCTATCGCCGCATTGCGAAGGATGCGCGCCACAGCGCGCTGCTGCGCGTGCTGGAGCGCACCCGCGACGAACGCAGCTTCCCCGACTGGACCATGGGCTTCGAGAAGGTGTTTCACGGCGATCCGGGCGGCGACATCATGCCGGTCGATGCGGGCGACCTGACCAAGAACCCGAATGTCGAATTGCTGCGCAAGCAGGCGCCGGAAATCCTCTCCTTCATGCGCTCGCTCTATGCAAGCCGCAACATGCGCGGTGCACCGGAGCTAGAGCGGCGCGCCTGAGACATAGGCGGCGAGGCGGCGCATGAAAGCCTCGCATTCCTTCACCTGAGCGATGTCGATGAATTCGTCGGGCTTGTGCGCCTGGGCGATGTCGCCCGGCCCGCAGACGACGGTGGGAATGTCGGCAAGCTGAAAGAGCCCTGCTTCCGTGTTGTAGGACACGGCTTCCGCCGCATTGCATTGCGCAAGCCTCATGACGAGGGTTTCGCCGGGATCGCCGTCGAGCGCGGCAAGGCCGGGCGACTGTGCCCGCATTTTCGTCTCGATTCTTGCGCCGGGAAAGACGTCGCGCATCTTCGGCAGGACCACACTTTCCGCATGGGCGTTGAAGCGCGCGATGATCTCCTCCGGATCCGCGCCGGGCAGCATCCTGTATTCCCAGAGGAAGGAGCAGGTTTTCGGAATGATGTTGAGCGCCGTGCCGCCGCGGATCGTGCCGATATTGATGGTCGTGTAGGGCGGGCTGAAGCGGCCCGAGGGATCGCCGCGCTCGCGCATCTCGGCGGCAAGCTGCATCAGGAAGGTGATGAGCTCCGCCGCATATTGAATGGCGCTGACGCCGAGATGCGTCTGGCTGGAGTGAAATTCGAGGCCCGTCACCGTGGTGTGATAGGACTGGATGCCCTTATGCGCATTGACGACCTTCATCGACGAGGGCTCGCCGACGATCACGACCTGCGGCTTCGGCAGGGTACGGATAATGCTGTCGATCATGGGGCGCACACCGAGGCAGCCCACTTCCTCGTCATAGGACAACGCGAGATGGACCGGAATTTTCGGCCCGCCCGCGAGAAAATCCGGCAGATGCGCGAGCGCCACGGCAATAAAGCTCTTCATGTCGGACGTGCCGCGCCCGTAAAGCCGGCCGCCGCGCTCCTCGACGCGGAAGGGATCGCCCGACCAGTCCTGCCCCTCGACGGGCACGACATCGGTATGGCCCGACAGCACGATGCCGCCCGGCTGCGCCGCATCGCCGATCGTCGCAAAGAGATTGGCCTTGGTGCCATCTTCGTTCATCACGCGGCGCGACGCGACGCCGTGGCTTGCGAGATAATCCTCGACAAACTCGATGAGCGCGAGATTGGAGAGATGGCTCGTCGTGTCGAAGGCGATGAGCTTCTCGATCAGGTCGCGGGAGGTGAGGCGTTGCGGCGCGGGCATGGGACGGGGGCTTCCGGCAGGCTGGGATGGGGCGGTGCCCATCCTAGTGCGCCCGGCGCGCGGAAGCGAGCGCGCTTGCCGCTAGTGCAGCATCCGCTTGGCGTGAGGGCTGTCGAGCGAGAAGGCGGGGATGTCGACCTCGAATTTCTCGCCGCGCTCCGTCTCCATCTCGTAATTGCCGAACATGATGCCGGAGGGGGCGCCGAGCGGCGTACCGCTCGTATATTCGAATTTCTCGCCGGGATGGAGCAGCGGCTGCTCGCCGACGACGCCGGGGCCGCGCACTTCATGCACGCAGCCGGCGGCATCCGTTATCTTCCAGTAGCGCGAGCGAAGGCGCACCGTCTCCTGACCGCAATTCTCGATCGTGACGTGATAGGCCCAGACATAATAATCCTGATCGGGCTCCGACTGATCCTCAAGATAAGTCGGCTCGACGAGAATATTTATGGAGCGGGTCATGGCGCGATACATCGGGCGGTCCTTGCACGAAGCGTCTTGAATGCGGGACCGGAGCCGTTCTGGCTTCGATCCGGCGGGGAAACTATGTGCCGCAAGGGACGCGACGGCAAGTGCCGCGACGCCCCTTTCCCCGCCACAATCGCACCATATGGGCGAGCGGCTAACTTCCCCTTAACGGGCACGGCCTCCTGCGGGTTTGGTTAACCCTTTGCTGACAGCGCCCGTTCCATGTCCTCGATGAGATCGGCTGCATCCTCGAGGCCGACGGAAAGCCGCAGCAGACCCTCGTTGATGCCGAGTTCCTCGCGGGCTTCCTGTGTGAGCCGCTGATGGGTGGTGGTGGCGGGATGCGTGATGAGGCTTTTCGAGTCGCCGAGATTATTGGAAATCTTCACGACCTGAAGCGCATTGGCGAAACGGAAGGCGCCTTCCTTGCCGCCCTTCACCTCGAAGGCGACGATATTGCCGCCGGCCGACATCTGGCTCATGGCGAGATCATGCTGCGGATGGCTCGGCAGGCCCGGATAGAAGACGCGTCCGATGCCCTGGTGGCCTTCGAGGAAACGGGCGACGGCTTCCGCGCCGCGCGCATGTTCGCGCACGCGCAGGTCTAGTGTCTCGAGGCTTTTCAGCATCACCCAGGCATTGAAGGGGCTGAGGCTCGGGCCGGTCTGGCGCATGAAATTCGCCAGATGATCGGTGATGAAGGACTGGTCCGCGAGCACGATGCCGCCGAGGCAGCGGCCCTGACCGTCGATATGCTTGGTCGCCGAATAGATGACGACATCGGCGCCGAGTTCGAGCGGGCGCTGGAGCACGGGCGTTGCGAAGACGTTATCGACGAAGAGCTTCGCGCCGGCGGCATGGGCGATGTCGGCCACGCCCTTGATGTCGATGATCTCGAGCGTCGGGTTCGACGGCGTTTCGAGGAAGAACACCCTGGTGTTCGGCTGCACCGCCTTCTTCCACGCATCGAGATCGCGCCCGTCGATCAGCGTCGAGGTCACGCCGAAGCGCGGCAGCAGGTCTTCCACGATATAGCGGCAC
>JAHBYK010000082.1 GCA_019635965.1 Parvibaculum sp. | reverse complement strand
ACCGATCACGGCCTGGCCGCTTGCGATCATCGCATCGACGGGATCCATGCCTTCCGGCAGCGGCGGCGCAAGCGGATTTAGATTGGCAAAATATTCGCGCCACTTGTGAAGACCCCATTCGACATTCTTGCGGGCCTGTTCGCGGCTCTCGGCGATATGCACCGGACCGACGAGACGCAGCTTGCCGCGATCCATCACCTGCCCGTTTTCGGCGGCGATCTCGCAGGCGATCTGCCAGTTGGTCGAGAGCGCATCGAAGCCATCGGCATTGGTCGCGGCGACGCAGAGCATGCCGAGGCCATATTTGCCGGCCGCACGGCCGCCCGACGGGCTCACCGCGCTTGCGACGCAGATTTCGGGATGCGGATGCGAATAGGGCGTGAGATGCGCACGGGCATTGACGAGATTGTACCAGTCGGTCTTTTCGGTCACGACCTCGCCCCTGAAGAGACGCATGATGACGAGCAGACCTTCGAGCATCCGGTCGCGCTGCGTCATCGGGTCGATGCCGAGCATCATCGCGTCTGACGGCAGGAGGCCGGGGCCGACGCCGAACATGACACGGCCGCGCGTCATGTGATCGAGCTGGATGATGCGGTTGGCCGTCATCAATGGGTTGTGATAGGGCAGCGAAACGACGCCTGTGCCGAGCTTGATGCGGCTGGTGCGTTCAGCGGCGGCCGCAATGAACAGCTCAGGGCTCGAAATGATTTCAAAGCCGGCCGAGTGATGCTCGCCGATCCAGGCTTCTTCATAACCGAAGCGGTCGAGATGTTCGATCAATTCGAAGTCGCGCTGAAGAGCTTCCGTCGGATCGCGGTCGGTTGGATGGAACGGCGCCATGAAGATGCCATTCCGCATGGGCACGAAGTCCCGGTCATTCGCTGCAGTCATATGGAGTTTCCCCTCCTCGTCTGGTTGCCGCGCGAAGGCGGCACCGTTTTCAAAAGCAATGCCGGATCATCGCCCTTGAATTGAGGCGAGTCGAGACTGCCGGAAAAAATCCGCCGGAAACCAGCCTGCCGTTGAGTAAATCCGGCCGCCGGGCGCGGGACCACCATCAACGCCCGACGAGGGAGAACTCATCGAAATCGGGATGGCGCATTTCCCACCAGTATTTGGCCGTGAAGCTCGACCAGTTGTTCGTCACGCGGCCATCCGCCGTCTTGTACCAGCTCGAGCAGCCGGCCGCCCAGACGGTCTTCTGCATGTCCTGCTGCAGATCGCGATTGAAGGCTTCCATTGCGGCGGGCTTCACATCGAGGTAGCGCAGGTGCTCCTTCGCCATCGTCTCGATGCACTGGGAAATGTAGTTCACCTGGCACTCGAGCATGAAGATGATGGAGTTGTGACCGAGATTGGTGTTCGGCCCATAGAGCATGAAGAAATTGGGGAAGCCTGCCACGGCGACACCGCGATGTGCCTCGGCGCCACGCGCCCAGACGGCATTGAGATCGGCATTCCCCCGGCCTGTGATCTTCATCGGCGCGAGGAAATCGGTCGACTCGAAACCTGTTGCATAGATGATGACATCCGCCGGGTGAGCAACGCCGTCTTCCGTCACGACTGCGTTCTCAGTCACCCTAGCGATGCGGTTCGTCTCGACATGGACATTGTCGCGGGCAAGGGCCGGATACCAGTCATTGGTGAGCAGGATGCGCTTGCAACCCGCAGGATAATCCGGCGTCAGCTTCTTGCGCAGTTCCGGATCCTTGATATGGGTCTCGAGTTCTTTCAGCGCCGCCTTTTCGAAGAGCTTGCCGAAGAAGCTGCCCTGCACGAAGGCGAGATAGTTCCGCTCCAGCATCAGATATGTCCACCAGCGTTGCAGGCGGACCAGGGCCGGGACGGCGCGGTAAAGCTTCTTTTCCCATTCGCGGAAGGGGCGGTCGGGCTTCGGCACGCACCAGTTGGGCGTTCGCTGGAAGATGGTGAGGTGGCCCACTTTCGGTGCGATTTCCGGCACGAACTGGATGGCGCTTGCGCCATTGCCGATGACGGCGACGCGCTTGCCGGCAAGATCGACAGAGTGATCCCAGCGCGCGGAATGGAAGGCCGCGCCCTTGAAGGTTTCGAGCCCTTCAATTTTCGGGAAGGCCGGACGGTTCAACTGGCCGACGCCCGAGACGACGGCATTGACGGTGAATGTCTCGCCCGCTGCCGAGCGGATGCGCCAGAGGCCTTCGGTCTCATCGAAATGCGCTTCGGCGATCTCGGTGTTGAAGCGGATATGCGGCAGGAGGTTGTACTTGCGGGCCACGCCCTCGAAATAGGCGACGATTTCCGGCTGCGGCGCGAATTTACGGCTCCAGTCGGGCTTCGGCTCGAAGGAATAGGAATAGAGCATGGAGGGCACGTCACAGCCCGAGCCCGGATAGGTATTGTCGCGCCAGGTGCCGCCGACGCTTGACGCCTTTTCATAGATGGTGAAGGGGATACCGGCCTTTTGCAGGCTGATTGCCATGGCCAAGCCACCGGCACCCGCGCCCAGAATGGCAACGCTGAACGTGCTTCCCGCTTGCGGCCTCACAGTCTCGCTCACTCTCACTCTCCCCGGTCGCCATCGTCTTGTGTCACAGCGGCAAATGGAGGCTTCGATTTGCCTCGTCTTGCCTAGGGTGTTTGCCCTATCTGCTACACCAGATTGCGGCGGGGCTCAATCGGCCCCCGCGTGGGGAGAGGCGGGCGGGCCGGAGCATGGCCCGCCCTGCCATTGTCAGAAGCGGTAGCCGACGCCGACACCGAAGAGCCAGGGATCGAGATCGACCTTGGCATTGATGGCGCCGCCATTGATCGACACGTCGGTGGAGAGGAAGAGCTTCTTCACATCGAGGTTCACATACCAGCGATCGGCGATGGCGTAGTCGACACCGGCCTGCAAGGCCCAGCCGAAGCTGTTGTCATAGTCGATGCTGGTCACGGCGCCGCCCGGTGCGTCTTCATTGTAGAAGATGGTGTAGTTCACGCCCGCGCCGACATAGGGGCTGAGGCGCTCCTTGGGCATGAAGTGATACTGCAATGTCAGCGTCGGCGGCAGCAGGCTGACCTTGCCCAGATCGATGCCGGTCGGCGTGTGCGACACATCATGGCGCGTCGTGCCGGCGATCAGCTCGAGCGCGATGTTGTCGGTCACGAAATAGGTGAAATCGACCTCCGGCACCACGTCATTCGACACATTCACATCGCCGCCCAGAACGGTGACCGACGCACTCTCGTCAGGTACCGCCCAGAGGGCGCGCGCACGCACCATCACATCGCCGGCAGACTTCCCCGTGAATTCCGCATGAGCGGGAGCTGCCGCCAGAAGGGCCGCAGCGACCGCGACGCCAGCGCCCAGTTTCCGTTCGATCTTCATTTGATGTTTCTCCGGTTCGATGCGCCGAGCCCCGTCGGCGGCGCGATACGGATTACTTTCCACCCTATATCCACAATTTATGAGTGGTCATTCGGTCGCAGGGTCTGCGCGAAATGTCGCAGTTTTTCCAGGGGCTTATGTCCTAGTGCCGCCGTCAAGTATGTGCATGTAGGTTCGGACCTGCTGCACGAAATGGACGGCCTGGCCGCCACGCGCCCGGCCGTGACGCAGGCCGTCGGCATGCGCGGAATGATTGAGCAGCGGCAGAACGCGCCGAAGTTCCATCCAGCTATCGCGGTCGCGCCCCATGCGCGTGGCAAGCGCCCGCGCGTCATAGACATGGCCGAGGCCGAGATTATAGGCCGCAAGCGCAAACCATGTCCGGTCAGGCTCTTCCACGCTGACGGGAATGCGGCTTTTCAGATCGGCAAGATAGCGCGCCGCAGCATTGATGCTCTGATGAGGGTCGAGCCGGTCTTCCACGCCAAGTTCGCGCGCCGTCTGCTGCGTCAGCATCATGAATCCCTGAACGCCGGTCGGGCTTACTGCATCGGGCCGCCAATGCGATTCCTGATAGGCGATGGCGGCGAGCAACTGCCAGGGAAGATCATTGTCGCGCGCCGCACGGCGAATGATCTTTTCATAATCGGGCAGGCGTTCCTCGATCGCCCGGCGGAAGGCGCGGATATCGACATAGTCGAAAAGCGGCAGGAAGCCAAAGAAGCGCCGCTCAAGCGCGGCGAAGGCGCCGGATTTCTTCATGCCGGCCTGCCAGAGACGTATCGGCTCCGCCAGGTCCTCCGAACCGGGCGCGAGGAACCAGGCGAAAGGCATTTCACCGGAAATTGCGAATGCCTCAGCAATTTCCGGGTGGTAGGGATTTGTCACACGCAGAAGAATCGAGTCGAGAACGACGCAATCGAGATTCCCTTCCGAGATGCGGTTCAGAAATTCTTCCGCCGGCTGATTTTCAATCCGGACGATCACATCATCCACACCCTCAAGCGTGGCGAGAAGCGCCTCCGCCGCTGGCGTATGCGCCGCCGCGGCGACGGAGAGCCCCTTGAGACCGGCAGGCGATTTCGGCGATGGCAGGTCGCGTCGGCAGGCAACCATCTGGCGGACCTTTTCATATTCGCCGCCAACCGCAAAGGCGTCCGCCCGCGCCGGTGTGAGACCGAGACCCGCCGCCGCGACATGGCCCTTGCGGGCAGCGAGCGCCCGCATGACATCCCTTTCGGTGTCGTAAAGACGGAACTCGATTTCGACATCGAGCGACTTCGCAAGCCGCCGCATCGCCTCGTATTCGAAGCCCGTCAGGCCCTCGATGCCGTTGTAATAGGTCGTCGGCGCCTCGCGCGTGAGCACGACAAGGCGGCCCGACTCGCGGATATGCTCAAGGCCCTGCGGCACGGGCGGCACATAAACATAGAGATAAATAAAATGATTGATGCCGAAGAGCGCCAGCAGGACCGGCGCGATCCACGGGATACGGCTATTGCCACGCGGCAAAAGACGCCGCAGCCCCGCTGACAAGTTTGCAATGAAACCAGGCAAGCAGCCCTGCCACTCGAAATTCCTACTTCGCCGGAGACTAGCACATTCAGAGCAGATGCCGCGCCATTCGGATCAGGCGATCAGGCGATGGCGCGGAGCCCCGCCCGCAGCGCATCCGGGTCGCCGCCGATCTCCTTTTCGAGGGCGGCATGTTCGCTCTTCCAAACGGCCACGGCAGCGCGCAGCACCTTGCGGCCCTCGGCGGTCAAAATGAGCTTGCGGCTGCGCCGGTCGTCCGGGTCGACCTCGACGGATACCAGACCTTGCCGCTCCAGCGGCTTCAGGTTCGCCGTCAGCGTTGAGCGGTCCATCGCAAGAAATTTTGCGACCGGCCCCATCGCCACCGGCTCACGCCGGTTCAGCACATTGAGCAGCGAGAATTGTCCGCTGGTGATGCCATGAGGCCGCAGCGCATCGTCAAAACGGCGGGCAAGCGCCCGGGCCGCGCGCTGCGCATGAAGGCACAGGCAATGATCGCGGATATGGATCGTTGCTTCAGCGAGGTCGGTCTCTTTTCTTGTCATGATGCGGGCCGCAAATTCCCATTGATATCAAACTTTACCTATTATATTGATATCAAATTATTGTGGCAAGCGGCCGGTTGCCGCGTATCGCCGTGGCCTCAGCCAAAAGGGATAACAAGCATGAACAGGTTCAGTTCGTTCGACTGGGTGCCGGATTTCGCACGCGGTCATGTGAAGGAGTTTCGTGTGCGCTGGGCACTGGAGGAAGCCGGGCTTCCCTACAGCGAAATGTGCATTTCGCAGGATGACAAGATCGCGCCTGCCTATCTTCGAAAGCAGCCATTCGGGCAGGTGCCCTGCTATGACGACGGCGAGGTCGCCATGTTCGAGTCCGGCGCGATCCTGCTTCACATTGCCGAAAAATCGGAAGTGTTGATGCCGCGCGATCCGCAAGGCCGGGCGCGGACCATGAGCTGGGTTTTTGCCGCGCTGAATTCCGTCGAACCTGCCGTTTCCGCCGTGACGCATATCGATCTCTTCTACAAGGATGAAGAATGGGCGAAGTTGCGCCGTCCGGGTGCGGTGGAATTCCTGCTCCTTCGGCTGCGGCAACTCGCCGGGTGGCTCGGCGACCGCGAGTGGCTCGAAGACCGCTTCACGGCGGGCGACCTGATGATGACAACCGTGCTGCGCGATGTGCGCCAGGATGATGTGATTGCACAGTTCCCGACGCTGCGCGCCTATCGCGCACGCGGCGAGGCGCGGCCCGCCTTCCAGAAGGCGATGCGCGACCATCTCGCGCTCTTTGCCAATGCCGATGCGGCGGCGTGAAAGGCACAAGCTGAAAACACAAAAGGCCGGATCGAATGATCCGGCCTTTCGCTTATCGTTCGCAGGAAAGTCTTACTTTCCTTTGGGTGCCTGATTGAACGGCAGGTCCTTGTCCACGCGGACATCGCCCGGCAAACCAAGCACGCGCTCTGCAACGATGTTGCGGAGGATTTCGTCCGTGCCGCCCGCGATGCGGTAACCGGCCGCGCCGATCCACTGTTCGGTATAGGCGCCGTCGGCCGGCGAGAGCTTGCGGTCGCGGATCACGCCGCCCATGTCCTGCAGGTCCATGCCGAAGGATCCGAGATCCTGCATCTTCTTCGCGGCCACGATCTTGGAGATCGAGCTTTCCGGTCCGGGCGTCTCGCCCTTCGAGAGAGCGGTGAGCGTGCGGAACTTCGTGAACTTCAGTCCCTGCGCCTGCACATACCAGTCGGCAATGCGCTCGCGCACGCCGCCATGACGGATCGCCGGCTCGCCCGCGATCGTGACATCGCGCGCAAGCTCGATGAGATCGTCCGTGTCGGCATTGCCCTGGCTGCCGCCAACCGCGAGACGCTCATTCATGAGCGTGGTGAGCGCAACCTTCCAGCCGTCGCCGACATTGCCGAGACGCTGGCTGTCCTTCACGCGAACATTGGTGAAGAAGACTTCATTGAACTCCGCGCCGCCCGACATCTGCTTGATCGGCCGCACTTCGACGCCGGGGCT
>JAHBYK010000081.1 GCA_019635965.1 Parvibaculum sp. | reverse complement strand
CTCGGCGGCGAGGTCGTGAATCTCGTCCCAGAATTCGCGGCGCGCCTTCGGATCGACGCCCGCCGTCGGCTCATCGAGCAGCAGGAGCTTTGGCTTGTGCATGATGGCGGCGGCAAGGGCGAGGCGCTGCTTCCAGCCGCCGGAGAGATTGCCTGCAAGCTGGTGCGAGCGGTCGGCGAGGTTCAGTTTCTCGAGCGTTTCCTTCACCGCGCGTTTCGGCTTTGCGATACCGTAGATGGATGCGACGAATTCGAGGTTCTCGCGGATCGACAGATCCTCATAGAGGCTGAAGCGCTGGGTCATGTAACCCGTCTCGCGTTTGATCGCCTCGCTCTCGCTCCGCACGTCATGGCCGAGGCAGGTGCCTTCGCCGCCATCCGGCGTGAGCAGACCGCAGATCAGGCGGATGGTTGTCGTCTTGCCGCTGCCATTCGGCCCGAGAAAGCCGTAGATCTCGCCGCGTGCGACCTGCATGTCGAGACCGTCGACGACTTTGGTGCCGCCGAAGCTCTTGGTAAGGCCGCGCACATCGATGGCGAGCGCCGGGTTCATGTGCGTTACTCCGCAGCGGTTGGAAGCAGCGAAACCGTGACGGGCTGGCCGGGGTGGAAATTCTCCGGCGTAGCATCCGGCACCGCTTCCGCCATGTAGACGAGTTTTTCCTTCGAGCGGTCGCTATAGATCACGGGCGGCGTGAATTCCGCTTCCTTCGAGATGAAACGAATGGTGCCGGTAAGACCATCGGCGCAATTCGAGCAGGCAAGTCTCACGGTGCGGCCTTCGGCGAGCTTTGCAAGATCTGCTTCCGGTACGAAAAAGCGGATCTTGATATTGCCGGGCGGCAGAAGCGTAACCACAGGCTGTCCCGGCGCGGCCGTCTCTCCTTCGCGGAAAATCACATCCTGCACCAGCGCGTCGGATGGCGCGTAGCCCTCTCGCCGGACAAGACGCCATTTCGCCTGGTCGAGCGAGGCAGCGGCGACGAGCATGGCGGCGCCGGCGCGGTCGCGCCGCGCGCGGGCCGTGTCCACCTCGGCCTGCGCGATGTTGCGCGTCGCGCGAAGTTCGAGCTTCCGTTTCAGATCGAGTTCGGCTTCATGCAGCGTCGCCTTCGTTTCGGCGAGTGTGGCCTCCGCGGCATCGCGCGCGAGTTCTTCCGACCTTTTTTCGAGGCGGAACAGGAAGTCGCCCGCTTTCACGCGGTCGCCGCGCTTCACCGCCACTTCCTCGACAATGCCGCCTTCGATGGCGGCGACGCGCACATAGTCGCCTTCGGCGTAGCCCTGCCAGGTGTTTTCCGGCGCATCGTTGCAGGCAGCAAGGAAAAGCGCGGCCAGGCAGACGGAGAGGAGGGAATGGAGGCGCATGGTCACGCCTCCCTTTCCGCTGCGAGGCCGCGCCGGACGAACTCCGCATGGCCGGTAAAGAAACCGTCAGGATCGAATTGCGGAAGTTCGCCGAACGTATTTCGCGCGATCGTATTGAGAAGGATGGGGAAGATGATTTCCTGCACGGCGGTATTCACATTGCACGGACGGAATTCGCCCCGGGCGATGCCGCGCTCGATGATGCGGCCGAGATTTGCAAAACCCCGCAGGATCACCTGATCCCGATAGAAGTCGCGGATCTCGGGAAAGTTCTTCGCTTCCGAGAGGATGATCTTTGCAAGCGAGGGCAGCTGCGTCTGCGTGGCGATCTCGCGGAATTTCTCGATCACGAAATCGACGAGTGCGGCGCTCGGCCCCTCATAGGCGTCGAGCAGGGCTTCCATCTCCTCGAAGCGGGGACTGGCAATGTCGCGGACGATGGCAGCGAAGAGATCGGCCTTGCTCTCGAAGTAGAGGTAGATCGTCGCCTTGCTCACACCTGCGCGCTCGGCCACGTCCTCGAGCCGCGTCGCGGCGAAGCCGCGCTCCGCGAATATGTCGAGGCCGGCCGCCATGATCTCGGCGGGGCGGGCTTCCTTGCGGCGCTGTCTTTTTGGTTCCTGAGCAGCCATGTCACATGCCTTAATAACTGACTAGTCAGTTATTAAGAGATATTGGCTTTGGCGTCAAGCGGCAATGAACGGGCCCGCCAGCATGAGCCGGTTCATGGAAGGGTCAGGTCAGGCGAGGGGAGGTCAGGTCTTGCGGGGTTCGCCGCCATCATCGCGGGCTGCCGCTTCGCTTTCGAGCTTCTTGCCTTCGAGCAGGCGGGCGCGGCGCTCGGCTTCGAGCTTTGCGCGTTTCTTCTCGGCGCCCGTACGGCCAAAGCGGACACGGTTCGCAGCGGCGGTCTTCTCCTTTTCCTGCTTCGCCGCCCGCTTTTTCTCATCGCGCGCGGTTTTCTTGTACGAAGAGAAATTAACTATATTTCCGCCGTCCGAATCCATAATTTGCCTGCAAGCTGGCGATGCGGCACCGGGGCCGCTCGGGTCGTCCGGAAATCCTAGGCCAAGAAACGGCCGCGGGAAACCGGCGGCGCGCCCTTGATTGTCCGACTGCCGCGCTGGAGATGGTATTGAACTCGATCCTGACCTATATCGCGGGGCTGCTCGTCGCATTGCTCTTTGCGGCGCTGGTCGGCCCGAGCCTCATCGACTGGAATCAGTTTCGCGCTGAAATCGAAGCGCAGGCTTCGCAGGCGACGGGCCGTCAGGTCCAGATTACCGGCAATATAGATTTCCGAATCCTGCCTGCGCCGCAGATGACGCTGAACCGTGTGCGTGTCGGTCATGCCGGTCAGGCGAGCGCGCTGCCGACCGATCCCGACTTTGCCAGCTTCGAGGCGATCAATGCGGAAGTGGCGCTGGCGCCGCTTCTCAGCGGCGACATCAAGGTCACGAGCGTCGATATCGTGCGGCCGCGGATCAATCTCGAGGTGCTGCCGGACGGAACGCCGAACTGGCGCGGCATAAATATCGCCGAGCGCATCCGCGAGAATGGCATGTTCTCGCTCGCCTCGATCAGTCTCGATCGCGCGCGATTTGAGGATGCAACGATCAGTTACCGCAACCGGAGCAATGGCCGAAGCTGGACGGCTGAGCAGGCGAGCGGCGAGATTGTTGCCTCATCCTTGCTTGGGCCGTTGCGCGCGGATGTGGAAGCCGTATTTGCCGGTGTGCCGGTGGCGATGCGCGCCGGTCTTGGCGCGTTCGGCGGCCAGAAGGCATTTCAGGTTACGCTCGACATCGAAGCGAAGGAATTTCCCGCGCAGTTTCTGTTCTCCGGCGTCGCCACGGAGTTTTCCCTGAACGGCAGGCTCGATGGCAATGGCCGGCTGCGCATCGGCGCCGCCGGGGGAGAAGGCGATACAGCGCCTCTGCGTGTCGATGCGGGCATGGTCGTCAATGCGCGCCGCGCCGATCTGCGCAATCTGAGCGTTGTCGCCGATGGCTCGACGCTCGCTGGCGCTGCGCAGCTGCGATGGGAAGGGCGGCCGCGATTCAGCCTCGATCTTTCCGCCGAAAGTTTTTCGCTCGATCCGCTGCTCGATATGCTTGTTGCGCCGGAGGGGCAGGCGCCCGTGAACCTTCTCGACAACCTGCTTGCGATGTCCATTCCACAGGGCATGGACGGCAGGGTGAAGCTCGGTGCGAAAACGCTGCTCATCCGCAAGATTCCGTTGCGCGATGTGGCGTTCGAGGCATCGTTGAAGGATGGTGTCGCCGATATCGGCCGGGTCGCGGCGGCCATGGGCGGCGCGACGGAAGTTGAATTCTCCGGCCAGGCATCCGCCGCCGCGCAGGGCATGCGCTTCATCGGCAGCGGTGAAGTACGCAGCGGCAATGTTGCGGCGCTTGCGGCCTGGCTCTCGCCGGAGCCGGATGACGGCACGGTTGTGCGTCCGGCTGCGCCGGGCCGCCCATTCTCCGCGCGATCGCGGCTCGACTTGCGCAGCGGGCATTACATGCTGAACGGGCTTGAGGTTGCCTATGCACGCGATCTAACCCGGCCCGGACTTCAGGGGAAGCTTTCCAGCGAAAGCATCGACGGACGGCCATTCATCCGGGCCGAGCTCGATCTCTCCGAGTTCGATTTCGATCCTCTCATCGCCTTGCTGCCGAAAGAGGGCGACCCCTTTGCGTGGCTCGCCGCGCGCGACATCGCTCTCTTGCTGAACGCCGATGAGATGACGATTTTCGGTCGGGCGATGAAGGGTGTCGGGGCGGAACTTTCGCTCCGCTCGGGCCGTCTTTCGGTCGCCCGGTTTGATGTTGCCGACTTCTCGGGCGCCGCGCTCGCGCTCACCGGCGATCTCGACGGCGTGACGGCCGGAACGCGCCATGATGTGAAAGGCCGGTTCAACGGGTCGATCAAGGCGGAGCGTTTCGGCGGTCTGCTTGCGATCGGCGGTCTCGATGTGCCGGATGTCGAAGGGCCTGTGGATCTCGTGGTGAGCGGGTTTTCGGGCGAAGCGGACGACAGCGATCTGCGCGTCGATACGATGACGCTTCAGGGCACGTTGCGCGGCAGCCGCGTGGACGGCGTGCTGAAGCGCAGGCACGGACCGGCTGGCGGTGTCGACCGGCTTGAAATCACGGGCACCGCCGCCAATGGGCAGGGCCGTATTCTTCTCGAACAGCTCGGTCTTTCGCCGCGCGATGATCTCTCCGGTGCAGGCACCGTGTCCGTACAGCTGAATGGCGATACCGGCGGAACCTATGACGCGAATTTCCGCGTCAATATTGGCGGAACGACGCTGACGGCACTGGGAAAGGTCGAAAAGCCGTTCGAGGCCATCCGTTTCAATGGCCGCGCTGATATTGCAGCTTCTGGCGTGCTGCATGTGCTCGGCGGCTTCGGTGCGCCGGAAGGACTTGCCCGCTGGGTCGGCCGGCAGGCGGCAGGACCGGGCTTCGTCTTTTCATCGAATGTCATCTGGGACAAGAAAAGCCTCGCACTGTCCGATCTTGAAGCTGTTGCCGGCAGTTTCCGGCTGCTTGGCGAAGCCGTCTGGACTGCGGGCGAGGGGGAGACGCTGCCGAAACTCACCGGCAAGCTCGAGGCGAATGGGCTTGATCTCACGCCATTGATCGGCGGTGATGAAACGGCGGTCTGGCCCGGAGATGCACTCGACTGGTCGGCGCTCGGCGCGCTCGATGCCAATGTTGATCTGAAGGCAGGAAGTCTCGCGCTTGGCCGCCTCACCGCCAGCAATGTCGTGACCCGCATTTCCCTTTCGCGTGGTGTGCTGACGGCATCGCCCTTCACTGGCGATCTTGCGCGCGGGCGCCTCTCTCTCGATGCACGTATCGAAGGCGGCAGCGGGCAGCCGGGCATCGGGCTCGCCATCGCTTTGGAGAATGCCGATTTGCGGCAGGCAATGGTACCTGCGCTGGGCGGGTCGCCCGGCACGGGCCGGCTCGACCTCAATGCGCAGTTGCAGGCGCAGGGGCGAAGCTGGCTGGCGCTCGTATCCTCAACGAGCGGGAAGGCCGATGCGAAGCTGTCCGGCCTCAGGCTGTCGCCACTCGATCTTCCCGGATTCGGTGCGGGACTGGCTGCGCTGTCGTCAATCGAGGCATTTCCGGTGCTGATCGATGAGACGCTTTTCATGGGCGAGACGCGGGCGGACGACCTCGATCTCGCATTCGAAATGAATGACGGCGTGATGCGCCTGGCGAACAGGGAAATGACGCTCGAAGGCGGAACTGCTGTTCTCGATCTCGTTTATGATCTGCCGCGGCTTGCCGCCGATGCGGCCATGACGGTCCGGCTCGCGGAACCGCAAGGCGCACCGGAATTCCTCATCGGTGCGACGAGCCGTCAGGGCCGCATGGATGTGCAGACCGACACGCTCGCGCTGCAGAATTTTGCCGCGCGGCGCATCCTTCAGCGCAGCGTCGATGAAGCGGGTGCAGTGGTGCCGCGGGATCTACGCGATCTGATGGAGCTTCCGGCGGCGGCGCAGGGCGGTACGAGCACCGCGCCGCTGCCCTTGCAGCGGCCTCAAGCGAACTAGATGTCCGTCCGGCAGGACGAGGCTTTCGCCTGTATGGCTTTCAGCACATGAACGCGGATGGCGGAAGAAAGGCTGCCCTTGCCGCCGCGCGCCACGTCGATGCGGCGGACGAGCTCGTTCACGGATGTTTTCTCGGAACAGGCCACTTCCTTGAGCGCGTCCCAGAAGGGGCGCTCGAGCGAAATAGATGTGCGGTGGCCGGCGATGGTCACCGAGCGTTTGACGTCTTCGATGTCATCGCCAGCCATTCCCGTTTCTCCGGTTATTCCGGCGCAATCATCTTTTCGGGGCGAACGATCGCGTCGAATTCCGCATCTGTCACATAGCCGCCGCCGACCGCTTCCTCGCGGAGTGTGGTGCCGTTCTTGTGCGCTGTCTTGGCGATCTTCGCGGCGTTGTCGTAGCCGATCTTCGGCGCGAGCGCAGTCACGAGCATCAGCGAGCGTTCGAGCGCGGCCTTGATGTTGTCCTCGCGCGGCTCGATGCCGAGCACGCAATTATCCGTGAAGCTCACCGCCGCATCCGCCATCAGCCGCACCGACTGGAGGAAATTATAGGCCATCACCGGATTGAAGACGTTGAGCTCGAAATGGCCCTGGCTGCCCGCAAAGGTGAGCGCCGCATGATTGCCGAAAATCTGTACGCAGACCTGCGTCATCGCCTCGCATTGGGTCGGGTTCACCTTGCCCGGCATGATCGATGAGCCGGGCTCGTTTTCCGGCAGCGCGAGCTCGCCGAGGCCCGAGCGCGGGCCGGAGCCGAGGAAGCGGATGTCGTTTGCGATCTTGAAGAGCGATGCCGCAACGGTGTTGATCGCGCCGTGGCTGAAGACCATCGCGTCATGGGCGGCCAGCGCCTCGAACTTGTTGGGCGCGGTCTTGAAGGGGAGCTTGGTGATGGCGGCGACATTTTCCGCCACCTTCTCGGCAAAGCCGATGGGCGCATTGAGGCCGGTGCCGACGGCGGTGCCGCCCTGCGCGAGCTCCATCAGCTTCGGCAGCGTCTGTTCGATGCGGGCGATGCCGTTTTCGACCTGCGCCGTGTAGCCGGAAAACTCCTGGCCGAGCGTCAGCGGCGTCGCATCCTGCGTGTGGGTGCGGCCGATCTTGATGATGTGGTTCCAGGCCTTGGCCTTGTCGTTCAGCGCATTGCGCAGTTTCTGAAGCGCGGGCAGCAGGCGGTGATGGATTTCCTCCGCGCAGGCAATGTGCATGGCCGTCGGATAGGTGTCGTTCGACGACTGGCTCATGTTGACGTGATCGTTCGGATGAACGGGCTTT
>JAHBYK010000080.1 GCA_019635965.1 Parvibaculum sp. | reverse complement strand
CGGCAAGGAGATCCTGAAAGGGATCGACCTCGATATCCGTGCGGGCGAGGTACATGCCATCATGGGGCCGAACGGCTCCGGCAAGTCGACGCTTTCCTATGTGCTGGCGGGCCGCGAGGGCTATGAGATCACGGAAGGCACGATCCGTTTCAAGGGCCGCGACCTGACGGAAATGAGCGTGGACGAGCGCGCGGTGGCAGGCGTCTTTCTCGCCTTCCAGTATCCGCTGGAAATTCCGGGCGTGACGACCATGACCTTCCTCAAGACCGCGCTCAATGCGCAGCGCAAGGCGCGCGGTGAGGAGGAGCTGGATGCCGTGCGCTTTCTCAAGCTTGTGCGCGAAAAGGCAAAGCCGCTCAATGTCACCGATGACATGCTGAAGCGCCCCCTCAATGTCGGCTATTCCGGCGGCGAGAAGAAGCGCGCCGAAGTGTTGCAGATGTCGCTGCTCGAGCCCTCGCTCTGCGTGCTCGACGAAACCGACTCCGGCCTCGACATCGACGCGCTGAAAACGGTGGCCGAAGGCGTCAACGCGCTGCGCTCGCCCGAGCGCGCCATGATCGTCATCACTCATTATCAGCGCCTGCTCGATTATATCGTGCCCGATGTCGTTCACGTTCTGTCGAAAGGGCGCATCGTCAGGACGGGCGGCAAGGAACTGGCGCTCGAACTCGAGAAATCCGGTTATGCCGGTTATGGCGCGGACGCCGCGTGAGTGAGGCCATGAACGATACGGCGGCGGCAAATTTCGTGAAGGCTTTTGAAGCGGCAGGCAGGGAACTGCCGGGTGCTGAAGGCTGGCTTGCGCGCCGCCGCGAACAGGCGATCAAGGCTTTCGCCGAGGCAGGCCTCCCGCATCGCCGCCTTGAGGACTGGAAGTACACCGATCTCCGCCAGGCGCTCGGCAGGGCTGCCTTCGCGCCTGCGCCGCGCCACCAGGGAGCGGTGGTGCTGCCGGAAACGCACGCCGCCGTTGCCTTCGCACCGCTCGATGCGCACCGGATCGTGTTCGTGAACGGCCGGCTTCACGAAACGCTTTCGCAGGCGGCGCGTCTGCCGAAGGGTGTGGAGCTTCACCGCCTTGCCGATGTCGTCGGCGAACATTGGGCAAAGGCGCTGATTGACCGGCGAATGGATGAGGCGCGGCAGGCTGAAAATATTGTCGAACTGAACACCGCACTGATGGCGGATGGCATGGCGCTTCGCATCCGCAAGGGCGTTGCGCTCGACAAGCCGCTCCATCTCGTCTTCGTTGCGGCAGAAGCCGGTGCCTCGCATACCCGCAATCTCGTATTGCTGGAGGAGGGCGCCGAAGCCACAATCCTCGAAAGCCATCTCGGCGGCAAGGCGGCCCTCGCCGATATCGTCACCGATATCGAACTCGGCGCCTCCGCCGCGCTCCGTCATGTGAAACTTCAGGACGAGACGGCGGATGCCGTCCATCTCTCGACCCTCCGCGCGTCGCTTTCCGCCGGAGCGCGGTTCGAGAGCTTCACGCTGACGATTGGCTGTGGTCTTTCGAGGTCGCAGAATTTCATCCGTTTCGCGGGCGAAGGCGCCCATGCGAGTGTCGATGGCGCCTATGCGCTTCGTGCCAGGCAGCATTTCGACACCTTCTCCGTTGTCGATCACGCCGTTCCCGGCTGCACCAGCCACACCATGTTCAAGGGTGTGCTGGATGGCGAGTCGGAAGGCGTGTTTCAGGGCAAGGTAATCGTGCGGCCGGACGCGCAGAAGACCGATGGCCGCCAGATGACGCAGGCGCTGCTCCTCTCGCGCGATGCTTCGATGAATGCGAAGCCCGAGCTGGAAATCTATGCCGATGACGTGCAATGCGCGCACGGTTCCACGGTGGGCGAGCTGTCAAAGGACGCGATCTTCTATCTGCGCTCGCGCGGTATCCCGGAAGCGGAAGCCCGCCGCCTGCTCGTGCTCGCCTTCCTCGATGAGGCAATCGAGCTTGCGCCGCACGAGGCAGCGCGCGGCATCTTCCGCGATCTCGTCTCCGGCTGGTTCGAGGAGGCTGGCGCATGAACAAGCCGCTTCTCGCTGCGGGGCCCTATGACGTCGAGAGGATCCGGGCCGACTTTCCGATCCTCTCCCGGAAGGTCTATGGCAAGCCGCTCGTCTATCTCGACAATGCAGCATCGGCCCAGAAGCCGAAGCAGGTGATTGACGCGATTGCCGAGGCCTATGGGCATGAATATTCCAATGTCCATCGCGGTATGCACTTTCTCTCCAATGCGGCGACGGAAAAATTCGAGCAGGCGCGCGAGAGCGCACGCGCTTTCCTGAACGCCGCCTCGACGGATGAGATCATCTTCACTTCCGGCGCGACGGATGCGATCAATCTCGTGGCATCCTCCTTTGCCGAACCGATGATCGAGGCGGGCGACGAGATCATCCTCTCCGTGCTGGAGCATCATTCGAACATCGTGCCATGGCACTTCCTGCGCGAGCGTCACGGCGCCGTTCTGAAATTCGTACCGGCTTTCGACGACGGTTCGCTGGATGCCGATGCCTATCGGGCGCTCTTTTCGCCGCGCACGAAAATGGTGGCGATGACGCACATGTCGAATGCGTTAGGCACGATCACGCCGATCCGGGAAATGATCCGCATCGCGCATGAGCGCGGCGTGCCGGTGCTGGTCGACGGCTGCCAGAGCGTCGTTCATCTGCCGACGGATGTGCGTGACCTCGATTGCGATTTCCTCGTCTGCTCGGGTCACAAGCTTTACGGGCCGACAGGCATCGGCCTGCTCTACGCGAAGGCGGCGCATCTCAACAGGATGAGGCCCTATCGCGGCGGCGGCGAGATGATCCGCGAAGTGACCCTCGACACCGTCACCTATGCCGCGCCGCCTCACCGTTTCGAGGCAGGCACGCCGGCCATCGTTCAGGCGATCGGCCTCGGCGCCGCGCTCTCCTATATCGAGAGCATCGGCCGGGAGCGCATCCTCACGCATGAGATCGCACTTCGTGACTATGCGACGCACCGGCTTTCGGAAATCGGCGGCTTGCGCATTGTGGGTACGGCGAAGGAGAAGGGCAGCATCGTCTCGTTCACGATGGACAACGCCCACCCGCATGACATTGCAACCGTCATAGACCGGGCAGGCGTTGCCGTTCGCGCCGGGCATCATTGCGCCCAGCCGGTGATGGAGCGTTTCGGCGTCGGCGCCACGACGCGCGCCTCCTTCGCCATGTACAATACGATTGAAGAAGTGGATCGGCTTGCGGACGCGCTGATCGACGCCAGAAAATTCTTCGAGTGAGGCCGATGATGGATGAGGCGAACATGATGGATGGGCAGGAGCATGCAGCGGCGGAAGCGCCGGCGCAGGCATCCGCCATTCCGCCCGAAGAGCTGGAGCGGCTGACGGACGACATCATCGCCGCCCTTAAATCGGTCTATGACCCGGAGATCCCCGTTGATATCTACGAGCTAGGTCTCATCTACAAGGTGGATATATCGGACGACCGCGATGTGGTGATCGACATGACGTTGACGGCGCCGGGTTGCCCCGTGGCCGGCACCATGCCGGTCATGGTGGAGGATGCGGTCCGCAGCGTCGAGGGCGTTGGCGATGTCCACGTCAACATGACCTTCGATCCGCCCTGGGATCCGAGCCGTATGTCCGATGAGGCGCGTGTCGCGCTGAACATGTATTGAGCGAGGTGCGGGAAATGGCGAGACCCATGCCAAAGGCAATTACCCTGACGGAAGCCGCCGCCGAGCGGATGCGCCAGATCATGGCCGCGTCCGGCGGGAAATATATCGGTGTGCGCATCGGCGTGAAGAATGGCGGCTGCGCCGGTATGGAATACACGATGGAATATGCCGGGGAGCAGAAGCCGCTCGACGAAGTGGTGGAAGATCGCGGCGTGAAGATCCTGATAGATCCGAAGGCGGTCCTCTTTCTGCTGGGCACGGAAATGGACTATGTGGTCGACAAGTTTTCCTCGGGCTTCCGCTTCAACAATCCGAACCAGACCGATGCCTGCGGCTGCGGCGAAAGCGTGACCATCACGCCTGCCACCGTCTGAGCCGTCATGGCGGTCAGCGCCGAATACAGGGACTTCGTGATCGAGCAGCTTGAGCCGCTCGGTGCCGTCCGTATCCGCAACATGTTCGGCGGCGCGGGCGTCTATCTCGGCGATCTGATGTTCGGCCTGATCGCGGGCGAAACGCTTTACTTCAAGGTGGATGACAGGAACCGCGCCGACTTCGAGGCGGAAGATATGGGACCCTTCGTCTATGAGCCGCCATCGGGCAAGGCAGTCGCCATGTCCTATTACGAGTTGCCCGAACGGCTCTATGATGATGCCGATGAATTGGTGTCCTGGGCGCGCAAGGCGCTCGACGCGGCACTCGCGGCCAGATCGGCCAAGCCGGCGCCGGCGCGGCGCCGGGTCAGGCAACCGGCAAAAAGAAAAACCGCGCGCTCCAGGTCCTGAAGCGCGCGGCGGGGAGGGCACGATGCCTCACATGATCTTCTTCATTGCGATGATGTTCCTCGCGCTTCTGGCGAGCTGCATCATCGCCTGAGCGTCAGTTGCCCTTGAACTGGGCCGGGCGCTTCTCGAGGAAGGCGCGCACGCCTTCCTTGAAATCTTCGCCATAGCCGGCCGTGCGCTGAAGCTGCCGCTCGAGGTTCAGCTGCTCTTCATAGGTATTGTCCGTGCTTTCCCAATAGAGCTGGCGGATCATGCCAAGCGTCTTGGTCGGGCCGCTGGCGAGATCAGCCGCGAGCTTCTTCGCTTCTTCCATCAGCTTCTCGTCGTCATAGACGCGGTTGACGAGGCCCCATTGCAGCGCCGTTTCGGCAGGCAGCTTCTCGCCCAGCAGCGAAAGTTCCATTGCCCGCGCCTTTCCGACGAGCCGCGGCAGGATCCAGGTTGAGCCGCCATCCGGCACAAGGCCGATGCGGCGGAAGGCCTGCAGGAAATAGGACGAACGCGCGCAGAGCACGAGGTCGCCCATCAGCGCAAAGCTCATGCCGACGCCCGCCGCCGGGCCATTAACGGCCGTCAGGAATGGCATCTGCAGGTTGCGCAGGCGGCGCAGGAAAGGGTGATACATGGTTTCGAGCGCCGAGCCCGCATCGGGCCGCGCGCCGGAATTGTCGCCGCGCCCCTGCAGGTTCGCGCCGGTGCAGAAGCCGCGTCCTTCACCCGTCATCACGAGACAGCGGATGCCGTTCTTCGGGTCTTCCACCTGGTCCATGGCCAGCATCAACCCGCCGAGCATTTCCGGCGACACTGCGTTCATCACTTCCGGGTGATTGAGCGTGAGAATGCCCACGCTCCCTTCGATGTCGAGCTTCACGCGTTCGAAATCCATTGTCTTCTCCCTGTTCCGGTTTTGAATTTTGAATGTCAGGCCTTGAATTCGGGTTCCCGCTTCGTCAGGAAGGACTTCACGCCTTCCGCGAAATTCGGGTGATCGCCGAGCTTGCCCTGCACGTCGCGCTCATAGTCGAGCTGCGCCGAATAGCTGTTGCCTGCACCGGCGTCGATCGCCTTGCGGATTTCGGCAAAGGCATTGGTCGGGCCCTTGGCGAGCTTGGTGGCGATGGCGCGCGCTTCGCCCATCAGCGCCTCGTCTTCCACGCATTTCCAGATAAGGCCCCAGTCGGCCGCCTGTTCGGCGGAGAGCTTGTCGCCCGTCAGCGCAAGGCCGAGCGCGCGGGCGCGGCCGACAAGGCGCGGCAGCTGCCAGGTGCAGCCGAGATCGGGAATGAGGCCAAGCCGCGGCCCGAACACCTGCACGAAGGAGGCGCTCTTCGCGGCGATCACGATATCGGCCGCCAGCGCAAGGCCAACGCCGCCGCCCGCGGTGATGCCGTTCACCGCGGCGATGATCGGCTTCTGCAATGCGTATAGCTCGCGCATCATCGGGTTGAAGCGATAGGTCATGCCATGCGCCACGCCCTGACCGATGCTCATGTCGCTGCCGCGCGATCCCTGTTCGGCGAGATCGGCGCCCGCGCAGAATCCGCGTCCCGCGCCGGTCATCAGCATCACCCGCGCATCGCGGTCGGCGGCAATCGTCGCCACCGTCTGGCGCATCTCGTCGATCAGTCTGGTATTGATGCTGTTCAGCACATCCGGGCGGTTCAGCGTGACGAGCGCAATGCCGTCCTGAATGTCGAGCGTAAGCGTTTCCATGATCCCTGCTTCTTGGCTTTCTGGGGCTATCCGGCCCCGAAAATAGCCTTCGCACCGCCATAGCGAAAGCCCATGGCGGTGCAATTCGCGGAACTGAGCCTTCCGCTGCGTCAAAGATCGGGATGGGGGTCGAGGCTGGTCAGCCGGCGAGTGCCTTGGGCATTGCGGCGCCCGCATCTTCCGCGATCACGCGATTCCGGCCGGCATGTTTGGCCTGATAGAGGCACTGGTCCGCCCGCTCGATGAGCGAGGACGCTGCGTCCTCGGGCCGGAACAGGCTGATGCCCATCGACATGGTGACGCGGCCGAGCGACTCGCCCGTCGAGCGCTTCACCAGCTCGCGCGCCTTCACCGTCTCGCGGATCTTGTTGGCAATGGCTTCCGCCGTCGCAAGGTCGGTCTTGGGCATGATGACGGCGAATTCCTCGCCGCCATAGCGCGCGGCGATATGGCCTTCGGCCGCGCCGTTCTTCAGGCAGCTCGCCACAAGGCGGAGAACCTGGTCGCCGGTCCGGTGGCCGAACGTGTCGTTGAATTTCTTGAAGTGGTCGATGTCGCCCACGACGAGGCAAAGCGGCTCGCCGCTCTTGCGCGCCGCCGCCATTTCGCGCTCGATCGCCTCGTCGAAAGCCTTGCGGTTGTTGATGCCGGTAAGGCCGTCCGTACGCGCTTCCGAATGCGCCTTTTCCAGATTGTCCTGCAGCTCGTTCAGCTCGCGCTTGGTGGCCTGCAGATGCTCCTCGAGTTCGGCGCTCCGCTCTTCCATCTTGCGCGACGCGGTCACGATCGCCTCGACCGCTTTCAGCACGTCGCCGGGCGTCGACTGGCTCGACAGGCCTTCGCTCGCCTCGCGCACGCTCGCGCCGAGGGCGGTCGAGTTGCCGACCGTCTCCTCGATGATCCGGAGAATCTGGTCGACTTCGCTATTGAGCTTGTTGCCGGTCTGAAGCGTGACATCGGTCAGCTTCTCGTCGGAAAAATAGCGCCGCTGGAGATCCTGCGTCAGTTCCAGATCGACCGGCTGGGCGGTGGCAATCTTCTCGTCGATTTCCTTGTTGAGTTCCGGCAGGCGCCCGGAGGCATAGCGGAACCAGACCGCATAATTGTCGGGAATGGGCGGAATGGCGTTCTCCTGCATCAGCCGGAGCGCCTCGGCACTCCACTGACCCGCAAACTCCATGTCTTCAGCCTGCATCACGACTGCAATCCCCCGTATCCGCGCTATCGAGTGTCGCCAAGAATCGACAGGTCCAAGCTAGGCAAAACCGGTTACCTGAGCGTAAATCTGCTCAAAAACGGAGGTTTTTTGCGGTGGATAGGGGCCGCCGTTGCGGAAATGACGCGACCCGCCCGAAGCGGCCTCAAAGGGGCTCTCAAAGCCGCCATTGTTATGTATATTTCGTGAAAATCTCCCGGTTCCCAAGGGGCCGGGAGCGGTTCCGGTTGAAAACGGGGCCGTAAGGGCAGGGCAATCACGCGGCGCACATCCCCCAAAGACGCCGCGCACCAGGAGGTTTCAG
>JAHBYK010000008.1 GCA_019635965.1 Parvibaculum sp. | reverse complement strand
CGCGGGTGCGGAACTGGGGCTGCGCACCGTTGCGGTCTATGCAGAGGACGATGCGCTGTCGCTGCATGTGCGTGCCGCCGATGAGGCGCTGCCACTGAGCGGCACAGGGGCCGCTGCCTATCTCGACATTCGCCAGATCGTGGCAGAGGCAAGGAAGGCCGGCTGCGATGCCATCCATCCGGGCTACGGATTCCTCAGCGAGAATGCAGCCTTCGCCGAATCCTGCATAAGGGAAGGGATCACATTCGTCGGCCCTTCGCCCGATGCGCTACGCCTGTTCGGCGACAAGGCCGAGGCGCGCGCTCTGGCGGCAAGGCTCGGTGTGCCGCTTTTTCCGGGAACGAATGGCGCGACGAGCCTCGAGGAAGCGCGCGCTTTCATGGAGACGCATGGTGCCGTGATGTTGAAGGCCCTTGCGGGCGGCGGCGGGCGCGGCATGCGCGCGGTGACAAACCCGGCGGATCTGCCTGAAGCCTATGAACGCTGCCGCTCGGAAGCACAGGCGGCCTTCGGCAGCGGCGACATCTATGTCGAGAAGCTCATCCGCAAGGCACGTCATATTGAAATCCAGATCGTCGGAGACGGCCGGAATATCATCGATCTTGGTGAGCGCGAATGCACGCTGCAGCGGCGCAACCAGAAGGTGGTCGAGATCGCACCGAGCCCGACGCTCGATGCAGGGCTCCGCAAAAGGCTCATCGAGGCTGCAAGGACGCTTGCAGGCGCGGCGAACTACAAAGGCCTTGGCACTTTCGAGTTTCTGATCGATATGGAGGCAAAAGCCGCAGATGGCGCCATCGCCTTCATGGAAGCCAATCCGCGGCTTCAGGTCGAGCACACCGTTACCGAAGAAGTGACGGGCGTGGATCTCGTGAAGACGCAACTGCGCATCGCCGCCGGCGCAACGCTCAAGGATGTTGGCCTGTCTGAAGTCCCCGCCGCGCGCGGCCATGCGATCCAGCTCCGGGTGAATATGGAGCGAATGACCGAGGCGGGCGATGCCGTTCCGACAGGGGGCGTTGTCACCGCCTTCACGCCGCCTTCGGGGCCGGGCATCCGCGTCGATACATTCGGCTATGCGGGCTATCGCACAAGCCCAAATTACGACTCCCTGTTGGCGAAGCTCATCGCCTATTCGCCAGCGCCAGACTATGCCTCAGCGGTTGCCCGCGCATGCCGGGCGCTCAGCGAGTTCCAGATCGAGGGTGTGACGACCAATCTCTCCTTCCTGCGCACGCTGATGGCGCGTGCAGATGTGCGGGCAAATGAGGTTCATACCGGCTTCATTGCGGAACATGCCGCAGAACTTCTGAAGGCGGAGGCCGCACCATCGCGCTTTTTCTCAGGTGGAAATGGCACCGGAGATGCCGTCAGAAGGCATGTCGACGGTCCGGCAGGTACGATGCCCGTTCCCTCGACAATGCAGGGCAAGGTGGTTTCCGTCGATGTGGCAGAAGGCGCAATGGTTGCCAAGGGCCAGCAGATCGCCGTGCTTGAAGCCATGAAGATGGAGCACACGATTGCGGCACCGTTCGGCGGCACTGTGCGCAAGGTCGCCGCCATTGTGAATGCTACGCTGATGGAAGGCGAACCGATCCTCTTCATCGAGGAAGGCGCGGGAGGAGATACCGCCGCAGAGGCAGCGGAAGCGATCGACCTCGATTACATCCGTCCCGATCTGCAGCATGTGATCGACAGACATGCAATCGGCCTCGACGAGAACAGACCAGACGCCGTGGCAAGACGGCGAAAGCGTAATCAACGCACGGTGCGGGAGAATATCGCCGATCTTTGCGATGAAGGCAGCTTCATCGAATATGGTGCGCTGGCGCTTGCCGCCCAGCGGCGCCGCCGCTCGATGGAGGAACTGCTGAAGATGAGCCCTGCGGATGGGCTCGTTTCGGGCATAGGCACGGTGAATGCCTCTCTTTTTGGCGAGGAGAAAGCCCGAGCCCTCGTCATGGGTTACGACTTCACCGTCTTTGCCGGTACGCAAGGCGCGATGAACCACAAGAAAATGGACCGTATGCTCTTTCTCGCGCGGGACCAGAAGCTGCCGGTGGTGCTGCTGGCCGAAGGCGGCGGCGGTCGGCCGGGCGATACGGATACGGCGGGCGTCGCCGGGCTCGACACACCGACCTTCCATACATTTGCAACGCTCTCCGGCAAGGTGCCGCTGGTGGGGATGACCGCAGGGCGATGCTTTGCAGGCAATGCGGCGCTGCTCGGCTGCTGCGACGTCATCATTGCAACGGCCGATTCCAACATCGGCATGGGCGGCCCCGCGATGATCGAGGGTGGCGGCCTCGGCGTCTATGCGCCGGAGGATGTGGGCCCTGCGGAAGTTCACCGCAAGAACGGTGTCATCGACATTTTCGTGAAGGACGAGGAAGAGGCGATCGAGGCCTGCAAGAAATATCTCTCCTATTTCCAGGGGCCTGTCGAAAACTGGGAGGCGAGCGACCAGCGGATGCTGCGGCATCTGATACCCGAGAACCGCCTTCGTGCCTATGACATCGACAAGGTGATCGAAGCAGTGGCGGATACGGGCTCCGTTCTCGAACTGCGCAAGGAATTCGGCATCGGCATCAAGACCGCGCTCATTCGCATGGAAGGCCGGCCAATGGGGCTGATGGCAAACAATCCCTTCCATCTTGGCGGGGCGATCGACGCGGAAGCCGCCGACAAGGCGGCCCGTTTCATGCAGCTTTGCGATGCCTTCGGCTTGCCGATCCTCTCTCTCTGCGACACGCCCGGCTTCATGGTAGGCCCCGAGATCGAGAAGGCGGCGCAGGTTCGCCATGTGAGCCGCATGTTCGTGACTGCCGCCAACATGTCCGTACCGCTATTCGCCGTGGTCCTCCGCAAGGGCTATGGTCTCGGCGCACAGGCGATGACGGCGGGAAGCTTTCACGCGCCCTTCTTCAACATCTCCTGGCCGACAGGTGAGTTCGGCGGGATGGGGCTTGAAGGTGCCGTGCGCCTCGGCTATCGCCGGGAGATGGAGGCCATCGAAGACCCGGAGGAGCGCGACGCCTTCTACCGCAAGATGGTCGACCGCTATTACGAGAACGGCAAGGCCACCAACATGGCCTCCTTCCTCGAAATCGACGCGGTGATCGACCCGGCGGAAACGCGGCATTGGGTGATGCGTGGCATGAAATCCTTGCCGCCGGCCGGCCCGCGCGCGGCGCGAAGCTTCATCGACACCTGGTGAGACAAGCGGCCGAGTGAACCTCTGCACGGCGAAAGACGTATCTGATTCAGAATGCGTCTTCCAACGGGCCGCCATGACCGCAAGCTCACCCCCCAGCCTTGCTTCGTTCCCCGATGACGGCATCGCCGTGATCGCCGGGGCGGGCGGCGCCATTGGCGGCGCGCTCGCCGCACTGGCGGAGGAGAGTGGCCGGTTCCGGGAGGTCGTCCGGCTCTCCCGCGGTGGAGCTCTTCACATCGACCTTCTCGATGAAACAAGCATCGAAACGGCGGCGAGCGCCATCACCGGACGTGGGGCCGGACTGCGGCTGTTTCTCGATGCGACCGGATTTCTCCACAATGAGGCCTTCACCCCGGAAAAGAGCCTTCGTCAGATCACGCCTGCCCATATGGCTCATGCTTTTGCCATCAACGCGGCCGGCCCAGCCCTTCTGATGAAGCATTTTCTGCCGCTGCTCGCCCCGCAGGGGAAGTCCGTTTTTGCGACACTCTCGGCGAAGGTCGGCAGCATTGGCGATAACCGGCTTGGCGGCTGGTACAGCTACCGTGCTTCCAAGGCCGCTCTCAACCAGCTGCTCCACACAGCAGCCATCGAGACGGCGCGGCGGCGGCGCGATGCGATCTGTCTCGCGCTCCATCCCGGGACGGTCGAAAGCCCGCTCTCGGCACCTTTCGAAAAATCCGGTCTCGATATTCGTTCGCCTCAAGCAGCCGCGCGCGATCTCCTCTCCGTCATTGATGGTGCTGGACCTGAACGGAACGGTCTTCTGCTCGACTACAAGGGTGAGGTATTACCTTGGTGACGCCACACGAAGATCGAAGCTGCGATGTCTATTACGATGGGTCCTGCCCGCTTTGCCGCCGCGAAATCGACTTCTATCGCCGGCGCGAGGGCGCCCGCGCCATCAACTGGGTCGATGTAAGCAAGGCGGACTATGCAGGCGGCGACGGCGCGCCGGAACGTGAAACGGCGATGAAGCGGTTTCATGTGAAGCGCGCGGACGGAGCGCTCGTATCGGGCGGGGCGGCCTTTGCCGAATTGTGGGTGGCGCTGCCTGCGCTCAGGCCCATTGGCATTCTCTTCAGATACCCCCCTTTCTCCTGGGCGATAACGATAGGCTATCGCCTGTTTCTGCCGCTGCGTCCCTGGCTGCAGAAACTCGCGGCGCGGAAGGGCTGACGCAATGCCGCGCATGCGCAAGAAATCAGAACTTCCGGAGAAAATATGCGAAGCCTGCGGGCGTGCTTTTTCATGGCGCAAGAAGTGGCGCGAGGATTGGGACAGCGTGAAGACCTGCTCGGACCGCTGCAGGCGCGACCTGCGTGCAAGCCGCAGGAGCGCATAGGACATGGGCACTCTGCGCCTTATTCTCGGAGACCAGTTGACCCGCGGCATTTCCGCGCTCGACGGACTCGACAAGGACCGGGACGTCGTTCTTCTCGCCGAAGTGCGCGAGGAGGGCACCTATGTGCGCCACCACAAGCAGAAAATCGCTCTCATTCTATCTGCCATGCGCCACTTCGCCGAGGAGTTGAGGCATGAGGGCATCAAGACCGACTACATCAGGCTCGACGATCCGGAGAATACCGGTTTACTGACGGGCGAACTCGCGCGCGCCTTGCAGCGGCATCGGCTTTCACATGCCGTCATGACGGAGCCGGGGGAATGGCGGCTTCGAGAGGCTTTTCTCTCATGGCAGCGCGACACGGGAGCGTATTTCGATATGCGCGAGGACACCCGGTTCATCGCGAGCCATTCGCGATTCGAGAGATGGGCGAATGGCCGGAAAGGCCTTCGCATGGAATTCTTCTATCGTGAGCTGCGCCGCGAAACGGGTCTCTTGATGGAGGACGGAGAGCCGGCCGGCGGACAATGGAACTTCGACGCCGACAACCGGAAGCCCGTGCCGAAATCTGTGATTACGCCGGAGCGCCTGCGATTTGAGCCGGATGCCCTAACGCGCGACGTGATGATGCTTGTGGAACGCGAGTTCCCATCCCATTTCGGTTCGCTTGAAACTTTCGGCTGGCCCGTGACGCGCGCGGAGGCCAGACGCGCGCTTTCCCACTTCATCAAGGAGGTGCTTCCCTCTTTCGGGGACTATCAGGATGCGATGCGCGCGGATGCGCCCTTTCTCTTTCACTCTTTGATTTCAACCTCGCTCAATATCGGCCTTCTGACACCGCGCGAAGTCTGTCTTTCGGCTGAAACGGCGTGGCGCGAGGGAGATGTGCCGATCAATGCGGCGGAGGGTTTCATACGTCAGGTACTTGGCTGGCGAGAATATGTGCGCGGCATCTATTGGCTGAAGATGCCCGGCTATGCGGATACGAATTTTCTCGATGCGCGCGAGAGACTTCCGGATTTCTACTGGACGGGCGAAACGAAAATGCGATGCATCTCCGATGTCGTGCGGCAGACGCAAAGCCATGCCTATTCCCACCACATCCAGCGGCTGATGGTGACGGGGAACTTCGCTCTCCTTTCCGGCATCGCGCCGAAGGAAATCGAGGAATGGTATCTCGCTGTCTATGCCGACGCCTTCGATTGGGTCGAACTGCCGAACACCCATGGCATGGCGATCTTTGCCGATGGTGGTCTCCTTGCCTCAAAGCCCTATGCGGCTTCCGGTGCCTATATCAATCGCATGTCGGATTTCTGTGGCGGTTGTGTCTATGACCCAAAGGCCCGGCCAGGACGGACACCCTGCCCCTTCAACGCGCTCTACTGGGCCTTTCTCATCCGCAATCAGAGCCGCCTTTCCGGGAATGCACGCCTTGCCATGCCCTATCGCACGCTGGCGGGATGGAGCCGCCAGCGGCGAGAGGGGATCATGGAAGATGCTGCAACGATCATGGCGCGTATGCGCCAGGGCGAGTTGTGAAGCGGCTCATGCCGCTTCATCCGCGACAAAGCCCTTCCAGCCGCGCATGTAAGTAACGAAGGCGGAGCCGAGCCCTTCATTACGCAGATGCTGCTCGGTGACAGGCAGCGCCGGCGAGACATAGGCGGGATCGGCAAGCGCACGTCGAGGAAAATCATGCCGCAGGATTGCGGCGCGGCCGATAACCGCGAAGTCGCAACCGGCCTCGATCACTTCGGCGGCATCCTGCGCGCCCATGATTTTTCCTGCTGCGCCGAGGCGGACATTTCCGCGCTTCAGTTCTGTGAACACGCTCATCAGCGAGCGGCCCTGGAACTCCTCTTCCACCGGCTCCTTCTTCACATCCCAGAGCGACATGTCGAGATAGTCGATTTTCGCCTGCGTCAGCAGCTCAGCCGCCACATCGCGGATTTCGGCGAGCTTCAGACCGAAACGCTCAGGCGAGAGGCGGATGCCAAGCTGAAAATCCGGTCCGCAAGCAGCACGAATGCCCTCCACCACCTCGAAGGTGAGGCGGGCGCGGTTCTCAAGCGAACCACCATAGCGGCCGCTTCGCCGATTGACTTCGGGAGACAGGAACTGCGCGAGAAGATAGCCATGAGCACCATGAACTTCGACGCCGTGAAAGCCAGCCTTTTCGGCGCGCTTTGCCGCCGCGATGAAAGCATCACGCGCCGCTTCCACCTCCGCATCCGTCATGGCGCGAGCGCCGGTATCGGCATCGTCAGAGGGGCCAACGACGTCCTTGACGATCTCTTTCGGCGAGCGGATGCCCGCATGGTGGAGCTGAACGGACGAGACCGAGCCGTGGCGATTGATTTCTGCAGCAAGGCGCGTCAGGCCTTCGAGATGGCGGTCGTCCCAGATGCCGAGCTGGCCGGGAAATCCCTGCCCGCCCGCCTGCACATGGGCGGCGCAGGTCATGGTCAGGCCGAAGCCGCCTTCCGCCCGCATGGTGAGCCAGCGGAACTCGTCATCCGACAGCGTGCCATCCGCATGGCTCTGCGTATTGGTGAGCGGCGCGAGCATGAAGCGGTTCTTCATGGCTGGCCCGCGCGCGAGCGAAAGTGGCGTGGCAAGCTTGTCGGTCGTGAGCATCGGAACCTCGAAATGTGGCTTAATGGCGATGGCCCACTTTATAGCCGCCCGCTCTAGCTGCCGTCGAGCGACATGGCCTCAGTCAAGGTCACCCAGCGGCCGTCCTTGATCTGGGCGAGAAAACCGGACTTCGTGCCGAGATGATCGCCTTCGGTGAAGTCGATCGGAACGCCACCGAGATCCGGATCGACCCACGGTTCCAGATCGACCAGCGCCTGAGCGAAACTTTCCGTTGTGAGATCGGGGCCAGCCTTTTCCAGCGCCTCCGCGAAGAGGCGTGCCAGCGTGTAGGCGCCCACTGCCTGCACATTGGCAACGAGATTGAAGCGCTTGTTGTACTTTTCCACCCACTCGCGGATTTTCGGGTTCGGGTCATCGGGATAGGGGATCGGTGTCTGCGAAATGGCATATACGCCATTCACGGTATCGCCGCCGAGGTCATGAACTTCGGGCGTGTAGCAGGCCTGAGAGCAAAGGAAGATCGGATTCCATCCCAGCGAGCGGGCCGCCTGCAGCGCGCCAATCGTCTCTCGCACCACCGTTCCAAGCACGACAAGTTCGACATCGGCTGCGCGCAACCGCGCGATCTGACTCGAGAAATCGGTCGCACCGCGCTTGTAGGTGGTGCTTTCGACGATCTTGAGGCCATGTGCCTCGGCTTCCTGCTCCGCGCCGCGCTTCACATTGAGCCCGAATTCATCGTCCTGATAGAGAAGTCCAATCTTCGTAACACCTTCTTTCTCGATGAAATAGCGCGTACCGATCCGCATCGCGTGGACATAGGGAATGTTCGAGGCGAATTTCAGCGGATGGTAGGGATCATAGGTCTGATCGGCCGCCGTGAAGGGAAAGAGCACCGGCACGCCGCGCCGGAGCGCAAGCGGCATGGAAGCGATGACCGTCGGCGAGCCCAGTGCGGCGATGATCGCAAACACACGATCGCGGTTGATAAGTTTCTGTGTGGCGAGCACCGCGCGGCGTGGATCGTAGCCTGTGTCTTCCACGACAAGGCGGATCTTGCGGCCGTGAATACCACCTGCTTCATTGATCTCGTCGAAGGCCATGATGAGGCCATTGCGAACCGGCACCCCCCATGAAGTGAGCGGGCCTGACAGGTCCTGATGAGTGCCGACCACTATTTCGTTGCTGCTGACGCCCTGGGTCTCGGCGCTGGCAGGCAAGGCGTGCGCCGAGACAGCCAGAAGAAGGCCCGATGCGGCCAAAGCCCGTTTGATGCAGGTCAATGTCATGCGGCTTCTCCCTTGTACATGCCTTCGATGAGGTCGGCGTATTTCTTGTTCACGAGCGACCGCTTCAGCTTGCCCGTTGCGGTAATCTCATCGTCCTCCGCCATGATCTGATGCTCGATGACGCGAAACTTCTTGATCGTTTCGACGCGGGCGAATTTCTTGTTGGCGCGGTCGATCTCGGCCTGCAGCAGCTCCAGCACTTCCGGCGCGCGGCAGAGGCTGCGGAAATCCGAGAAGGGGACATTTGCGTCCTGCGCGAATTTCTCGACATTGTCGCGGTCGATCATGATGAGCGCGGAAAGGAACTTGCGCCGGTCGCCGATCACCACCGCATCCTGGATATAGGGCGAGAACTTGAGCTCATTCTCTATTTCGGATGGCGTGATGTTCTTGCCGCCTGCAGTGATGATGATGTCCTTCTTGCGATCGGTGATCTTGATCCAGCCTTCATTGTCGATCGTGCCGATATCGCCGGTATGTAGCCAGCCATCGACTACGGTTTCAGCGGTCTTTTCGGGCTGATTCCAGTAGCCCATGAAGACATGGGGACCACGAAGCAGGATTTCGCCGTCTTCGGCGAGCCGGACTTCCGTGTTGGGAACCGGCTTTCCGACCAAACCGAACTTATAGGTTCCGAAGGGCTGCGGAATCGTTGCGATGCCGGCATTTTCGGTCTGGCCATAGCCTTCCGCCATATAGAGGCCGAGCGCGAAATACCAGCGGATGAGCTCGGGCGAGATCGGCGCTGCGCCGGACAGTATGTAGCGGCAGCTGTCGATGCCAAGCATGCGGCGGATATTGCGCAGGACAAGGAAATCCGCGAGAGCGAAATGCCAGCCAAGGAGTCGCGGCACAGCCTCACCCGCAATGCGCCGGTCGGCAACCTTCTCGCCGACAGAGATTGCCCAGCGATAGGCGAGTTTCTCGAGGAAGGTCGCATCCTTCAGCGCAATCGACACCGTCGAATAGAATTTCTCCCAGATGCGCGGCACGGCAAAGAAGGCCGTCGGCTGCACCTCGCGCAGATTCTCGGGCACGGTTTCGAGATTCTCCGCGAAATTGACCGTCTGCCCGGTCATCAGCTGATTGAAAGTCGTGAAAGTGCGCTCCGCGATATGGCAAAGCGGCAAAAAGGCCAGCGACCGGTCGTCCGGCGAATGGGGCAGCAGGTTCTGGTTGTTCGCCAGCTGGAACATGATGTTCGCATGGCTGATCATCGCGCCTTTCGGAGGGCCGGTCGTGCCGCTCGTATAGACGAGGATCGCGACATTGCCCGGCCTCGTATTCGCCACCAGCTCGTCAAACCGCTTCGGATTGTCGCGCGCTTCCTTGCGGCCAAGATCGATGAAGCCGTCGAATCCCATCACCATCGGATCGTGGAAATCATGGAGGCCTTCCATGTCGAAAACGATGATGCGCTTCAGCGAGGGCACACGATCGCGGACGGCGAGAATCTTGTCGAGCTGTTCTTCATTTTCGGCGAAGTAGAACTCCGCTCCGCAGTCGTTCATGATGTACTCGACTTGCGGCGCCGTATCAGTCGGATAGATGCCCATGGAGACGCCGCCAGCACCCATGCAGCCGATATCGACGAACAGCCATTCGGGACAGACTTCCGAAACGATGGCGATACGCCCGCCATCGGTCAGCCCGAGCGCCTTCAGCGCGAGGCCTGCCGCGCGCGCCTTGTCATAGTATTCATTCCAGGTGATCGGCTCCCACAGACCGAAATTCTTGTCGCGCATGGCGACGCGGGGGCCGAGCTCCTTCACGCGCTTCACGAAAAGCTTCGGAACCGTGTCGCAGTCCGGAGAAATGACGAGCGGTGAGAGTTTCATCGATCTTCTTCCTATCGCCAGACTTTTCGCTTTTTCCAGCGCCGCTTGCCGCGTGCGCCCTGTTCCTTCTGTCCCAGATAGAATTCCCTGATGTCCTCATTCTCCATCAGGCGCTGACTGTCGCCTTCCATGACGATGCGTCCCACTTCCAGCACATAGCCATAGTCGGAAAGCTGAAGCGCCATGTTTGCGTTCTGCTCGACAAGCAGGATTGTCACGCCGCGCTCTTCATTGATGCGGCGGATGATCGCGAAGATCTCCTTCACGAGACGCGGCGAAAGGCCAAGCGACGGCTCGTCGAGAAGAAGCACGCGCGGCCGCGCCATAAGCGCGCGGGAGATGGCGAGCATCTGCTGCTCGCCGCCCGAAAGCTGCCCCGCCTGCTGATGCATTCGGTCGCGCAGCACCGGAAAATAGTTGTAGACCGCTTCCAGATCCTCGGCGACACCCTTGCGATCGCGGCGGAGATAAGCCCCCATGCGCAGATTGTCGGCGATCGACAGGGTGGGAAATACCTCACGACCCTCCGGCACATGACTGATTCCGAGCTTCACGATCTCGGACGGATCCTTGCCGTCAATCCGCTTGCCGCGATAGGCGATGGTTCCCTTTTGCGGGTCCATGATGCCGGAGATCGTCTTGAGGATCGTCGTCTTGCCAGCGCCATTCGCGCCGAGCACCGTCACGATCTGGCCTTCGCGCACATCGAGAGAGACGCCACGGATTGCCATGATCGGACCGTAGAAAGTCTCGACATTGCGCAGCGAAAGAATGACAGGCGCATCGGGATTGTTCATGCGGCCTCCGTCTCGCTTCCATCGCCGCCAAGATAGGCGCGGACGACGTCGGGGTGCGCCTGGACTTCGGCAGGTGAGCCTGTGGCGATGACACGCCCGTAATTCAGCGCCAGAACCCGGTCAGACACCTCGTTCACGAGATTCATATCGTGCTCGACCATGATGACGGTGATGCCGAGCAGGTTCTTGATGTCGGAGATCCAGAAGGACATGTCTTCGGTCTCCTCGACATTGAGGCCGGAAGAGGGCTCGTCGAGAAGGAGTATCTTTGGCTCGACGCAGAGTGCGCGGCCGAGCTCCACTACCTTGCGGACGCCGTATGGCAGGTTGGCGATCATCTGATCGCGGTAGTGCTGGAGGTCGAGGAAGTCGATCACTTCCTCCACCTTGCGGCGGTGTGCCAGTTCCTCGTCGCGGGTGCGGCGGCTGAAGAACAGATGTTCGAAGACGCCGGTGCGGCGATGCGCGTGGCGGCCAAGCATCATGTTGTCGAGCACTGTTGCGAGATCGAAAAGTTCGATGTTCTGGAAGGTGCGCGCAATGCCGAGCCCGGCGACCTTGTGAGGCGGCAGCGAGGTGATGTCTCGTCCTTCGAAGCGAATACGACCGCTTGTCGGTTCGTAGATGCGGCTGATGAGATTGAAGATGGTGGATTTGCCTGCGCCGTTCGGGCCGATGATCGTGAAGATCTCCCCCTTGTCGACGCTGAAGTTCACGCCATCGACGGCCTTGATGCCGCCGAAATGGACCGCCAGATTCTCGACTTCGAGCAATTTCATCGGTTTCTCTCGCTGACCATGTAGCTCTTCTGGCGCTTGAACGTGCCCTTCTTGTAGAGCGGGAAAAGCTGGAAATAGGTCTTTATCTTCATCCAGCGGCCGCGAATGCCCATGGGCTCGAAGATCACGAAGAGGATGATGATGAGGCCGAAGATGCCGGCTTCGAGGCCGGGCAATTGTCCGACGACTGGCGGCAGACTGTCCTTGGTGAGCGAAATTGCCTGCGGCAGCACGACGATGAAGGCCGCGCCGAACACCGCACCATGCATGGAGGCAAGCCCGCCGATAACCGCGAGCACGAGCAGGTTGATCGAAAGAAGGATCGTGAAACCTTCCGGGCTGATGAAGAAAAGCAGATGCGCGTATATGGCACCGGCAAGCCCCGCCATGCCGGCGGAAATGGCGAAGGCCGTCGTCTTGTAGACGGCAAGATTGACGCCCATCGCCTCAGCCGCGGTTTCGGAATCGCGAATGGCCATGAAGGCGCGCCCGGTCGATGAGCGGCGGATATTCAGGCCTGCGAGCAGCGTGAGAACGAAGAGTACGAGCGCGAGGTAATACATCTTCGCTTCGGAATCGAATGTATAGCCGAGGATCGATGGATCGGAGAGAACGAAGCCCATATTGCCGCCCGTCACATTGTCCCAGCGCGCGAGAATTTCCTCGACGATGAAAGCGAAGGCGTAGGTTGCGAAGGCAAGATAGATGCCGGTCATGCGAAGTGCGGGCAGACCGATCACGACGCCGAGCGCAGCAGAAAGGATGATCGCGGCAGGAAGCGTTACCAGGAGATCGAAGTCCTGCGCCTGCAACAATCCTGCCGTGTAGGCGCCACAGGCCATGAAAGCCGCATGACCGAGCGAAATCTGCCCACACATGCCGAGCAGCAGAATGAGACCGACGCCTGCAATTCCATAGACATAGACAAAGGTGATCTGGCTCGTGAAATAGAGATCGAGGATGAAGGGTGCCGTGAGTGCGGCAACACCGAGCAGCCCATACCAGAAGGCGGCATGTCCGCCTTCGCCATTTGCGTTCTGCCGCAGCAGCACCGCCCCGAAAAGAACGGCATAGACGGCAGCAATACCGAGCCAGTGGCCCGGACCGAGCGGAATGGGCGAGGCATGCGCGAGGCCTGCCACGATCAAAGCGTAGAGACCAAGGCCGAGCCAGAAGCGTGCCGTGCCGCCGAAGGGAAAGAGGCGGATGTCCTGCGAGTAATCCGTCTTGAAGATAAAGCGCATTCCGCCCTCACACTTTCTTCGGCGTGACGCGGCCGAAAATTCCCTCCGGCCTCAGCAGCAGCACGACGAGAAGAACAACATAGGCGGCAACATCCTTGAACCCTTCGGGCAGGTAGAAGCCGGCCAGCGCCTCGACAATGCCGATGATGAGCCCGCCAACGATGGCACCTGGAATGGAGCCGAAGCCGCCGAGAATGGCTGCCGGAAAGGCCTTAAATATGACGCCGAAGCCCATCTGCGTATGAATGAAGGTGATGGGCGCCAGCAGGAGACCCGCGAATGCGGCAACGCCCGCCGACAGGCCCCAGATCAGCGTGTAGACGCGCTTGACCGGTATGCCCATGTAGTAGGCGGCGAGCTGATTTTCCGACGAGGCTTCCATGGCGACGCCAAGCCGCGTGTAGCGGAAAAAGACGAAGAGAATGGCGCAAAGGACCACGGTGCTCGCGATGATCGCCGCATGGTCCTGGCTGACGACAAGCGTACCGAGGCGCAGATCGGCGCCGGAGAAAGGGGTTGTCAGCGCATAGGTGTCGGTGCCCCAGCCGGGGATCATGCTCACGACGGCGCGGACCACAAAACCAAAGCCGAGCGTCACCATCACGATCGCAAAGACCGGCTGGCCGACCACGGGCCTGATGATGGCGCGGTCCGTCAACATGCCGAAGAGAACGGCGCCGATGATCGCGAGCGCAGCGCCAAGCCAGAAGCCGACGCCATACATCGTGATGAAGGTGAAGGCGAGAAAGGCGCCCACCATCATCAGCTCGCCCTGAGCGAAATTGATGGTTTCAGTCGCCTTGTAGATCAGCACGATGCCGAGCGCGACCAGCGCATAGACGCAGCCATTGGCCACCCCGCTCACGACCTGCTGCATATATTGGGTGAGCCCCGCACCATCCATGATGCCGGCGAGCCAGAGGAAGGGCGGTGAAAGGAATGCAATCGTGGCGCTTGCTGCAAGCAGCCACCAGAGCCGGCCAAGAAGTCTGGTCATCCCCCTCCTACCGAATCCCCGTAAACCTTGCAGGCCACCGGGACCGGCAGCCTCCTCCCGCATGAAGATTAGTTAAAGGAACGCCGCCGGATCAATTCGAATCGGCCGCGGCTGCCGGAAAATGGCCACTACTTATGACGGAATGTCAGCGGCAGTTGCCCGGCCAGCGTCCCCCGCCCCTGCGTCACGGCTCGGATTGCCGAAATCGGCCACGCCGGACGGCCTTGCAATCGTATGGCGGACCACTATGACTCTTGCCAACGACATTCAGCGCAACATGGCGGAGGACCCCGATGGAAGAGCGCGTCAAGATCACGATGAACGACGGCGTCGCCGATGTCCGGCTGGTGCGAACCGACAAGATGAATGCGCTGGACGATGCGATGTTTGACGGCCTGCTCGAAGCAGGCGAGAAGCTGAAGGCCGACGCCTCGGTCCGGGCCGTGGTGCTTTCCGGCGAAGGCCGCGCCTTCTGCGCCGGTCTCGACATGGGCAATTTCGGCCGCATGGCGAGTTCGGAGAAGCCTTCCGGCGGCGGGAGCGCCGTCACCGGCCGGCTTGCCCAGCGCAGCCACGGCATTTCAAATCGCGCGCAATATGCCGCGATGGTCTGGCGCGAAATTCCGGTGCCGGTGATCGCAGCCGTTCACGGCGTCGCATTCGGCGGCGGCTTCCAGGTGGCGCTTGGTCCCGATATCCGCTATGCGGCGCCGGGCACGCGCTTTTCCGTCATGGAAATCAAATGGGGCCTCATTCCCGATATGGCAGGCATGTATCTGATGCGCGGCCTTGCACGCGACGACGTGATCCGCGAGCTCACCTATACGGGCCGTATCTTCGAGGCCGAGGAAGCCTTGCAAATGGGTTTCGTCACGCGCGTCTGCGCCGACCCGCTGGCGGATGCGCTTGCCACCGCGCGCGAGATTGCCGACAAGAGCCCATCGGCGATCCGCGCCGCCAAGCGCATCTTCAATGCAGCGCCGGATGCCGATGCGGCGGCGCTTCTCCTGGCGGAATCGGTCGAACAGGACAAGCTGATCGGCGGCGCGCACCAGAAAGAGGCGATCATGGCCAATCTGGAAAAGCGCAAGCCGGTTTTCGCCGCGTGATCTGCGCCGCCAGCCTCCAAGGGCTGGCGGCAACAATTCAAGACGGGCCATTGGCCGAGGGCGCTTTCAATGCCGGCATCCAATATCGATAGCAGCGCGGTCCACACCACAAAGGATGCGGCTCGTCTGACCCTGCGCAGGCCGGACGACTGGCATGTCCATCTTCGAGATGGCGCCATGCTCGCTTCGGTCGTCAACTATACCGCGCGGCAGTTCGGCAGGGCGATCGTCATGCCGAACCTCAACCCGCCGGTGACGACGGTTGCCGCGGCAAAGGCCTATCGCGACCGCATTCTGGCGGCGGTGGAGCCGGGCCTCGCCTTCACGCCGCTCATGACCTGCTACCTCACCGATGCAATAGATGCGGGGGAAGTGGAACGTGGATTTGCCGAAGGCGTATTCACGGCGTGCAAACTCTATCCCGCACATGCCACTACCAATTCAGCGCATGGTGTCACCGACATTCGCAATATCTATGGCGTACTGGAAGTGATGCAGCGGATCGGCATGCCGCTCCTCGTGCATGGAGAGGTGACGGACCGCCATGTCGATATTTTCGACCGCGAAGCGGTTTTCATCGAGCGCATTCTCAAAAAGCTGCTGGCGGATTTCCCGGCCCTCAAGGTGGTGTTCGAGCACATCACGACCGCCGATGCCGTGGCTTTCGTCGAGGCCGGGGGCCCCAATCTTGCGGCGACCATCACGCCGCATCATCTCGCGATCAACCGCAACGCCATGTTCGACGGCGGCATCCGTCCCCATTTCTATTGTCTGCCGGTCGCAAAGCGCGAGCCGCACCGGCTTGCCTTGCGCAAGGCGGCCATATCGGGTTCGCCAAAATTCTTTCTCGGCACCGATTCCGCGCCGCATGCCGCACAGGACAAGGAATCGGCCTGCGGCTGCGCCGGCATCTTCAACGCGCCCCATGCGCTTGAAAGCTACGCCGCGATATTCGATGAGGAGGGGGCGCTCGACCGGCTCGAGGCCTTCGCGTCGGAAAATGGCCCGAAATTCTATGGCCTGCCGCTCAATGAGGGCGTGGTCACTCTGGAGCGGCGTGCGCTGCGCGTCCCGGACCGGCTGAAGCTCGAGGCAGCGGAACTCGTGCCCTTCCATGCAGGCGAAGACCTGCGCTGGGCCTTTGCAGGTGCCAGCCGGTAAGGACCGGACCTTTCGGCCCCGTCATCCTTCATTCGGTTATCGAGCATCTATCGGGAAGATTGGTGGTGTGGGTAGTCGAGCGCTAGCTCGCCTCCCAGAAATTCCCTGTTTTGCAGGGAATTAACAGGGAATTTCGTAGATTCTGGCCGCAATTTTCGACGCCAGCTGGTCATAACAGACTGATTTTGCGCGCTTTTTCGGCGATTTCCCTGCTCGGAATAACAGGGAATTCAATTTGCTAGAACAGGGAATTCGATTGCCTGAAACAGGGAATACTTTTCACAGGAAGAGGGAAAATGATTAGGGCATCAGGGTAGTAGGCCCCGGCACCGCGAAGCCAGCGTTGTATTCACAGCACTATGCGCCAGCCACATATTCCTGACGCATCGTCACGTTTTCCTAAAACCCCACCCAACTCCCATCCTTGAAACACGCCCGATGCATTCCGATGAGACGATTGATGAAGAGACCGATTCGTCCATCCAAATTGATCAACCGGGCAGTCCATGAGCGACCAGCAACTTTCGCGCATGATGACGGACTTCTGTCGCCAAAGGTTATTTGGCGTATTGACGGAATTTGAGGTCGAGCTAGTCCAACGTTACCTGGACATGCTCATCGACCGCAGGCAGCTACCTCCCAATGTGGGGCATAGGCCCAACTGGGCTCAGATCGCGGTGGAAAGTGGTGTCGACAAGACCCGCCTTCGAGCCGCAAGTGAGCATCTGCGATATGGGCTAGAGGAGCTGATACGGGAAATCCCCAAGCTACCGCCGCTCGAGCCCCATCGAGGCCGCCCCCCAACGCAATTGTCCCATTCCAAAGCCGGGAGGGTGCCGAAATCGACCAAGGCCAAAACCTCAATTGCCCTCCCAAGGGCAACCCGATCCAAATCACGTCAGCCCCCGCCAAAATCGAAACCCGGTCCAAAACCACGACCGATTGTCGAATTTCCATCGGCCGCCCCTGGCCCCTGGGAAGACCCCTCTGACTTTCCATCCGCTCTTGCCCTGCATATGCGAAGGCACGGCGATAGCTGTTGGCAGCTGTGCCGAAGCATCGTCAAACCCGAGGAAGCGTTCGATCGGAAGACCGTCCAGTCGTGGCTAAGCAGTGAAAATTCTCCTGCCACTCTAGAAAGTTTTGAGATCCTTCGACGCATCGAACGCCGCTATCGCCTTCCCGTCGGATACTTTCGGTCAAAGCTGCTGGCAACAAACCGATCGGCAAGGTTGATCCACCCCCATTGAACGGGTCCACCTTGAAGTATGGTTTTGACCATGAAGGAGGACCACAATGGCAAACAAGCGACACAAGCCCGACGAGATCGTCACGAAGCTTCGGCAGGTTGAGGTTTTGCGCGGCCAAGGCATGGCGATGGCGGATGCCGTTCGCCAGATCGGCGTTTCCGAACTGACGTTCTACCGGTGGCGCAAGCAATATGGCGGCATGAGCCGTGACCAGCTTCGGCAGTTGAAGGATCTCCAGAAGGAGAACGAACGGCTTCGCAAGGCGGTGGCCGATCTGACGCTGGACAAGCTGATCCTGACGGAGGCTGCGCGGGGAAACTTCTGAGCCCCTCGCGTCGCCGTGCCTGCATCGACCATGTTCGCTCGGTTCTGCCGAAGCGCGTGTCGGAGCGCCGGGTATGCCTCGTGCTTGGGCAGCATCGCTCCACGCAGCGGCGTATTCCTCGCGGCCGGGACGACGAGCAGCAACTGACCGAGGACATCGTTGCACTGGCCCGCCGCTATGGCCGCTACGGCTATCGCAAGATCGCCGAGCTTCTGCGCAGCCAGATGGGCTGGGTGGTCAACGACAAGCGGGTCGAGCGCATCTGGCGGCAAGAGGGGCTGAAGGTTCCAGCCAAACAACCGAAGAAAGGCCGGCTCTGGCTCGCCGACGGATCATGCATCCGCCTGCGCGCCGAGCGGCCCAACCATGTCTGGTCCTACGACTTCGTCGAGGACCGCACTCATGACGGAAGGAAGTACCGCATGCTTAACGTGATCGACGAGTTCACGCATGAGGCGCTGGCGATCCTCATCGATCGCAAGCTCAACTCCACCGACGTCATCGACGTCCTGTCCGACCTGTTCATCCTGCGCGGCGTGCCTGAGCACATCCGTTCCGACAACGGCCCGGAGTTCATCGCCACGGCCGTGCAGGACTGGATCACCGCCGTCGGGGCGAAGACTGCCTACATCGCACCCGGAAGCCCATGGGAGAATGGCTACATCGAGAGCTTCAATGCTCGCCTGCGCGACGAACTCCTCGACGGCGAGATCTTCTACACGCTCAAAGAGGCCAGGATCATCGTGGAAAGCTGGCGTCGGCATTACAACACCGTGCGTCCGCATGGATCGCTCGGCTACAAGCCGCCGGCGCCGGAGGTCTTCATCCCGGCATTCGCGCGGGCGGCCCTGCAACCCCAACCAGCGATGCCGCCCGCGCTGGCGCCACGACCATCATTGCACTAACAATCAAATTGGACCCGTCCGTGGGGGCCGATCAACCATTGCGCAACAATCTGACTGGTTTGTGCAAAGAATAGCGCTCACGAGTGAATCCAGGAGAATCGTGGCGAATTGCTTCGTAAATCTTGGAGGGGATGGGCCTGATATCCAACCTTCTCCACCACAAGTCTTTGATTTTGCACGAAAGAAGCACGCGCCCAAAGAATGCGCTTACTGAATTGAGCCGTCGGCGGCTGCTCCGTGCAATCGGAACACATTCCTTCCAACGGTAGCTTCTTCCATCGATGCCCTTTCCTACAGCCTACAGCTAGTGCTTTGACACTAGAGGTTTGGTACATCGCGATGCCGTCAGGGGAGAGCGGTATCCACTCCATCTCTGGCAGACTTTGCCCCGATCTTCGCAAGTCAACCGGAGCCGAAGGGGCGCACCCAAAAGACGACCAGGACCACGTAAACGGCATAGACGACCGGGAAGACCAGCACCTGCCACCGCCGGAAGCCGGTTTCGCGCCCGCCCCACCAGAGAAGCGCCGCATAGAGCGCAGGCATAATCGCCACGAAGGCCAGGCTTACCCAGTACAAATGCAGATTACCGATCGGCATTGCGATGATCGTGAGCGGGATGAAGGCGATGGTCATTGTCGCCGCCATGTCGCCTATAACGTCGGTCACCGCCGCCGTGATCTGTCCCTTGCGGGCAAGGCTCCATGTGGCGAAAACCTCCGGCAGCGCCGCCACGGGCGCAGTGATGAACAAGCCGCCGACGATCTTCTGAATACCAAGGGCGCTCACGATCTGCTCGGTCGAGAAGACGATGAAATAAGCCCCGACCGCAAGCGCGGCCACGCCGCCGCCCGCGAACCATTGTTCGCGCCGGGTCCATTCGACTCCCTGCCCCTCCTCGCGACCGCGCAAAAGCGCCTGCGCGAGGTAAGCCAGATAGGCTAGAAGCAGAATCCAGCCGTCAACCGGCTGAAGGCCCCGCCACGGCGCCGGAAGAGTGAGCAGTGCGACCAAGGCCAGAATGCCGAGATAAGGCAGCGCCTGCACCGTGATCGCGCCGGGGTCCACGGGCAGGAAGTGCTCGCGCAGATCTCGTTCGTGATCGCCGTGCTCGTTGCCGAGTTCCTTCTTACGGGTGGCGAGATAGGCGGTGACCACGAGAATTGGCACAACTATGATGTTGGCGCCCAGCATGGCTCCCAGTCCAATATCGGCAACTCCGCGGATGGCGCTCGTGACGTTGATGCCGATCTCCGGGCTTGCGGTGGCAAGTCCGATAAACGAGCCTCCAGCGGCGACGGAGAAGCCCCACTGCCGCCGCAGCTTCTTTAGTGGGTCGGCCAGGTGTTCCGCCCCCCAATGCGCCAGCCATACGGCAGCAAGAAGAACTCCGGCCCAGACAGCAATCACGACTCACTCCGAGGTCTGACATTACTCATCATGAACCGGCTCTTCGGTATGGCCGGCAATCTCGCTGTATCGATCTGCAGATCCTGATCCGGCACGTCGTAATCGACAGTTGCCGCGAGAAACCCGCAGGAGACTTTCATAAGCTCAATCGTGATCCACTCGCCGGGGCAGCGGTGGTTGCGGGTGTGGTCGCCGCCTCCCTGCGGAATGAAATTGAAGGGACTGCCATCCCAATCCCGAAAGCGCTCCGGCCGGAACTCCTCCGGCGCATCCCAGGCTCGCGGATCGCGATTGGTGCCGTAGAGATCCAGCATCACGCGCCGTCCCCGCGGAAACCGATATCCGTTCCATTCGAGATCACGCCTTGCGCGCGCCAGCACCGCGGGAAAGAACGGATAGAAACGCCGAACCTCCTGCACGAAGAACTCCAAACTCTCATCGTCGGTCCGAAGCTCCTGGCGACAGGCCGGAAAACGATGCAGAGCGTGCGCGGCGAATGTGATGAATACGGAGACGGCGACGGTCGGCCGCAAGATGTTCAGCAGTTCCACCGCGGCGACGCGTGGACTCAACAGCGCACCGTCCAGGTCCCGCCATGTGGCGATCACACGCGCCGCGCTGTCTTCCGGTGGGTTCAGGCGGCCGGCACGAACCTGCTCTATGACGTCCTCGATCCACCGCTCCGAGCCCTTGCGGGACAGGCGCGACCACCAGTGCCTCGGTCCGATCGCCCCCGCGTCGTCGAACAGCGCCGTCAGCTGTGCGGTGCGCCGACTCACCTCCGGTTCGGGCAGTGGAACGCCGGCCCATGCGCAAACGGCTTTCGTCAGGAGCTCTTGCACCTCATCATAAAGGACGACCCGGTCCATCGCTGCCCATTTCCGAGCGTAGACGCGCCACAGGCCGTCGACCAGCTCTCGCAAATGGTCGATCCGCTCGGGCGCCATGAGCGACATGAACATCTGCTTGCGGTGTCGGTGCGCTTCGCCGTCCATCCCCTGAACCCCGCCCCGTCCGAAGAGGGTCTTCTGGATCCGGCCCGGCGTAGCGCCCCGCCGGACGAACAGGTCCTGCCGATAGAACAGTTCGGCCGCCTCCGGCCCGGTCATGCAGATCGTCTTGCGGAGCAGGATTCGCGCGAGGAAGAGATCGGACCGGTAGCGTCGGCACCTTTTCGAGACAAACCCGTAGGGGTCCAGGAGCAGAGCGATCGTGCTATCGGGATTTCGGTCGCGCGGGATGCGAGGCATCGGCTATTCTCCAAACCTGTCGGGAGGGGCCGGAGGTAGTCGCCTCTGTAGGACTGCTCCGCACCGTTCGCCACTGGTGCCTCCGTTGCAGGGCCGGCCTTTGCTTGCGGCGGTTTGCTCGCTCTCAAGCTTCCGCACGTCTTCTCTCGTCCTTCGCGCGAAAGCTGTCCAATATGAGCAGGGCGGCGCCACAGACCACCGCCACGTCGGCAAGGTTGAAGGCCGGCCAATGGTAGGCCCCCAGATGGAAATCGAGAAAGTCGGTGACCGCTTGAAAGCGCATCCGGTCAGCCACATTGCCCAGAGCGCCGCCGATGATCAGCCCAAGCGCTGCGCTGACCACCCGGCCTTGCGCTCGCCACAGCCAGACGGAAAGCCACGCCACAATGGCGAAGGCAAGCAGAACCAGAGCCCACCAAGGCACGATCCCGCTGAGCATCCCGAAACTGACACCGCGGTTTTCCACGAGGACGAGGTTCAGAACGGGGAGCAACTCGACGCCGTTCGCCAAGGCCGGCGAGCGAAGGGCGAAGGCCTTGCTGCCCTGGTCCAGAGCGAACGCCGCTACAGCGCAGGCTATGCCAACCCCGCGGACGTTCATGCAACCTCCCGCAGGTCGGCTCTCGCATCCCGGATGATCGACGATGACGAATGCAGGAACAGTCCGGCTATGATGGCCGCGACAACGAGATCGGGCCAGGCTGTCCCCGTCCAGGCGACCAGACCCGCCGCCACGACGACCGCCGCATTTCCTATGGCGTCGTTGCGTGAGAACAGCCAGACCGCTCGCACATTGGCGTCCCCGGTCCTGTGCGGCAGAAGCGGAAGAACTGCGACCACGTTGACGACGAGTGCGATCACGGCGAAGAGACCCATCAGCCCGGCTTCGGGCTGCTGCTGCACCAGCACGCGGTAGGCAGTGTTGGCGAGGACCCCGAGACCGAGCGCGCCAAGAAAAAGGCCTTGGATCATGGCGGAACGGGCGCGCCAGACCAGACTCCATCCGATCGCGAGCACCCCGAGGAACGTGATTAGGCCGTCACCGAGGAAATCGAGCGCATCGGCTTTCAGCGCCTGCGAGCTGGAGATGAACCCGCCGACCATCTCGATGACGCCGTAGCCGACATTCAGCAGAATGACGATCCACAGTGCTCGCCTGTAAGCTGGCGTGATGTGGCTCAAGTCCTTCGGGAGATCGTCGAGGTCGCCTTCGTGATCGACATTGAGGCCGTCCAGACGGTCCAGCCGGTAGCCGATCCCCGCAACGGCGCGCTCCACTTCCGGCAGCTGCACGCCCGGATCGGACACATGCAGCGTCATGACCTGCGTTGCGGTCGAGACCTTCACTGCCTCCACGCCGACCGATCGAACCGCTTTCTCGATCTTTGCGGCGCAGGAGGGGCAGTCCATCCCTGTGACGCGATACCGGGCCATCTCTTCGGCATTGTGGATCAGGTCTGGGCTGCTCATTAGACTCTTCCTATCATTGGCACGATAAGGTATCACTGAGGGCTGATATGTCTAGTGTAGAAATCCAATCCGGGGATAGGGAAGACTCCGAGGTCTGCCTGAAGCGGGCCAAGCTTCTTAGGGGCTTCGCCGATTCCTCCCGACTGGCAATTCTTCAGGCGCTGAGGGACGGTCCTCTGTCGGTGGGGGAGATCGTCAGAGCGACAGGTCTCTCGCAACCCAACGCGTCGAACCACCTACGCTGCCTGAGCGAATGCGGTCTGGCGGTGGGAGAGCAACGGGGACGCCACGTCCATTACCGCTTGACTGACCCGCGGATTTCCCAGCTGCTTGAGCTCCTGGACGAAGTACTGACCGGCGTGGCGACTGGGGTTGAGAATTGCCAGAACTACTAGCCCGCAAGTACATATGCTGCCCGCTCGTTCAGCCGATCCGCGCAAGGACCGGGAAGGCGTCCAGGAGCCAGTAGGCCAGTGCACTTAGCCGACCAGTCACCATGGCCAGCCCCATCAGAATCATGACGCCTCCCGCAGCCTGATTCAGGCGGCGACCCCAACGACCAATGCCCCGCAGCTTGCCGGCAATGGCGTCGGTGAAGCCCGCAACAATGAGAAATGGGATGCCGAGACCCGCCGAATAGAACGAGAGCAGAGTGATCCCGTCGGCGACGGTTGAACTGGCTGCGCTGGCCGTGAGAATGGCGCCTAGGATCGGACCAATGCACGGCGTCCAGCCGAACCCGAAGGCAAGCCCGAGGACGTAAGAGGAGACCGGTTTCCCGCCCGGGAGGTCGAGATGGAAGCGCATATCCCGTTCCATGGCCGAGAAGCGCGCAGCTCCGATCATGAACAATCCAAACAGGATCACAATCCCACCACCGATGATGTTGAGCTCGTAGCGCCAGCGCAGCAGCGCCTGACCGAGCGCCGTGGCGGAGGCGCCGAGTGAAATGAAGATCGTGGAGAAGCCGAGGACAAAGCAGAGGCTGAGCCACACCGCCTGCCTCCTCGACGGCGCCTTCTTGCCGGAGACCGTTCGCCCGGCGACGTAGGAGACGTAGCCGGGAACGAGCGGCAGGACGCAAGGCGACAAGAAGGAGATCGCGCCCGCCAGCAGTGCTGCCGAAACCCCAAGGAGGGAAAGGTCGACCATCATGCGCCCGGCCGCAGTCCGAGAGCGCCTCGCGGGAGCCGCAGGGCCGCAAGGTAGGCGAAGGTGGGAACGATCACCCACTGCAACAGCGGCGTGAGACCCGCGTCGAGGATCGGAACGACCGGCATGATCTCCCGATAGGCCCAGGCCGCTCGAACGACGATGTTCAGCCATTCGCTGAAGACCGTGTAGGCGACGCCGAACGCCACAGCCACGACCAGGACCCGGCGTACCCGTTCGAAAGGCCACGTCGCATCCCCAACCAGGAAGAGCGACAAGAGCATCGTGCTCATGGCGATGAGAATGTCCCCACCCGTGCAATGCACGATCGCGAAGGCGATCTCGCCCCAGGTTCCCTCCAGCCAGATGGTGTAGAGGGGGATGTGGCCGATCTCCCAGACCAGATGTGCGACGGCCGAGAACAGCACGTATCTCCGGAGAACCAGGAGCCAGTCTGGTGCGGATGCTCCGTGAATGGCCGCGCTCGTCATCTGACCAGCCCCAGGACACGATCCAGAAGACCCGGCTCGGGCGGGCGGGCGTTGCTCAAGCCATTGATGTAGAGGACCATGTTCACATAGCCGAACTCCTCACCGTGGAAGATGCCGGCGTGACGCCCGCCGCGGTCGAGAACATGGGCCTCGGGGCTGATCTCTTCGCGCGAGGAAAGCTCGGCAAAGCGTGTCGCCAGGGAAGCGGCTGTGGCGCCGTTGGACGGGTCTACGGTGATGAGGTTTGACGCGGCCGGCTTCTCGCCGCCGTCGCCGCCCTCGGTAACCGCAACGAACGAAACCATGTCGCGCATCGGTGTGACGTTCACCGCCTCCCGGACCTGAGCGAGCAGCGCCTGCTGCGCGGCGCAGGGATCCCCGCAGCCTTCGGGCACGAAGCTCAGGACCACGATCTGATCCGAGAGACCGCCGAGATCGAACGGTTCGCCGGAACCATCGACGACGTCGAGTTCCGGCGGACGCCGGACATCCGTGGCTTCGAAAGCAGGCTCCTTCTCCGCCACGGCTTCGTCGAGCCGGTCTTCCGGATGGTTGGCCAGGGCCGGCCCGGCAAGAAGCAGCACCACGAGGAAGATTACTGATTTCATGGCCGTTCCTCCGTGGGGCCCATCGCGCCGGGGCCGAGGACCGGGACGTCCACCGTCACCTCGCCTGCGCCTTCGAAGACCAGCGTCATGGGGAAGCTCTCCCCCTCCTCGAGCTTCCGCGAGAGGTCCATCAGCATCAGGTGCGAGTCGCCTGGGGCGAGCGTCACTGGTGTACCGGGGGAAACGTCCAGATCTACGATGTGCACCATGCGGGTGACGCCCGCAGAATCGGTCTCGACTCCGTGGAGCATCACGTGTCCGGCCACCGGGCTCGTCACTTCTAGCAACCGATCGGGCTCATCGCTGGTCAAGGTGAGGTAGGCGGCGCCTGGCCGCGAGGCGAGAACGCTGGCGCGGGCCCAAGCGTCGGTGACAATGATCTCGGCCTGCGCTGCCAGCGGCCAGGCGAAGGTAAGGAGGGATGCGGTGAGCAACTTCATTCCTGCTGTTCTTCCTTTTCGATCTGCATGAGGATTTCCTTGGCGACGGCTTCAGGCGGCTGGTCGCGTTCCTGAAAGACAGCCTCGAACCGCCCGTCTGGATCCATCAAGTAGATGTGGCCGGCATGCGCCATCATGTAGCCGTCGGGCGCGGTCTTCTCCTCGACCCGCTCGTACCAGGTTCGGAAGGCTTGCGCCGCCTCGGCCACCTGCGCCTCGGTCCCGGTCAGGCCGTCAAGGCGGGGATGGAAGGCGGAGACGTATTCGGCCATCACCGGAACCGTGTCGCGCACCGGATCGACGGTGATGAAGAGCGGCGCCACACGGTCTGCCTGAGGGCCAAGCAGATCAAGCACGCTTGCCATGTAGGCCAGCGTCGTCGGGCAAATGTCCGGGCAGTGGGTGAAGCCGAAGAATACAAGCTGCCATCTTCCGGCGAAATCGGCCTCCGTCACGGCACGGCCGGTATGATCCATCAGCGCGAACTCCGAGCGGATGTCCGCTTCTCCGACAGAAGTCGCTCGGGGTGCTGGCGGCGCCATGTACGTGCGCACCGTCAGCGCGCCGCCTGCCAGGAGCAGGAGAGCAGCCGCGCCGGCCCAGAGCGCCAGCCGGACGTGCCGGAGAGTTTGCGTGGTGGGTTTTGAAATCATTGTCCAACTCGGGATGGTCCGCCCGGGCCGGAACCCGGGCGGAGTGGTGTCAGCCGTCCTGCGGCTCGGCTTCCGGGGCCTGCATCTGGTCGGTCTTGGCCTGCATCATCTCGGTGCAGGCCTCCATCATCGGTCCCATTTTCTGCATCATCTCCATCATCGGCATCTTGCCCTCCATACCGGACATATTCCCGCCCATCATGTTTCCGGGCATGCCGTCCTGGTTCTGCATCGTCTGACCCGATGGCTGGTCCCCGGCCTCCTGGGCGAGGGCGGCCGTGGTCAGGAGCGCCGCCAGAGCGGTCGTGGCAAAGCCGAGCTTGCGTGTGGTATTCATTTTCGTCTCCTTCAGGGTTTTGGGTTCAGTTCTTCGTCGGGTCCGGCTCTCCGGCCGGATTGCTCTTGCTCGCGCAAGATTTCGAGCCGCCCATCATGCAGAGCCCCAGCCCACACATCACGGCGCAAGGTGCGAGGCTGAGGATCAGCGGCGCCGCACCCACGGCGGTGAGCCAGCCCCAGTTGAAGGCGAGACCTGCGCCGATCAGCGCCATCGCGGCGAGCATCAGGCCTCGACGGCCTAGCGGCAGTCGCAGCGGGACGGCCCGTCGTGTTGCGGGCATGGTTGTCGTCTCGGTCATGGCCTATTGGCTCCTTTCGTCGATGAGGGACTGGATCTGGGCGACGGCTTCAGGGCTGTCCCATTGGGCCGGGCCGGCAAGGCGACCGCGCTCGTGCCCCGCGCGGTCGATCAGGATCGTCGTCGGCAGCCCCCACGGCGAAGGCAAGCATCGCGCGAATGTCCTCGGCGAGGTACATGTCGAGGTGACGAACGCCTATCTCTTCGTAGAAGCGGCGCACGGGCTCGAGTCCCGCCCGATCGATCGATAGCGGCACGACGTGGAAGTCCGGCCCCCCAAGGCGTGCTTGAAGCGCATCGAGCGTCGGCATCTCGTGGCGGCATGGGGCGCACCAGGTGGCCCAGACGTTGAGAAGGACGACCTTGCCGCGCCAGCGGTCGAGCGTGAGGGGGTTGCCGTGTTCGTCTGCAAACGAGATCGCGGGGACCGGCAGCGGCGTGTCGTGCAGCGGGACGGCATTCGGCCCTTCCGCCATCGCCGCGGTCGAGCATACCAGCCCCAGCACGAACCCGAACGCGGGCAAGGAATTCATCGGCTCGCCTCCTTTTCGCGGCGGCTCATCGCGGCTTGGTGCTGCCGCTCGCGCTCGGGCCAAGTGCTCTTGATGAACTCCAGGACCTCCCGGATTTCGTCGTCGGAGAGCACCTGGTTGAAGCCAGGCATGTCGCTCTGGTAGCCGCCGCCGCCGACGGCGGCAGGCCCTTCCCTGGTGATGCGAAACAGCACGTCATCGGGGTGGTGCCAGGTGTGTCCCGAAGCGTCATGCGGCGGCGCGAGCAGGCGACCGGACGGCAGACGGCTCTTCCAGTCCGGCTGACCTTCGAGCTTCGCGCCATGACAGGACGCGCAGTTCGCCGCGTAGATCGCTCGCCCGTGTTCGAGCCGTTCGGCGGATGCTTCCGCCGGACCGCTCTGATCAAACCTGATCCAGAGCAGCCCGGCCACGGCGCTTCCGCCGAGCAGTATCGCGGCGCCAAGAACGGCGCGGTTCATCAGCGCTTGCCCCCGAAGAGGTATTTGACCAGCGCCGCGATGCTAAGGACGAGCAGGACGATCACGAGCAGCCAAACAAGGCCCATGCCCCACATCATCATGCCGCCCATGCCGTCCATCATGCCCATGCCGATGCTGGTCGGTGCATTGTTCATCGGAGAATCTCCCTATTCGACCGCGTATACGGACGGCTTGCCGTCACCCACGGTGTAGATCGTAAAAGGTTCGGTCTTGGCGCCGCTCATGCCGGGCGATCCCATCGGCATGCCGGGCAAGGTCACGCCCTTGATGTCCGGACGTTCCGAGAGAAGGCGGTTGACGGTCGCGACGGGCACATGACCGCTCACCACATAATCGTCGATGAAGGCGAGGTGGCAGCCCTGGAAATCGTCCGGAATGCCGGCTTCGCGGCTCATGGCGACGAGCTCGTGGGTCGGTTTCACGGTCACGGTGAATCCGTTCTCACGCAGATAGTCGGCATAGCTTTCGCAGCAGCCGCATTGCGGGTTCTTGTAGAGGCTCACTTCCTCGGCGACCGCGAGAGATGCGTTCGTGATGTAGACGCCGGCACCGAGGACGGCTGCGGCGAGGGCGGCGACGATGATCTTGTGCATTATGGTTCTCCTTGAATCTCTAGATCAGACAACGCGGATGACACCCATCATCCCGCCAGCCTGGTGTTCGAGGATGTGGCAGTGGAACATCCAGTCGCCGGGATTGTCGGCGACGAAGGCAATCTCGACCTTCTCCCGTGGCGCCATTAGCACCGTGTCCTGCCATTCGCGGTGCGGCGTCGGCTCGCCGTTGCGCGAGATTACCCGGAAGGAATGGCCGTGCAGATGGATCGGGTGGTGCCACGCCGTCGCATTGGTCATGGCGATCACATGCGAACCATCGCGTTCGAGCGTCAGCATCGGGTCTAGCACATGGCCTTCGGCGGCCTTGCCATTGACGAACCAGATGCCATTGCCGTGCATCATGCCCATCATGCCGCGCATCATCCCGCCGCCCATTCCCCTTGATGTTCCTTCGCCCATGCTGCCGCCCATCTCGGCCATCACCATTCCGCCCATCATACCGCCGTTGAAGATCACCTCGTGGCGGAGCGCCGCAGCGACATTTGGTTCGCGCAAGGGATTGGCGGGCAGGACGATCGGCCAGTCAGGCATGGTGTCCCTAAACGCTGTCTCACCGTAGGCGAGGTCGACCAGCCGGTATTCGAGGTCCCGATAGAAGCGGTCAATGACCGAGACCCGACTGCCGGGCTCGCCCATCATGTCGAGAATGATGTCGGCCCGCATCGCCGGTCCCAGTACGACGAGGCCGCCCATTGGCGCGTGCGGCGTTACCGGCTGGCCGTCGAGCGCGATGACCGTCGGTGTATGGCCTTGGAAGTCGAGGCTGAAGATGCGCGCGTTCGCGGCATTGATGAGCCGCAGCCGGATGCGCTCGCCGCTGCGCACCGGACGCGCGTCCGGCACGCGACCGTTGATGGTGACGGTGTTGCCGATCCGGCCATTGTGGCTCATGTCATGGCCGTTACCGAAATCGTTGGAGATCTCGGCAGACTTCGTGAGCCGCCAGTCGTCGAGCACCCAGACGAGTTCCCGATCGACTTTTGGCGGTTCGGGCTCTTCGACGATCAGCGGCCCGTACAGGCCGCGGCCGACCTGCTCGAAGCTGCGCTGATGCGGGTGATACCAGAAGGTGCCGGCATCGACCGCGTCGAACTCGTAGACGAAGGTTCCGCCCGGCGCGATCGGCGGCTGGTTGAGATGCGGCACGCCATCCATGGCGTTGGGGACCCGGAGCCCGTGCCAGTGGACTGTGGTCTCTTCGGCAAGCCCGTTCTCGACGGTAATCCGAAGACGCTCGCCCTGACGAACGCGGATTTCAGGTCCGGGGACGGTCTCGTTATAGCACCAGGCGGGCGTCTCGCCGTGCGGCTCCGGAACGAGCCGCGCCCGTCCCGGCGCGGCCCGCAAGGAGAACTCCCGGACGCCGGCCGCACGTGCGGGCAACATAAGGCCAGGCATGCTCAGGCTTGCAGCGCCGGCGGCGCACGCCTTCAGTAAAGTTCGGCGCGATAGCGCCAAAGTGATCGGTGACATGGTTCGCTCTCATCTGATTTCCGCTGTGCTTCGGATGCGCAGACTCGGGTCTGCACACGCATTGAGCGGCGGCTGCCCGCGCGGTCGCCCGGGAAGCGCAGCAGGGCGCAGCGGTCGGAGCGTACCCCGACCGGCGTCCGATCAGATGAGCGTTCGGGGAGGGTAGGGTTCGGGCGGACCTGTCCGTCCGGCAAGATCGTAGAAGGCGCGGACCGACGGAGATATGCCGGTCACCAGCGGAACACTGCCCTCGGGGCTGAGACTGGCCAGGAGTGGAGTGACGCACACCATGCTACAGCTAAGCCCGCCGTCGTCGCCGTCACCGTCGGAGCCGCAGCCCTGACAGTCGGCCATATCCATGGCGCCGCCATCGGCGAGCGCCATCTTGATCGACATGGTGGTTGTGCTCATCGCGTGCGCGCCCGAGCCGACCGCGAATGCGGCGAGCAAGGCGAACACGAATATCCGTACAAGCTTGACCATCATGTATTCATAGGCTGTCGTCGGAAACTTGTCGAGTTCCAAGGTGTCGCGGCTACTTGAGGATCTTACCGACGCAGCAGGAGAGCTTGGCCACGCCCCTGTCGAAAGTCTGGGCGGCAAGCTTCAGCCCTTCGACCGTGGTCAGGTACGGGAAGATCGTCCCGGCAAGCGCCTTGGCGGTCATGCCGAACTTAAGCGCCAGCGCCAGCGTCTGAATGCTGTCGGTGCCCTCGGGCGCGAGGTCTGACCGTCCGGCAGACGGTCGGTGTTGGCGCCCGCCACCAGCTTGATCAGTCCGCGCGTGTCGCGGGCTGCCCGTGCGCGTGGCACATGGTCGAGCGGCACGATGGATGTCTTGACCTCATGGCCGGCGGCTCTCGCCGCGGCCTCGCTCAGGCCGACGCCCGCCACCTGCAGGTCGGCGAACACCACCCAGGGCATGGTGCTATTGTCCTAGGCGAGACTGTTCCCGTAGAGCGCATTAAGCGCCGCGAGCTTGGCCCTGCAGGCGGCCATGTAGACGAACTGGTTGCGTCGTAGCGGCACGGCATCCATTTGATGAGGTAGAACCGTTGACCTGCCAGAAGCATCATGCTAGCCAAGCTCCATGGGAAGTACCTTCTTCACGCTGAGTGATGGTATGAGGCGCCTATTAGGCGCACTCGTCGCTGTGGCATTTCTCATGGCGAGCGTCGGCATTGGCCACTCCATGCCCGCATCAGGTCCCCATGACCATCCGGTCGAGACCACATCGCCCCATGCGGACGACTGTCATGCGCGCGTCTCGCAAGTGGAGGATTGCGGCGAAACCGCAGCACAGCAGGACCAAGGGCAGCCCGCGACGCACGGGACCCTTGGAAACTGCTGCGTCGTCGCTTGCTCTCCGACTGTTATCGTCGCCGCCATTGCGGAAGTCGCCGTCATCACCTTTTCCGGGATACGGCTGGGTGTCCATGTAGACCGGTTCGCCGGCTCGAATGCCCCGGACGGCCTTTTCCGTCCTCCCCGCGCTCGCGTCTGATCTCCGCGCGGCTGCCCTGATGGGGCGGGGATCGGACATGGCGAGACCTTCTCGTCTCTACTGACGCAAGAATTTCGTTCGTTCGAGCGTAGTAGGTCCGGAAGTGCGCTTGCGCACGGCCCGTCTTCCTTTCAATCGGCTGTTGCCGCCTGGAGATTTGCTCCCGGGCTATGGAGATCTGCGCCCTTAATCGGCCACCGTTCTCACATCAACGCAACAACGAACAGGATTCTCAGATTATGTCGAACACACTCCCGAACCTCCTCCGCATTTCCCTTCTCGCTGGCTTCACGACTATCGCCGCCGGTGCCGCTTCCGCATCTCCCGGTCATAGCCTGCCGTTCGGCGAGCCAGCTAAAGCCGAGCAGGCCACGCGCACCGTGACGATCACCATGCGCGACAACCTGTACGAACCCGAAAGTCTGACCGTAAAGCCTGGCGAGATCGTCCGCTTCGTGCTCGTGAACGAAGGCGAGCTCCTTCATGAGTTCAACATCGGCACCCCCGCCATGCACGCCAAGCACCAGGAAGAAATGGCGATGATGATGGAACACGGAATGCTAACGCCGACGGGCATGAACCACGATATGTCGAAGATGGACCATTCAAAGATGGGCGGCATGAACATGGGCGATATGAAGCATGACGACCCCAATAGCGTATTGGTTGAGCCCGGCAAGACGGCCGAACTGGTCTGGAAATTTACGCAGCCGACTGAACTGGAGTTCGCCTGCAACATCCCGGGTCACTACGAGTCCGGTATGGCCGGCCCCATCAACTTTACGAAGTGAACGGGAGGAGCAGACGATGAACAAACCAATCTCTGGCTTCTCGCGACGGGACGCGCTCAAGCTCGCCGGAGCGGCGGGAATTGCAGGTACCCTCGTGGTCTATCCCGGACGTCGCAGCTTTGCGTCCTCGACGAAGGAGTACACCCTGAACGTCGAAACAGGCCGCATCGCCGTCGATGGCGTCAGCAGTAACGCCATCCTGATGGGCGGTTCTGTGCCGGCGCCGACAATGCGCTGGCGGGAGGGTGACGAGGTCGTGGTCTATGCGACCAATCGGCTCGATGTGCCCACGTCTATCCACTGGCACGGCCTCCTCATCGAAGGCGTGATGGACGGCGCGCCAGGTTTCAACGGCTTTGTCGCCATCCAGCCCGGCGAGACCTACACCTACCGCTTCAAGCTACGCCAAGCCGGCACCTATTGGTACCACAGCCACTCCGCGATGCAGGAGCAGCAGGGCATGTACGGCGCCATCGTCATCGAGCCGTCCGGGCGCGAGCCGGTGCGCGCGGATCGCGATTATGTCGTGGTCCTTTCGGACCATACTCAGGAAGATCCAAAGCGCGTGCTGTCTAACCTGAAAGCTGATGCCGGGTACTACAATTACGGGAAAAGAACCCTCATCGACTTTTTTCGAGACGCAAGCCGCGACGGGTTCAATATCGCTCTGAAGGACCGCCTAGATTGGGGCGAAATGCGGATGGACCCGACCGACCTCGCGGATGTCACCGGATATACCTTCCTAGTCAACGGCCGTGGACCGCAAGACAACTGGACCGCTCTTTTCAAGCCCGGTGAGCGTGTCCGCCTCAGATTCATCAACGCATCCGCCATGAGCTTCTTCGACGTCCGCATACCGGGCCTTCCCATGACCGTGTTCTCGGCCGATGGGCAGAATGTCCAGCCGGTTCGGGTCGACGAGTTCCGCTTTGGCGTCGGCGAGACATACGACGTCATCGTGCTTCCACGCGATGACAAGGCGTTCACGATCTTCGCAGAGCCGATCGATCGTTCGGGCTATGCCCGGGCGACGCTGGCGCCGCGTGAGGGTATGGAGGCTGCTATCCCCGAACAGCGACCGCGCACGATCCTCAGCATGGCGGACATGGGCATGGCACACGGTGGCATGGACCACGGTTCGATGACGGGGATGGATCATGGCTCGATGGCGGGCGGCGCCATGTCCGGTGGCGCGATGGCTGGCATGGACCATAGCAAGATGGGCGGGGCTCCCATGGCTGGCATGGACCACGGCGCCATGGGTCATGGCGGAGCCGCGGCGGAGGGAGGAGAACGCCGCCCCTTCGGTTGGGCCGACGCAAGCACGCCGCCGGGGGCGAAGGCTCTGGACTACGCGGATCTGAAAGCGTCGACCCCGAACCCGGACGGCCGTGAACCGAATCACGAGATCGAAGTGCGGCTGACAGGCATCATGGAACGGTACATGTGGAACCTGAACGGCCGTCCCTTCGGGAAGGATGAGCCGATCCGTGTGGCCTACGGGGACCGGGTGCGCTTGAAGTTCGTCAACACGACGATGATGGCGCACCCAATGCACCTGCACGGCATGTTTGTCGAACTGGAGAACGGCCAGACCGACAGGAAGCCGCGCAAGCACGTTGTCGTGGTACCTCCCGGCAAGACCGTCTCTGCGGTGTTGACGGCGAACGAGCCGGGCGACTGGCCGTTCCATTGCCACCTTCTCTATCACATGGAAGCTGGGATGATGACGCGTTTCATCGTCGAGCCGAAAAGCGCGTGAGGCAGAACGATGAAATCGATGATTGCACGATACAATTCTCGGCAGGAACTTGCGTTCCTTGCCGGTTTTCTCCCCGCCGTGTTCCTGTTCGGCCCGGCCCAGTCCGCCGAGCCCGGTCAGCTGTTCACCTTCTTTCAGGCCGAGCAATTCGAATACAGGGCTAACGATGGGCACGACAGTCTCAACTGGGATGCCCAGGGCTGGATCGGGAACGACGACCACAAGGCCTGGCTCAAAACCGAAGGCGAGAAACCGACGGATGGACGACTGGAGAAGGGAGAGATCCAGCTCCTCTACAGCCGCCGGATCTCCGACTTCTTCGATGCGCAGGCGGGTGTACGCTACGACATCGAACCCGGCCCCGAACGGGGATTCGGCGTCTTCGCCCTGCAGGGACTGGCCCCTTATTGGTTCGAAATCGATGCCTCCGCGTTCGTCAGCAACGAAGGCGAGGTTTCGGCTCGTTTCGAGGCCGAGTACGACCTCCTGATCACACAAAAGCTGATCCTGCAGCCAACGACAGAGGTCAACTTTGCAGTCCAAAGCGTCCGGGAGAGGGGCATCGGCTCCGGCATCAACGATGTCGAACTCGGGCTTCGCCTCCGCTATGAAATCGAGCGGAAGTTCGCGCCCTATATCGGCATAAGTTGGGAGCGAAAGATCGGCGAGACGGCCGATTTCGCGCGGGACGAGGGAGAAGATATCGACAACCTCTCCTTCGTTACCGGCATCCGTTTCTGGTTCTAAGCAGGAGATTGGTATGATCGGCCCCCACGGACGGGTCCAATTTGATTGTTAGTGCAATGATGGTCGTGGCGCCAGCGCGGGCGGCATCGCTGGTTGGGGTTGCAGGGCCGCCCGCGCGAATGCCGGGATGAAGACCTCCGGCGCCGGCGGCTTGTAGCCGAGCGATCCATGCGGACGCACGGTGTTGTAATGCCGACGCCAGCTTTCCACGATGATCCTGGCCTCTTTGAGCGTGTAGAAGATCTCGCCGTCGAGGAGTTCGTCGCGCAGGCGAGCATTGAAGCTCTCGATGTAGCCATTCTCCCATGGGCTTCCGGGTGCGATGTAGGCAGTCTTCGCCCCGACGGCGGTGATCCAGTCCTGCACGGCCGTGGCGATGAACTCCGGGCCGTTGTCGGAACGGATGTGCTCAGGCACGCCGCGCAGGATGAACAGGTCGGACAGGACGTCGATGACGTCGGTGGAGTTGAGCTTGCGATCGATGAGGATCGCCAGCGCCTCATGCGTGAACTCGTCGATCACGTTAAGCATGCGGTACTTCCTTCCGTCATGAGTGCGGTCCTCGACGAAGTCGTAGGACCAGACATGGTTGGGCCGCTCGGCGCGCAGGCGGATGCATGATCCGTCGGCGAGCCAGAGCCGGCCTTTCTTCGGTTGTTTGGCTGGAACCTTCAGCCCCTCTTGCCGCCAGATGCGCTCGACCCGCTTGTCGTTGACCACCCAGCCCATCTGGCTGCGCAGAAGCTCGGCGATCTTGCGATAGCCGTAGCGGCCATAGCGGCGGGCCAGTGCAACGATGTCCTCGGTCAGTTGCTGCTCGTCGTCCCGGCCGCGAGGAATACGCCGCTGCGTGGAGCGATGCTGCCCAAGCACGAGGCATACCCGGCGCTCCGACACGCGCTTCGGCAGAACCGAGCGAACATGGTCGATGCAGGCACGGCGACGCGAGGGGCTCAGAAGTTTCCCCGCGCAGCCTCCGTCAGGATCAGCTTGTCCAGCGTCAGATCGGCCACCGCCTTGCGAAGCCGTTCGTTCTCCTTCTGGAGATCCTTCAACTGCCGAAGCTGGTCACGGCTCATGCCGCCATATTGCTTGCGCCACCGGTAGAACGTCAGTTCGGAAACGCCGATCTGGCGAACGGCATCCGCCATCGCCATGCCTTGGCCGCGCAAAACCTCAACCTGCCGAAGCTTCGTGACGATCTCGTCGGGCTTGTGTCGCTTGTTTGCCATTGTGGTCCTCCTTCATGGTCAAAACCATACTTCAAGGTGGACCCGTTCAATGGGGGTGGATCAACCGTTGTTCAGGATATCGGTAAGAATGACGTTGCCATACCGGAAGGGTCGCGCGTCATTGTGCAGAACTCTGGCGGCTACCAGCGTGTGCTTCCAGCCTCAAATCTGCCGACTGAAATGGCACGACCACAGGGTATCAAGCTGGTCGACCCACCATCTGGTTCGGCGAACTAACTCATTCAATTCGGGGGGATACATGAAAGCGTTTTTCGTGGGCGCCATCATTCTGATGGCATCGGTGGTGGCTGGCTGCTCATCCACTGTTGCGGTCACTGCACCGCATATTGCACCGACTGACTTTGCATCACAGAACAAGACGCCGGGACGCTACGCCGTTTGGCTTCAATCTGGCGCGTGGGTGTCCACGGTGGAAGCCAAGGGGCATACCTGCAGCGCTTGGGAGTTCCCAACGGATTTCGAGCAGGCCTATCAGCAGGCCGCGCAGGCCGCGTTCTCATCGTCCTTTGAGAATGTGACATTTACGCCTGCCACTTTGCAGCCTTCAGAGATCGTGGCCCAGAACTACGATGCACAGATCATCGTTTATGAAGGGGCAATCAAAGGCGTCTTTGGTGTGATCCCAGGTTTCTGGACGGCAACACTTGAGTCCGAGGTCGGAATGGACGGAATCGTGGCCGTGATCGGGCCCAATGGTCTGAAGAGCCAGGGCAACGCGAAGGGCCGGGGGTATGGCACGAGCCAGTCTGCAATGAGCTGTGACGTTGCCTCTCAGGCCATCATGCAAGCCGGCAGCGCTGCCATCAAAGACTTCGTCGTCAATGCAGTTAATGCTGCGAAGCTCAATGTCATGGAAATTCAAATGCAGAAACAGGCTGCCGGTCCGGGGAGCTGAGTCGCTGATAGAGGGACACTGTTAGCGCTATTCGTTGAGCACCTGAGATAGCGCACATGGGAGTACGCGCCGTGGGCATGGGGGATTCGGTGCACAAAACCTTCTATTCGGCAGTTGACTGGCTAGGAGAGGGCTTTTCCTACCTCGTCAATGGCGGCGTCCAGGCCGCGGCGGCGCTCATTGTCTCAGCGGTGGGCATCGTTCTTTTCATTCTTATGGTGCAGCAGGCGTTTCGTTGGGCGAGATGGCGAAGCCGGACCTATGAAGACTGGTTGGTAGATCGAGCTGATTGGGGAACCAACCAGAAAGCAGGATATCTTCACGTAAGCGTCGCCAAGGAAATGTTTCCGGATGTTGATACGCTTTCCATTAGAGCGCTTCAGAAGAATGGTGTTCTTTCTCCTGCGGCGCGCATAGCCATCACGCGAGTAGACAAGAATACAGTCGCTCCCAGTTCAGCCAAACCCCAGACGATAAAGCTTTCGCCTGACGTATTGAGCAAGCTTGGCCTCGATGATGAAGCGCAAGGTACGCTTCCACGAATTGTGAAGCTCCGCATTCAGCCAAGAGTGCTACCTTGGAATAGCCCCAATAGAGAAATATATATCAGCTTCTGGGTCACGGCTTGGGTGACGCTACTCACCACGGTGATTTCGATTCTGCTGGAGTTCTTTATGCCGTCTTACTGGCAGTGACCTGAGCCCCAGGCTTCATCCGGTCGGGAGTAGAGTCCTTTGAACATTTTGAGCTTGCTCCCAACCTTGGACCGGCTGGGCTGGTAAATTCCGGCTTCATCTCACGGCAGGCTTGCCGGCGGGAAGATGAAGCCTGGTAGGCACGCTTGAGCGTACTTCATATCTGAGTAGAGTTCGCCAGCTTATCAATTGCTTTAAACATACTCCCCCAGCAATTCAGCCATGCGCTTCTGAATGCCGATGTTCTGCTGAAGTGCCTTCTGCAGATTCTCGTTGCCTGGCTTTTTCTTCAGCATTCCCTTCAGAAACTCGATCTCTTCTTCGACGCTCTCCAGATACTTTTTTGCTCCATCCCATATCTTCTTCTCTTCCCTGGTGAAAGGCCCGCGTACAACCGCCTCGCCCGTGCGCATGTCAATGTGGATGTGATCAGGGTGCGGCAACATCTCGGGCGGATCGATCCCGAGGCGCCTGCAGCGTTCGATCTCTTTCTCGCCGGCAGACTTATATTCGATCATGGTTTTGATGTATTCGTCGTGGAGCGCCTTGTTCTCCGTCTCGACGGTGCGCAGCAGTTCTGTGAACATCTTTTGCGAGCGCTTGTCACCTTTGGCTGCGTTGAGACCGATGCTGCGGATGACGGCTTCGGCAATAGTAAGGTCGACTGTCCGGTCCCCGTCGCGGATCGTGATCTTGCGATAGGCTTCCTGAAGGGTCACCTGCTTCAGCCGCTCCTCATGAAGCTTCGGAAAATGATCCGGCAGGCGCGACTTCCGGGGGCGGCCGCGTGGATTGCCGGACTGCCCCGGTCGGAACCGGGTTGCCGCCGGCGGTCGGCCGTAGCCCACATCATAAGGCACGAGCTTGCCGGCGGCATCCGGACTGTCGCCGTCGTTGCTCATCAGGCCGTCTCCACAATATCCCTGCTCTCAGGGCGTTTCGGCGTCTCCAGCTCCGCCTGACGCAGGCTTGTGATTTCAGCAAAGCTTTGCTCTGTGCCCTCAAGCACGGCATCGTCATGCGCAAAAGCCTGCCAGCGCTTCACGATACGATCGACATAGATCGGGTCGAGCTCGATGAGCCGCGCGCGACGCCCGGTCTTGTGAGCGGCGATCAGGGTCGATCCGCTGCCGCCAAAGGCATCGAGTACGATCTCGCCGCGCTTCGAGACGTCCTTGATCGCATCGGCAATCATCGCAACAGGCTTCACGGTCGGATGAAGGGCAAGTTCTTCCATCCGGCCTGCCCTCATCGTGTTCACACCCCGATACTCCCAGACATTGGTCCGGTAGCGGCCATGCTGGCCGAGCTCGAAGCTGTTGATGTGAGGTGCCGTCCCCTTCTTGAAGGCGAAGACCAGTTCATGGCGCGAACGGTAGAAGGCCCCCATGCCGCCATTGTCCTTTGCCCAGACACATAGGTTCTTGAGCTCGGTATAGACCGCCTCCCCCGCCTCCAGCATCTCGCCCATATGGCGCCAGTCCATGCACACGAAATGGATCGAGCCATCGAGACTGTGATCGACCAGGTTGCGGAAGGCCGTCTCGAGGAACCCGGTGAACTCGCCCTGCGTCATCTCGCCGGAGGCCATCGCGAACTCCCGGTGCCTGATCTTGCCGAGACCGCTTACATGGCCGCCAATCGGCACGTTGTAGGGTGGGTCGGTAAAGACCATCCGCGCCCGCTCCTTACCCATCAGCCGGTGAAAGACACGCGCCTCAAGCGCGCTGCCGCAGATCAGGCGATGGGGCCCGAGTTGCCAGATATCGCCTTCTCTGGAGACGGGCGGCGCCCCGTCATCCTCGGGCAGAAGATCGGCCGCCGGATCCCCCTCCTCTTCCGGGTTCAATCCCTCGATCAGGCTGTCGATCTCCGGGATCGAGAAGCCCGTGACCCCGACATCGAAATCGAGATCGATCTCGAGCAGCGCCTTGAGCTCCTCCCCGAGCAACTCGTCATCCCACCCCGCATTGAGGGCAAGCTTGTTGTCGGCGAGCACATAGGCCCGCTTCTGGGCCGGCGTCATGTTCTCGAGCCTCACACAGGGGACCTTCCGCATCGCAAGCAGGCGGGCGGCTGCGACCCGCCCATGCCCCGCAAGGATCGTGTTCTCCCGGTCGATCAGGACCGGGTTCGTGAAGCCGAAGGTCCTGATGCTCTCGGCGATCTCACCGATCTGTTTTTTCGAATGGGTCCGCGCATTGCGCTCCCAGGGTTTCAGGGCCGAAACGGCCATGTGTTCGATCTTGAGGTCTGCCGCACGCATCTTCTCTGCCCCCGATGAATTTACCCGATTTCGTAATATGTAGAAAACGAATTGCCCGAGTCAATAGTTGTGCTATGTTAACGGCAACCTCAGAAAACGCGCCCGAGCCAAAGGGAAGGGGAGATCCCATGCGCCTCGCCGACAAGATCAACGCCTTGCGCTTGAAGAATGGTCAATCATTACAAGAGGTTGCCACCGCCGTCGGGGTCTCGAAAGCCCATATCTGGCAAATCGAGAAGCACCGTGCCGAGAACCCGTCGATGGACCTCGTCACCAAGCTTGCGGATCACTTCAAGGTCACGGTCGCTTGGCTTGTCAGCGAGGATATCGAGGCTGAAGACGCAGACCCTGCCCTTGCCCGCATGTTCCGGCAGGCACGGGACCTCGATCCGCAGGACGTCGCATTGCTCGATGATATGCTGCAGTCCCTGCTGAAACGCCGAAAGTCTCTCGATGGTCCTTCGCCTTGATCGTATCGCCATCGAAGAGGAGGCCGAAGCGTCGGGCGGAGATCCCCAGCGCATGGCAGAGGCGATTCTCGATCAGCTGACATTGGATCATAGGCCGATCGCTATCCGGGCAATCGCCAAGGCGCTCGACATACGTCAAATCCGGAATGCGCCGCTCAAGAGTATCGAAGGCGCGCTTGTCACGACACCCGGCAAGGGCTCTGGCGCTGTTCTGCTTAATGCCAATTCGACGCCACAGAGACGCAAATACACGCTGGCACATGAGCTTTGCCATTTTCTGCATCCATGGCATCGGCCTACGTCATCGAGAGGTTTCGATTGCAGCTCAGGCGACATGAGGGAGCAAGGCAATTCGACGCGGCATGCGATCCAGGAAGCGCAAGCCAATCGCTTTGCAATTGAACTTCTCGCGCCGCGACGCCTGATCGGTCACTATTTGGAACGCATGCCCGACTTCCAGTTCGTCCGATTCATCAACAAGCGCTTTGATATCAGCAAGGCGGCCGCGGCACGACGCTATGCAGAACTCCATCGAGAAGACCTCGCCGTCGTGTTCAGCAGGCACGGCATCATTGACTATGCCGTGAAGCCACCCTCTCCACCAAACTCTGCGCTATGGCGCGGGCGTGCACTTCCAAATGAGATCAAGCAACGGCCCGGTCAGGCTTCTCCGTGGATTGATGCCGATCCGGCGGACTGGAATGTCAGCGCCGGTCGAAGCGTCCGCATACAGACACTCCAGCAGCATGATGGCTATGCCATGACGCTGGTGCATGCGCAGATTGAGGATGCAGTATGACCCGCAATCAATTCTCAGCAAGAAAATGCGAAATCGAATCAAAAATTGTGGTTGCCGAAATCGTAAATTACTTCAAGCCCAGAGGCAGAAGCGGATTTTGTAATTGAAGTGCCACGTTTTGGTCGAAATAACCAAGCCCGGATAAACTTGCGCGATAAGCAGTGGTTTCCACTTTCAAGCTTGAAACCAATACTAGTAAGAGTATCAAAAAAATCTCTGCTGCAAAATGCGTGAAAGGCGCCGCCGAAAACCGGCGCTAAGGCAAAAGGTTCGAATCTTTGATTACTGAGTACCACGCAAAGCTATTTGCACTCGAGCTCAGTAAGCGGCACTCAGTTGCTGATGCCGAAAAGCTGACTGGTGCTCTCTTGGACGCGCAAGTGGACCTGAACCCGCATCAGGTGGAAGCCGCCCTTTTTGCATTCAAATCACCGCTGTCAAAGGGTGCCATTCTTGCTGACGAGGTAGGGCTTGGAAAAACGATTGAAGCCGGACTCGTGCTCGCCCAAAAATGGACCGAAGGCCGCCGCCGTATCCTCGTCATTACTCCGGCAAATCTGCGTAAGCAGTGGTCGCAGGAAATCGAAGAAAAGTTCTTTCTGCCAACCCTGATCTTAGAGGCAAAGAACTACAATAAATTGGCCAAAGATGGTGCGCGGCGCCCATTCGAACAGAAGAAGCTCGTTATCTGCTCGTTCCAGTTCGCCGCGCGACATGCCGACGAGCTGATGGTCATCCCGTGGGATCTGGTGGTCATCGACGAAGCTCACCGGCTTAGAAACGTCTATAGGCCCGACAACCGGATCGGCCGAGCACTGAAGGGCGCGCTTGCAAATGTTCCGAAGGTACTCCTGACGGCGACCCCGCTTCAGAACTCACTGATGGAGTTGTACGGTCTCGTCAGCCTGATCGATGACTACACATTCGGCGATGTGAAGAGCTTTCGAGCGCAATATGCGCGTTTGACCGGTGACGGCCAGTATGAAGAGTTGAAGCATCGCCTTCAGCCGGTTTGCCACCGTACTCTGCGCCGACAGGTGTTGGAATACATCCGCTACACCAACCGGATACCCATCACCCAGGAGTTCGTTCCAAGCGAGGCGGAGCAGTCGCTCTACGACATGGTGTCGGAATACCTTCGGCGACCGTCTCTGCAGGCACTGCCGTCTAGCCAGCGGACGCTGATGACCCTCATCATGCGCAAGCTGCTGGCTTCTTCCACGTTCGCAATTGCGGGCGCCCTCGACTCCCTAGCCCGGAAGCTGGAACGCCAGCTCAAGGATGACACGAACCTTCGGGAGAAGCTCGAAGAGGAAATCGCCGAGGACTACGAGGAATTCGAGGAGGTCGCAGACGAGTGGGGACAGGACGGCGCCGAACCGGAGCTTCTATCCGCCGATGACATTGCCGCAATTGAGCAGGAGATCGCAGATCTTCGCGAGTTCCGGGACCTTGCTGTCTCAATCTCCGAGAACGCCAAAGGGCAGGCGTTGTTGAGCGCGTTGAGAGCCGGCTTCGCCAAGACGCAAGAGCTTGGTGCAGCGCAGAAGGCCATCATATTCACCGAGTCGCGCCGAACGCAGGAGTATCTGGTACGGCTGCTTTCGGAGAACGGGTACGCCGACAAGCTCGTGCTTTTCAACGGCTCCAATAGCGATCCTCAGTCGAAAGCTATCTACGAGAATTGGTTGCGGAAGCACAAGGGGTCTGATCGCGTCACTGGCTCCCGCACTGCCGACATTCGCGCCGCACTGGTGGAGCATTTCCGCGAACACGCATCAATCATGATCGCAACCGAAGCCGCGGCCGAAGGCATCAACCTGCAATTCTGCTCCATTGTCGTGAACTACGACCTGCCATGGAACCCTCAGCGAATTGAGCAACGGATCGGACGCTGCCATCGATATGGCCAGCTTTACGACGTGGTCGTGATTAACTTCCTCAACAAGAACAACGCAGCAGATCAGCGCGTGTACGAGCTCTTGGCCGAGAAGTTCCAGCTATTCTCCGGCGTGTTCGGCGCTTCGGACGAGGTGCTCGGAGCCGTTGAGTCTGGCGTCGAATTTGAGAAGCGCATCGTCACCATCTACCAAAATTGTCGATCCACGGATGAGATCGAGACGGAGTTCGAGCGTCTACGCGCTGAGATGGATGAGAACATCAATGCTGCCATGGAGGATACGCGTCGGAAGCTGCTGGAGAACTTCGATGCTGAGGTCCATGACCGCCTAAAGTTCAATCTGGACAAGAGCAGAGAGTATATCGGGCGCTATGAGAGAATGTTGTGGGCCGTTACCCAGCATGAGCTGCGGCAGCACGCCAACTTCGATGATGAATACCTCACCTTCACCTTGAACCGCGCGCCCGACGGTTTGGACGTCCCGACCGGGGGCTACGGTATCGCCAAGAATGGCCTAAGCGAGCACAGATACCGCTTGGGGCACCCGCTTGCACAGCACGTGATTGCCAAGGCACGCGAGCGCAATCTGAACGGTGCAGCCCTCGTGTTCGATTATTCAGGATGGCCAGCCAAGGCGGTCAACATCGAGCCGTTGGTGGGGCAGTCAGGTATCCTCGCCGCACGATGTCTCAGCTTCTCCGGATTTGACGAACAGGACCACATCCTGCTCGCGGCCAAGACGGATGATGGGCGCGATATCGACCCTGACATTGTTCGACGCCTGTTCGAGATGCCATGCCGACAAGCCGATGGCGAGATCGGGCATGATCGGGCGCTGCTGGATCCCATACTGGCGCAACGCGAACAGGACGTCATCGAGGCGCTGAAGCGGCAGAACGCCCAGTGGTTTTCCGAGGAAAGCCGGAAGCTGGAAAAATGGGCCGAGGACAAGGTATTTGCCGCCGAAAAGGAATTGCAGGACGCGAAGGCGCGGATCCTTGAGCTCAAGCGCGAGGCGCGAACGGCCGAGTCTCCCGAGCAGCAGCATGGCATCCAGACGCAGATCCAGGAGCTGGAAAAGTCTAAGCGCCGGCTGCGCCAGCGAATCTTTGAGGTGGAGGACGAGATCATCGAGGAACGAGATCAGATGATCGCCGACCTGGAAGCCCGTCTTAAACAAGACATCAGCAAACAAGAGCTCTTCACCGTCCGCTGGGCGGTGGTGTGAGCCAATAGAACGCAGGAGAAACCCGTCACATGCCGAACGTCGAGAAACAGAGAGAACGCCTGATCAGCCTGCTGAAGGAGCTGTTCCAGCTCGACCAGCCGGACCTGGACTTTGGCTTTTATCGCATCATGCATGCGAAGGCTGGCCAGGTGACCAAGTTTCTCGAAAAGGACCTGCTGAGCATAATCCGGGATGCATTCGGCGAGGCGGATGGCGCCCGGGTCGAGCAAGCGAAAGCTGCCTACGAGGCCGCGCGCCAGCAGGCCATAGAATACGGCGCACCCGATCCGGACGCGACCGAGCCCGTCAAAAAGGCCAAGGCGGCCTGGGATGCGGCCAAGGAAATCGGCAGCAACGAAGGCGACGTCTACGATCACCTCTACCGCTTCTTCGAGCGCTATTACGACAATGGCGACTTCATGAGCCGCCGCTATTTCGCGCGCGAGACGGACGGCAAGGCGGCACCCTATGCTGTCCCCTATGACGGGCGCGAGGTCTACCTGCACTGGGCCAACCGCGACCAGTACTACATCAAGACGTCCGAGTACCTGACCAACTTTACGTTCGATCCGACGCAGGCGAAGGAGTTCCAGGCGCATCACGGCGCGCTGGTCGAGCAGAAGCCCCTCAAGGTCCACTGCCGGATCGTCTCGGCGTCCGAGGGCGAGCACAACAACGTCAAGGCATCCGAGCAGACCGAACGCTACTTCATCATCCACGAGCCCGAGCCGGTGAAGATCGAGACGGGCGACAGCGGCGAACCGGAGCTGGTGATCCAGTTCCAGTACCGCCCGGACCCCGAGAAGACCGGCCAGGAGGGAACGTGGCGGAAGAAGCGCCTCGGAGAGGCAGCGGACAAGGTGAAGGCGCTGCTGCCCAAGCTGGCCGGCGCGGGCGACTATGTGACCGCGCTTATGACCCCGGCGCCGACCGAGGCCGAGAAAGACCGGACGCTGCTGGAGAAGTACCTGGTCCAGTACACGGGCCGGAACACGATGGACTACTTCATCCATAAAGACCTGGGCGGGTTCCTGCGGCGCGAGCTGGACTTCTACATCAAGAACGAGGTCATGCGGCTGGATGACATCGAGTCCGCCGATGCGCCGCGGGTGGAATCCTACCTGGCCAAGGTCAAGGTGCTGCGCCGCATCGCGCAGCATCTGATCGACTTCCTCGCCCAGCTCGAGGACTTCCAGAAGCGGCTGTGGCTGAAGAAGAAGTTCGTCGTCGACACCCAGTACTGCATCACCCTCGACCGCATCCCGCAGGAGTTCTATCCGGAGATCGCAGCGAACGACGCACAGAGAGAGCAGTGGGTTGACCTATTTTGCATCGACGAAATTGAGTCGTACTCCAAGCCCCTTAGCATTCAGTTTTTGAAGTCCAATCGCCACTTGTCGATTGACACGGGACTCTTCGGAGAAGGCTTCAAGGATAGGCTCCTAGCTGAAATCGAGGAACTCGATCACTTGCTCGATGGCCAGCTGATTAACGGCGATAATTTTCAAGCTCTATCCATTATTCGCGAGCGACACGAAAGTTCAGTCAATTGCATATATATTGACCCACCGTACAACACGGACGCTTCAGCAATTGACTACAAAAATGGCTACAAATCCTCAAGCTGGGCAGCGATGATTGAAAGCCGCGTCCACAATTGCAGGGATCTTTTGGGCGAAACTGGCGTCCTAATGGCTGCGATCGACGACGTGCAGTATCGAGAGTTGAGTTTTATTCTAGAGGATGCTTTCGACGACATACTTGGGACATTTGCGATACGCGCGAACCCATCGGGTCGTCCCACCAAGACCGGTTACTCAATATCACATGAGTACATGATCGCTGCTGGAAAGACATCAAAGTCGTTCATAAGGCGGATGCCTCCAACACCAGAACAGCAGGCTCGCTTTAATCAAGTCGATGAGGATGGTCCATTCGAGTGGCGCAACCTCCGACGGGAAGGCTCGAATTCGGATCGTTCCGCTCGTTCTCGCTTGTACTATCCGATCTACTTATCTGGCGAGGACATTCGGGTACCCAAGATGCGCTGGTCTGAAGAAGACGATGCATGGATTATTTTGGAGGATCCTCTGCCCGACGAGACGGTAGTCTATCCAAACAACGACGACGGAGATGAAAAGACTTGGCGGTGGGAAGCATCTTCAGTCATGTCATCCCTGAATTTACTTGCGGTACGTAAGGACCGATCAGGAAAGGACTATGTTTATTATAAGAGGCGGCCAAACGAGGATGGCGTTGTTTCCGTCTCGACTTGGGCAGACGCGAAGCACTCAGCAACAGAGCATGGCTCCAATGTTCTTAAGAATCTATTCAAGGGAAAGAGCTTCTCATACCCTAAGTCGATCTATACGGTTACAGATGCTATCTACATCGGCGGAGGCTCCGCGCCGAATTCAACCGTCCTGGATTTTTTTGCCGGATCGGGGACGACCGGGCATGCCGTAGTTAGCCTAAATCGCCAAGACAAAGGTCAGCGAAAGTATATTCTGGTTGAGCAAGGCGGTTACTTCGACACCGTTTTGAAACCCCGCCTCGCGAAAGTGGCGTACTCGCCTGATTGGCGCGATGCAAAGCCTGTATCGCGAGATCAGGGAATAAGTCACGCGTTCAGATACATTCGTATCGAGTCATACGAAGATACATTGAACAATCTTGCCTTGAAGGCGAGCGCGGACAACGCGAATGCCAGCAAGGACTTCGCACGCGACTACATGCTCCGCTACTGGCTTGATTTCGAGACCAAGGGCAGCCCGTCGCTCCTGAACATCGAATGGTTCGATGATCCCACCGCCTACAAGCTGAAGATCAAGAAGCCCGGCACGGACGAGTATGTCGAGAAGGCGGTGGATCTGGTCGAGACGTTCAACTGGCTGATCGGCCTGCATGTCGAGCATCTGGACCGCTGGCGCGGCTATGACGCCGCCTTCAAGCGCGAGGTTGATCCCGAGCTGCCGGACGATACGAACACGCGGCTGATGCTCGACGGCGCGCTGAAGGAGACGGATGACGGCACCTGGCGCTTCCGCAAGGTCGAGGGTTACACCCTGCGCACCCCCGGCGATCACAACGACCGGGAGAAGGTGCTGGTCGTCTGGCGCAAGCTGACCGGCGATCTCGAGCAGGACAATTTGATGCTGGACGAGTGGTTCCGGAAGTATCGCCTTTCGACACAAGACACCGAGTTCGACGTGATCTACGTGAACGGCTCGAACAACCTGCCGAACCTCCGCCAGGCCGAGGAGACCTGGAAGGTGCGCCTGATCGAGGAAGCCTTCCACCAAGCGATGTGGGACGTGGAGGGCTGACCGATGGCGAGAAAACCCAAACCAAAGCAACTCCCCTTCGGCCACAAGCTGGTGCTCAATCAGTGGATTGTCGGCCTGTTCGGTTTCGATCCGCTGAAGGACCACAAGGACGGCAAACGCACCCTGCGGCCGGTGCAGCCGCTGGCCAGGACGGTGAAGGATGCGCCCGAGGGCATGACGTCCGAGAACCTGCACCACTTCTACAAGGCGCTGGACGTCCATCTGCAGGCGGGCGCCGAGATCACACGGGCCGACCTGCTGCGCTACGAGCACAACATCGTCAGCCACACGCTGGCGATCAACGAGAAGCGCGACCGGCCGATCGTCTGGAAGTACTACCAGTGGCTCTCGCTGCTGTTTGCCGAGATCTATCTCGACCGGTTCTTCGCTGACCGCAGCGCGCTGTTGGAGGCGCTCAACGCCTATGTCGCCGACTTCAATTCGTACTGGACCAATGAAGGCTACGAGGCGGGCATCACGCCCTACGAGCTCGACGATCTGAACAAGCTCTGCCTGCAGAACGCCACGGGCTCGGGGAAGACGCTGCTGATGCACGTCAATTTCCTGCAATTCCGGCACTACGCCTCGAAATCGCCGCTAAAGCACGACCTGACGCGGACGGTGCTAATCACGCCGAACGAGCAGCTTTCCCTGCAGCACGCGCGCGAGATGAAGGGCAGCAACATCGTCGCCACACGTCTGCTCACAGACAGTGGCGATCTTCTGTCCTCGGGCAAGAACGGGCTGCGCCAGGTGGACTTCACCGAGGTGACCAAGCTTGGTGACACCGACGGGCCCAACGTCATTGCGACGCGCAATCTGGGCGATCAGAACCTGTTGCTCGTCGACGAGGCCCATCGTGGCATGGGAAGCCAGGAAGAGCGCGGCTGGTTCCGAAGCCGCGCCCGCCTGTCGGAGAAAGGGTTCGTCTTCGAGTATTCGGCGACGTTGAAAGAGGCCGTCGCTGCCGCAAAGCGCCCGGAAATCGAAGCGTCCTATGCGAAGACGATCCTCTTCGACTATTCATACCGGTACTTTTACGAGGACGGCTACGGCAAGGATTACCGCATCTTCAACCTTCCGCGGACCTTCTCCCAGCTTGAGTTCTCATACCTGACGGCGTGTCTTCTGAGCTTCTACCAGCAGCTTAAGCTTTACGAGGACAAGCAGGGCATTTATGCGCCCTACAACATCGAGAAACCGCTCTGGGTTTTCGTCGGCTCCAGCGTGACCAAGGCCACCGGATCCAAGGCCGAGAAGGCCACAGTTTCTGACGTAGGCAAGATCCTCGCCTTCATCGCGAAGTTCCTTAAGAGCGAGGGTACGTCGGCCGCCGAAATCGAGCGGATCCTCACCGGTAACGCTCAGGAGACCGGTCTCCTGGATGAGAACGGCGGCGACATCTTCGCCGGCGGTTTCGTCTACCTGCAGCAGCTCATGCTTCGGGAGGGCTGGAAGCCCGGCGACCTGTTCCGCGACATCCTCGAAAAGCTCTTTCAGAACCGGGCCGGTGGTGAGTTGTTGATTGCCCGGATCAAGGGCGACGAGAACGAGATTATGCTACGCGTCGGACAGGCCGAGAAGCCGTTCGGGCTCATCAACGTCGGCGACGCATCTGGCTTGGCGACCCATATTGCTGAGCAGGAGTTCGACAACGTCGCGGTCCTGGAATCCGAGTTTGCCGAGACGATGTTCGGGCAAATCAACCTGTCCAGTTCCCCGGTCAATCTGCTCATCGGTTCCAAACGCTTTGTCGAGGGCTGGGATTGCTGGCGCGTCAGCACCCTTGGTCTCATGCATGTTGGCAAGAGCGAAGGCGCGCAGATCATCCAGCTTTTCGGGCGCGGCGTCCGGCTAAAGGGGCATGACTGGTCGCTCCAGCGCAGCGGCTTCGCCACCCCCACCCACCAACCGGAGCTCATCCAGTACGTCGAGACTCTGAATGTCTTCGGGATCGAGGCTGACTTCATGGAGCGATTCCGAAAGTTCCTCGAAGAAGAAGAGCTGCCTCGCAACGATCAGAAGCAGGTCTTCACAGTTCCGCTGACGGTCACATACGACTTCGGGCAACGCCTCAAGGTGTTGCGCCCCCGAAAAAAGCGGAGTGACGGTCGCGAGTACGATTTCAAGAGGGATGGCGCTGTGCCGGCCCTGACGTTGGTCCCGGAAAAGATACGCCAAAAGGGCGTCACGATAGATTGGTACCCCCGCATCCAGTCTCTCGAGTCCAAGAGGGGCAGCAGGCTGGGCACCAAAGAGGAGACCGTTTTCGAGGATGGTCACCTGGACTTCCTAGACTACGATGACCTTTTCTTCCGGCTTGAGAAATTCAAGCGTGAGCGCACTTGGCACAATCTCAACATTTCCAAGTCCATGATCAGGACGCTGCTCACTGACCGGACCTGGTACAAGGTCGTCGTGCCTTCGGGGAAGATGGAGTTCTCGGATTTTGGGAACGTTGCGCTTTGGCAGGAGATGGCGGCGGAACTCCTGCAGAGATTCTCGGAAGAATACTACAACTACTGCAAGGCGGCCTTTATCGAGCCACGCCTTGAGCTCCGTGAGATCGAGGCCGGCGACGGAAGCCTGCCTGAAGCGGACGAATACCAGCTAATCGTCGATGCCAGCGAAACAGCGCTCATTAACGACATCCAGAACCTTACCGGCGAGATAGCCACTCGAAAGGCCGGGGTGTTGCGTGCTGGCGACTTGAAAGGCTGCCTGTTTGGCACGCATCTCTACGAGCCCGTGCTTCATGCGGCCAAGGGAAGCAAAATCCAGATTGCGCCGGTTTCATTGAATGAGAGCGAATTCCAGTTCCTGGACGATCTGCGCGTCTTCGTCGAAAAGGATCGAGCACGGCTGGAGGCGGAAGGAATTGAACTATTCTTGCTTCGCAATGAGAGCCGCGGGCGCGGAGTGGGCTTCTTTGAGGCAGGAAACTTCTATCCCGACTTCCTTCTATGGCTTGTGAAGGACGGCAGACAGCACTTGGCTTTCGTCGAGCCTCATGGCCTCCAGCATGAAGGCCCTGGCCACAAGAAGATCGAGTTCCATCAGGTCATCAAGGGCATCCAGGCAAGGCTCGCCAGTGAGAACATCATATTGAACAGCTTTATCGTCACACCGACACGGTTCGGCAAGCTGAACTGGGGCAAGACGATCCATGAACTGGAGGATATGCATGTGCTGTTCATGGAGGATCAAAAAGACACCTATGTCGCCTCAATAATAAATCGAATGGCGGCATAGTTTAGGCACGATCATTACCTGCAAATTTTTGAATGGAAGGCAGGTTGCCATTTTTCATCCCTCAGTTCACCGAGATCTTAGCCGCTGCATTTTTTTGACTGCGGTCAATGCAATAAGTGGAGATTTTCCAGGACACTGACTGGACTTCTACCGCAAAGGAAGCATCCATTGCCTTGCGCTGATTGCGCGAGCCCCGCGGGTTGACCCGGGGCTTTCCGGGGTGAGGGCGCCTGACAGGCGGGCGCCTTATCGCAAAGGAGCCCCGAACCATGGCAAACCCGCAGAAACCTCCAACCGCCGCCTCGAAGTCCAGTGCTCTGGCAAGCGGCAAGCTCGGCCAGATCATTCGTTTGTTGCAGCGCGCTAAGGGGGCCACCATCGACGACCTGACCGAGGCCACCGGTTGGCAGGCTCATTCCGTACGAGGAGCAATCAGCGGGCAGCTGCGCAAACGGCATGGCCTTGCGGTGAGCGCAACGCCGGACGCGTCGCGCGGCCTTGTCTACCGCCTGCCGAAGGCGGGAGGGACTCGATGAGCGACATCGATCTCGACTTCGGCGATATCACCATCAAGCAGCTTCGGCAGAGGTGGTTAAAGGCCTTCGGCAACCCGCCTCCGGCCCGCGCTAGCCGTGACCTGCTGGAACTTGGGATTAGCTGGCATATCCAAAGCAAGAAGTTCGGCGGCCTCGACCGCGCAACCCGCGAGCGGATCGCCGACCTCGTCGCAGACTTCCAGAGCGGGAGGACGCCCGGTATCACCCCTCGCCGCCCGGGCCTCAAGCCGGGCGTCGCGCTGGTCCGCGAGTGGAACGGCCGGACCTTCCAGGTGCAGGTTCTCGAGAAGGGCTTCCTCTACGACCAAAAGGTATGGGGAAGCCTCTCCGAGATCGCCCGCGAGATCACAGGCGCGCGCTGGAACGGACCGAAGTTCTTCGGTTTGCGTGAGACACAAAGGGAGGCCGCGTGATGAGCAACCGCAAGCTCCGCTGCGCCATCTATACGCGCAAGTCGACCGATGAGGGCCTCGATCAGGACTTCAACTCGCTGGAGGCCCAGAGGGAATCCTGTGCGGCATACATAATGAGCCAGACCCATGAGGGCTGGGAGGCGCTCGACGCCCGATATGATGATGGCGGCTTCTCGGGTGGGAGCCTTGGGAGGCCTGCGCTCCGTGCCCTCATGGCCGATATCGAGAAGGGCCTCATCGATATTGTGGTGGTCTACAAGGTCGACCGGCTGACAAGGTCGCTTGCCGACTTCGCCAAGCTCGTCGATCTCTTCGACCGGCAGAGGGTCTCATTCGTGTCGGTGACCCAGGCCTTCAACACTACGAACTCGATGGGGCGGCTCACCCTCAATGTACTCCTCTCCTTTGCCCAGTTTGAGCGCGAGGTGACGGCCGAGCGCATAAGGGACAAGTTCCGAGCCTCCAAGGAGAAGGGCATGTGGATGGGCGGGCTGCCTCCGCTCGGCTATGACATCGACAATCGCAAGCTCATTATCAATCAGAGCGAGGCGGAGCGGGTGCGCCTGATCTTCCAGCGCTATCTCGAACTCTGCTCGGTTCACCGCCTCATGAAGGACCTCGAGTCACGGGGCATCCGCTCCAAGTGCTGGGTTACCCAGAAGGGTAACGCAAGAGGAGGCTCAACCTTTACCCGCGGCGCGCTTTATGCGCTGCTCCAGAACCCCGTCTATATCGGCCGCATCCGTCACAAGGACAAAGTCCATGATGGGCAGCATGAAGCGATCATCGATGCCGGGACCTGGGAGGCGGTCCAGAATCTCCTTGCCCGCAACCGCCATGAGAGCCGGACTAAAACGAATGCCAAATCCCCCTCGCTCCTTGCCGGCCTGCTCTTCCATGAAGATGGCGCAGCCTATCGGCCCCGCCAGGGGCGCAAGAAGGGCTGTAATCACCACTACTACGTCCATCCCTCCGGCACCTTGCCGGTCCATGAGATCGACAGTCTGGTTGCGAACGAACTAGTCAACCTGCTTGGGCGACAGGCAGAGCTTTGCCAGATGATCGGCACGGATGATCCGGCGCAAATGGACGTGGTCGGCGCGAAGGCTCAGTTGACCTCTGCCGAGCTCAAACTCCGCCCGCGCCGGGACATTGTCCTTCAGATGATCGACAAGGTGACGGTCGGCGATAAGCAGATCTCGATTGCGCTCAACCGGCTCGGCCTCCAGGGTCTCCTCACCAACATCCCTGCTTCCACACAAATCGAAGATGGGACAAAGACGCCGCACCTCATCAAGCGGTCTTTCCAGCTCAAGCGCTGCGGCAACGGCCGGAAGCTCATCCTCGGGCAGCACGAAGCTGGCGACACGCCGCGGCCGGATCCCTCACTTCTCAGAACCATTGCCCGCGCCCATGCCTGGTTCGGCGATCTCAAGTCTGGCCTCAGCTACAAGGAGATCGCGACACGCGATGCAATCGACGAACGTCTCGTCGCGCGCAGCATGCGCCTTGCCTTCCTGGCCCCTGACATAACGAAAGCAATCCTTGCCGGGCTCGAACCTAAAGGCCTCACCGCAGAACAACTCGTTCGCATGCCCAAACTCCCGGCAGACTGGAACGAGCAGCGGAGCCTCCTACGCTTCGACTGACTACACCCACCTCAAACAGTCACGCCCGCGCGAGAGCGCGGGCGTCGTCGTTCCCGAACAATCGGGACAAACAACGCCGATGCAGCGCAGCATCACGCTGCATCATTGTGCATCGGAAACGCCGGAAGCGGACCAGTTTGCGCCCGCCCGGAGAAACGGCCCCGGAACTGCACCGGATCCCGCAGCTGTCAGCGTCTCTGTGTGCGCCTGTGATGCAGAAATGCGCCGCAAGTCCCCGTGAACGCGGGTAGATTCCGGAGACGCCCTGGCGGTCGTGGATTTGCTAGGAGAGGATTGGTGGAGCCAGACGGAATCGAACCGACGACCTCTTGCATGCCATGCAAGCGCTCTCCCAACTGAGCTATGGCCCCATAATCTTGTCCGGCGCGGATTGGGCTTCGCGCCAGCGGTGGCGGAACTTAGTGCCGCTCTTTCCCGCGATCAAGAGAAAGTTCGACACTTTTTCCGCCTGAAATAGCGGCGGACGGCAATCAGTCGTCGTCGCCGCCCTTGCCGCCACGGACGATGCCTGTCACATCGTCATCGCCATCCTCATCATCCGCGAGGAAGGTGTCGTCATCGGCGTCATCGTCGACATCGACATCCACGTCGACATCCACATCGATATCGTCATCGGTGTCGGCGGCGAACTCGTCATCCCGCATTGCATCGAGCGAGACGTTATCGTCATCCTCCGCCACCACGCGCTTGACGGGCTTTTCCTTCGGCTTTTCAGCCGGCTTGGCGCGTTTCGCCTTCGGGCCCGCATCCGGCACATATTCATGCTTGCACTTCGGACAGACGACGGGATTCTTGTTCAGGTCGTAAAACTTCGCGCCGCAGCTCGGGCAATCGCGTTTGGTTCCCAACTCCGGTTTCGACAAGTTCGCACTCCCGCATCAAATTGCGTCTCGAAGCGCACCCTTTCGGGGACGCGCGGCCCAAGGCCTTGAAGGAAATTCCCATTGCCACGTTAAATTGCTCCTGTCAAAACCTATTCGCGCCCGGCCAGGGCAGGCATGGACGCCCGCTCCGCCGATTGGCCGGAAGCCCTCCGGCATTGCCCGAACACCGCGCCAACAGGTACCCCAAGTGACCGCTTCCTCGCCCTCCCCCCATACAGGCCTGACCGCCGAGCCCAGCCGCGCCCTGGGCGGCACGATCAGGGTGCCTGGCGACAAGTCGATCTCGCACCGGGCGCTGATCTTCGGCGCCCTTGCGGTCGGCGAGACCCGCATCACGGGGCTCCTTGAAGGCGAAGATGTGCTGGCCACGGCCGAAACCATGCGCCGCCTCGGCGCCCAAGTGAGGCGGCACGCGGACGGTACCTGGTCGGTCTTTGGAGTTGGGGTTGGCGGCCTCAGCGAACCGGCAGAACCGCTCGATTTCGGGAATTCCGGCACAGGCGCCCGCCTCGTCATGGGGCTTGTCGCCGGCCACCCCATCACCGCAACCTTTATCGGCGATGCCTCGCTGTCGCGCCGCCCGATGGGCCGGGTCATCACCCCGCTCAGCGAGATGGGTGCCCATTTCCATGCCCGCGAAGGCGGTAGAATGCCGCTGACGCTGACCGGGGCGCGCCGTACGCTGCCCATCACCTATCGCTCGCCAGTCGCCTCGGCGCAGGTCAAATCGGCGATTCTCCTCGCCGGTCTCAATGCGCCCGGCGTTACAACGGTGATCGAGCCGGTTCCGACACGCGACCATACCGAACGGATGCTGCGCGCCTTTGGCGCCCATATCGAGACGAGGCAGGGCAAGGACGGACTTGAAATCAGCCTGACCGGCGAGCCCGAACTCACGCCCTGCCCGATTGCCGTGCCGGGCGACCCCTCATCCGCCGCCTTTCCTGTCGTTGCCGCGCTGCTTGTGCCGGGCTCGGAAATCGTGGTGCAGGGCATCACCCTCAATCCGCATCGCGCCGGTCTCTATACGACGCTCAAGGAAATGGGCGGCGACATAGAAGTGATGAACCAGCGCGAGGAAGGCGGCGAGCCGGTGGCGGATCTTCGCGTCCGTCACAGCCGCCTCACCGGCATCGACGTGCCGCCGGAACGTGCCGCCTCGATGATCGACGAATATCCGGTGCTTGCCGTAGCCGCCGCCTTTGCCGAAGGCGAGACGCGCATGATGGGTATTCACGAACTTCGCGTGAAGGAAAGTGACCGCATCGCCGCGACCGCCTCCGGGCTCCGCGCCAATGGTATCAAGGTCCATGAGAGCGACGACGGCATGGTGGTCGAAGGACGCTCCGGCATGGTCGATGGCGGCGGCCATGTGGTCACTCATATGGATCACCGGATCGCGATGTCATTCCTTGTCATGGGACTTGCCGCGCAGAAGCCGGTGACGGTTGACGATGCCTCGATGATCGCGACCAGCTTCCCGGGTTTCACGACGCTGATGCGCGGGCTCGGCGCGAGCTTTGCCGGGCAGGCGCAGTGAGCGGCAGCATCGTCATTGCGGTGGACGGGCCTGCGGCCTCCGGCAAGGGCACACTCGCGCGCAAGCTCGCCGCCCATTACGGATTTGCCTATCTCGATACGGGCTCGCTCTATCGCGCGGTCGGCCATGCGGTAACCTCCGCCGGACATGACCCCGCGGATGAGACGGCCGCCCTCGCCGCGGCGCGGAACCTCGATCTTTCGAACATCGACGAGCGCGCGATTCGCACCGCCGAGGCGGGTGCCGCCGCCTCGATCGTCGCAGCGATGCCAGCGGTCCGGGCCGCCATTCTCGATCTGCAGCGCAATTTTGCCCATAATCCACCAAATGGCCTCCGGGGTGCCGTGCTGGACGGGCGAGATATCGGCACGGTGGTCTGCCCGGACGCGAAGGCCAAGCTATTCGTGACCGCCCGGCCCGAAATCCGCGCCCGGCGCCGGTGGCTCGAACTCAACAATTCGGGCTCGGGGATCACCGAGGCACAAGTCCTTGAGGACATCCGCGAAAGAGACCGGCGCGATGCGGAACGGGCGGCAAGTCCCATGAAACCC
>JAHBYK010000079.1 GCA_019635965.1 Parvibaculum sp. | reverse complement strand
GGCGGCACCCTCGGGCCCGTGAAGGAGGCCGAGGCCCATCGACACGACCTCGTCCTCCATCTGCTTCAGGCTCGGAAAGGCCATCGGCCCGAGGCCGTTTTCCGACATGAACATCGTGTAGGCCTCTTTCTGGACCTCCGCGACATCCGGCCCGGCATTGAAGACATAGACGGCGGTCTTGCCTTCGCGCCATTTGACGTCATGGGCGCCGCGCGCCTCCATCTCGCCCTTGAGCTTGCCCCATTCGGTGCCTTTTTTCGGCAGCGTCGTGCCCATGCCGGTCCTCCTGTCCTTCGGAGAGGCAAGACTAGCAGGGCGGGGCGGCGCATCAATGGTGATGATGGCCGCCGTCATCCTTGCCGTGATCGAGACGCAGCATGGGCGCCGGCCGCGGCAGGCGCTCGTCCGAGCCCGGCACGGGAAGCTGGTCCCAGGCGACGGAGCCCGTCTCGCAGGTCTGCGTCACGGGGAAGAACAGCATCATGATCTCCGCATCGTCCGGCAGCTTCGTCATGAAGGCGAATTCGTCGAACATGTCGTCGGCGAGCGGGCCGCCTTCCCATGTGACGCGGACGACGCCCTCCGTCACGGTCTTGCCGTGGAGTATGTAGCTCTTCTTGTAAGGTGCTTTCTCGGTCTTCACCGTCCAGCCATGCTTCGGCTGCGGCTTCACGGCGATCACGCCTTCGGGAACGGCGATCGAGATGGATGTGGTGGGCGAACCGTCGCAGCCATGCGGCACGCGGAAAGTCGCCTTGAAATAGCTGCCCGCCGGGGCCTGCTCCTGATCGAGCACGACATGGGCGGAGGCGGGGAGGGCGGCCGCCGCGAAAATCGCGGCGGCGCCGATGGCGGCAAGAAGATGTTTCATCGTTTCATGTCCTCAGAATGAAATTCTCACACCGGCAAAGACGCTGCGGCCCTCGCCCGGATAGAAGATGTTGGTGGCGACCGCCGTGGCATCGGTGATCGCGGTATAGGTGGAGATGTAGTTCCTGTCCGTCAGGTTGCGCGCATCGACGAAGAGACGCACGCCCTTCGTCAGATCGACGCCGCCGTCGATGCCGATGATCGTGTAGCCCGGCACCTTGAGTGTGTTGGCATAGTCGGCATAGCCGCCATCCTTCACCCATTCGATTTTCGGCGCGATGTCCCAGCCAAGACCGTTCGGCGCGGGCGACCTGTAGCGGATCGCCGCGACATAGACATGGGGCGGCATACCGGCGAGCTTGTTGCCGCCATAGACCGCATCGCCCTCGAAATGAAAATCGCTGTAGGTATAGGCCTGCTCGAGCAGCAGGCGGCTCCCTTCCGGCAAGGCGGCCGAAAGACCGAAGGCGCCGAGATCGAGCGTCAGCGACGCCTCGATGCCCTGATGGACGGTCTTGTCCGCATTGAAGGTGGAAGCGGGGATGCCGCCGCCGACGGTGAAGTTCACCAGCTCGCCCTTCACCCGCGCATGATAGAGTGCGACATCCCAGGCGAGCCGGTCCGTTGCGCCGCGCGTGCCAACTTCATAGGTGACGGCGCGCTGCGGATCGAGCGGCACGAACTGGAAAACGGTTGCCTGCACAAGCTCGGAGAAGGTCGGCGGCTCATAGCTGCGGGTGACATTCGCATAGAGCTGCGCATTGCCGGTCACGTCCCACAATATGCCGGCCTTGGGGCTCATGGAGGAGTAGTCCGTTGCGTCGCTCTGCGCCGGCACGAGATCGTTCGTGAACTTCCGATAGGAATGGATCGCCTGCAAACCGCCAACCAGCGCCACATCGTCGAGCGCATAGAACTGGTTTTCGGCATAGAGGCGGGCATTGGTGGAGCTTTGCACGCCGCTCGCCGTAAGCGCGCCGCGCGAGCCCGCGATATTGACGTACCGCTTTGCATCGACCTCGCCCCAGGAGAGATCGCCGCCCACCGTCAGGATGTTGCGGTGCCCGGCAATCGTGCTCTCGTCGCGGTAGCGCGTGAAAAGGCCGGCGAGAGGACCGCGCTGGTCGATCACCTGAAAGATCGGATGATAGAGCCGCTTATAGCCCGCATAGCCGCCGAATTCGACGAGCCCGCCATTGTCGAGCTTGACCGCCGTTCTGTTGGCAAAGCGGATCGAGCGGACATTGCGCTGCTGATGCTGGATGACATTGATGGGCGCCGCCATCTCCGGCGTATCGAGCGCCTGTTGCAGCGTTAGCGTGCCCGGCAATTCCTGATCGACGATATTGGACAGGACATAGAAGCGCGTTTCCGCCCGCTCGCTGAAGCGGTGGCCGATATTGCCGGAGAAGCGGATGCTTTCTTCCTTCTCGTGATTGCGGAAGCCATCGACATCATTGGCGCTCAGCGCGGCGAAGGCATCGGTCTTGTCGTAGATGCGCGCCGCCTGCATGTGGACGCGGTAGGTATCGAAGCTGCCGCCTTCGAGCCGGACGAGATTGGGTGCATCCGCCGAATAGGCCGTCGGCATGACGAAGTTGATCGCGCCGCCAAGCGAGGACGATCCGAAGCGCAGGCCATTGCCGCCCTTGTAGACCTCGATGTGCTGGGCGATCAGCGGATCGACTTCCTGAAAATCGGCGGACCCGTCGGCGAGATTGAAGGGAACGCCGTCCTGCATCAGTTCGAGGCCGCGCATATGGAAACCGCGCGAAAGCCCCGAGCCGCGCACCGAGAGACGAACCTCGGCGCCATACCGCTTGCGCGCGAAAACGCCCGGCGTGAAATCCATCACATCTTCGATGTTGTGGGCGTATGTGTCCTGGTACTTCGCGGCCGGAACGACACTGACGGCGCCGGGTGTGCGGGCCATCTCGCGCTGCGTCTGAACGACGCTCGGCACGGTGAGCGTGCCCGGCCGTTCCGGCAGGGCGGGAAGGCCGGAGAGCGGGTTCGCTTCGCGTTCGAACTTTTTTGGATAGATGTCGATTTCAAGGATTTTGCCCTTGGACTTGCCGTCGGCGGCCTGGGCGGCCACGGGCAAGGCAAGAGCGAGGCACAGCGCGGCGGCGCTGTGCATCAGGGACGCACGGGAATTCATGTTGCCTCTCCAGAATGGGGCGTACCCGCCCGCGCCATGCGCGGCAGGTCTTATCATCGATCAACGAAACGGATGCTTCGGATCAGGCCGGAGGGCCGCGGGGATGGGTGCTGCCCGTGTGGATTTCGGTCAGGACGGTCTGCGTGACCAGCGCGGGCAGAGGCAGCGTCCAGTGCAGGACGGGCAGGGCGACGAGGGCAGCCAGAACCGCGCCGCCGCAATGATGGATGCAGGAGGTGCAATCATGGCTCGCCTTGGCGGGCGCATGTTCGACGGGCTTGCCCTCGGCATCGAGATAGACCGTTTTCCACTCGCCGCCCGAGCAGATGACCGTTTCAAGGAGGCCGTCCGTCGAGGAGGCGGCAAGCTGCGCCGAAAGGGGCGTGGCGAGATGGAGCAGGATGGCAAGAAAGGCAAGCATCCCGGCCGCGCCGAAGCGCCGCCCGGATTTGCCGCGATATGCCATGATCGTCCCCATGAAAATCAGTTTACGCCCGAACAGCGCCGGACGCCATTGCCCTTGCGCGCCGGACGGGGCGCAGTTTGTCGCAGAGCGCCGCGCTTTCCGCCTATACTGCCGTCAAAGGGAACCGGAAAAGGGAGGACAAGATGGCCGGATATGAAGACCTGCTTTACGAAGTGAAGGGCCGCGTGGCCGTGCTGACGCTGAACCGCCCGGACAAGCTCAATGCCTGGACGGCGGCGATGGAACGCAGCGTCAAGCGGGCAATGGCCGCGGCCGTGGCCGATGATGCCGTCCGCGCGATCGTGGTGACGGGCGCGGGGCGCGGCTTCTGCGCCGGGGCCGATATGGGCCTGTTGCAGCAGATCAAACCGGAGACATGGGAAGAACGCGAGCTTGCCGCCGCCGCGCGCGAGGAGACATTCGACTTCCGGAGCGGCCTCGGCCCGGATGTGAGCCCGCATTATGGCGGCCGCTTCGGCTATCTGATGCAGGTGAAGAAGCCGGTCATCGCCGCGATCAACGGCCCGGCGGCGGGCCTCGGTCTCGTCTTTGCGCTTTATGCCGATATTCGATTCGCAGGCTCCGAGGCGAAGTTCACGACTGCCTTTGCAAGCCGAGGCCTCATTGCCGAACACGGCATCTCGTGGCTTCTGCCGCAGCTTGTCGGCCCCGCCCATGCGCTCGATCTTCTGATGTCGGCGCGCAAGGTGATGGCGGACGAGGCGGAGCGCATCGGCCTCGTCAACAAGTGCTTCCCGCAGGAAAACTTCATGGCGAATGTCATGGACTATGCGGCGATGCTCGCCGAAACCGTCTCGCCGCGCTCCATGGCGGTGATGAAGGCACAAGTCTGGAAGGCGCCGTTCCAGAGCTTCGACGAGGCGCTGGAAGTCGGCGACAGCGAAATGCAGAAGAGTTTTTCGAGCGAGGACTTCAAGGAAGGCGTCGCGCATTTCGTGGAAAAGCGGACGGCGAATTTCACGGGGCGGTAGGCGCTTCGGAAAGGCAGACGAAAAGGCGCGGGATCGCTCCCGCGCCTTTATTGTTTGGGTGTGCGTATCAGAAGGAGAAGCTCACGCCCGCCAGCGCCTCGACGCCCGGCGCTTCGAGTCCGTTGACCGGTTCATAGGTCTTGTTGAGAAGATTGTTGACCCGTGCCGTGAGCTGCACGTTGTCGGTCACCCGGTGAGCGGCGGCAAGATTCACGACCATGTATGACGACGGATAGACATAGTATCCAAATCCGTCTCTTGGTATGTCGCGGTCTGGATCGACCAATTGAAGATTGGTGGAAAGGACCGTTCCATCCTGCGGCGTCCAGCTTGCGGTAAAGCCGATTTCATGGCGCGGCCGGCGGGTGAGCGGGCCGACGACCTGGCCTGTATTGGTGTCGACCGTCATCCATGTGTAGTCGATGCGGGCCGTGAGCTGCGCGGCGGGCCTTACTTCCATAAAGGCTTCGATGCCCTGAACATCGAAACGCTGGAGATTGGCCGGTGTTGAATCGCCAGTCATCGGATCAAAGACGATCTCGATTGCGTCCTTGACGCGGCTTTCGAACCATGTGACGCCGGTCAGCACCACTCCGCCGGCAAGGCCCTGTTCGACGCCCACTTCCCAGCCACGGCTCGTTTCAGCCTTGAGATTCGGATTGCCACTATACTGGCCCGCGGGAAAGCCGAGAAAGGCGCTGAACTCGCTGCCATAAAGCTGGAAGAGCGACGGCGTCTTGAACCCCGTGCCGTAACTCGCGGTCAGGCGTGTGTCGGTCTCCACATGATAATAGCCGGGCGCGATCGTATAGGACGTGTGGTCCGCAAGACCGTCCGGCATATCGTGGTGAAGGCTGACCGTGGCGAAGAACCTTTCGCCGAATGTCATGTGATCTGCCGCATAGAGGGCGAAGGCATCGGTATCGGCATCGGACACCGATGAAATCACGAAGCCGCCGAGATCGCGCCGTCCGTTCGATGAATAATCATCGCGCGTATAGCTGACGCCGAAGGTCAGCAGATGCTGGGGATGCAGATCCAGCGCATTGTCGAAACTGGCCTTGTATGTGCCGCCCTTGTAGTCGACATCCGCGAGATAGACCGATCCGCCGGGGTCGGGATTGTCGTTGAGGCGGGAACTGTACCGCGTGACGCCGAGCGCCAGCCGTGGGCGCCAGACGCCATCCAGATACCGGCCGGAAATGTCGGCCGAGGTCAGCAGCCGTCTCGATTTGTAGATGCTGTCTACATTCTGGAACACCGGCACAAAGCCCGCCGTCGCACCATCGTCGTCGATCTCCGTTTCGGAATCGGTGATCTGAATGAAGGCGGACGCGCTGAGGTGTTCATTGAGTTTCGCCCCGATCCGGCCTGAAGCGGAGAGAACTTCGTTGCCATCCCTTTCTGCGCCGCGAGCGTCACGAAGGCGTGAAGGTGTGGCGTCCGATCCGCGCGTCGTCTCGCCGGATAGCGAGAGGAAGTAATCCACGCTGTCGACGGTGCCGCCGGTGCTCGCCCATGTATTGAACGTGCCGAGCGTGCCGCCTTCGGCGCGGAGCGTGGAACGGGGCTTGCCGCCGCCGCGTTTCGTGATGATGTTGACGACACCGCCGATCGCCTGGCTGCCGTAAAGCGCCGATTGGGGGCCGCGTATCACCTCGATGCGGTCGACGCTGTCCAGCGGGAAGTTTGCGAGATTGGCCGCGCCGCCGGGCGACGCAGGGTCGTTCACTGGCAAGCCGTCGATCATTACAAGCGTCTGATTGGAATTTGCGCCGCGGGTGAAAATGGAGGTCTGCGAGCCGCGCGTGCCGGATTGCACGACGTGCAGTCCGGGAACGGTTTTAAGTGCGTCGGTCACGTCGCGGTACTGGAATTTCTCGATCTCTTCAGCCGTGATGATCGTGTAGCTCGACGCGGCTTCTTTCGTCGGGACCGGCTCGACGCCTGCCGATATGAGAAGCGACGGTGTCGTGATTTTCGTTTCGGCCGCCTGCGCGGTCTGGGCGGCGAAGGCCGCCAATGTGAGGGCCGCGATGGCGCCCCAGCCTGTGATGTTCATTGGAACTCAAGTCCTGTCTCTCATGCGCGGCCACCCCGGCCGCATGGCGCCGGACGCGGAAGAAACGGACATGGAAACGGAAAGCCGGAGACGCATGAGGCGCCAGGGCAGGCCGTCCCCCTGGCTGACCCCCGGCCACGGCAGATGACGTACCCGGTGGCAGGTCTCCTGGCTTGCGGGTCATCGGCCTCGTTCCGTCTTCCCGGGATGCCGGCCCCGAAGGACCTGTGCAGCCAGTGACATATGTGGAACGGAGCCTCGCCGCTTACAGTTGCGGGGGCAGCCAGGGAATTGGCGCAAGACGCCTCACCCTGTTCCCTCTTGCCTCCTCATGCCGCCGGAGCGGCACGCGGAACCATCGAGTGGCGGCATCATAGGGACGGGAGAGCCGCTGTCAAACTCGCCGTTTCAGGCTTTGGCGCTGGGCCGGGCCGACATGGCGGCATGCCAGCGCAGCAGATCGGCATGGTCCGGCTTCGGCTCGTGCTTCACCCATTTGGCGAAGTCGATGCAGACAAGCGCCGTGATGTCGGCGAGCGAGAAGCGGTCGATGGCGATGAACTCGCGGCCCTTGAGACGGGCATTCAGCATTTCGAAGAACTGTCTGAGGCGGATGGAGCCGCGCTCGGCAAGGGCGGGAATCTGCTCGAGGTCGAGCGGGCCCGGCAGCGCGCGCCCCGCCATGCCCTTCGACGTGTTACGCAGCACTTCGGCGATCGGCATCATGCCTTCGAATTCGATGCGCGCATTCCAGGAGAGCACGAGGCCCTTCTCCTCCGGCGTCGAGCCGAGAAGGGCGGGCTCGGGCTTGACGGCGTCCGCCCAGGCGGCGATGCCGATATTCTCGGTGAGGACCGTGCCGCTATCGAGCTTCAGCGCCGGCACGGTGCAGGCGGGATTGATCGAGCGATAGGCCTCGCTCAACTGCTCGCCGCGGGCAAGGTCGATCTGCACGGTTTCATGCGCGATGCCCTTTTCCGCAAGCAGGATGCGCGCGCGGCGCGGGCTCGGCGCAAGGGTGAAATCGTACAGAATGGGGGCCATGACGCTTCCTTTATGACTGTGCGCGCCGCTGCGCGGTTCTATTGGCGCGATGCTAGCCAATAGGGGGGCGTCCTGTCCAAGCGTCCGGCATGAAGAAGGCTCCCGCGCCATGACGCGCCGGGAGCCTTGTTCAGT
>JAHBYK010000078.1 GCA_019635965.1 Parvibaculum sp. | reverse complement strand
TGAGATTGGCTTTTTAATGCCCGGTTGGTCGTGTCCGGTCCGGCGTTTGCCGCCTTTACCCAACGGGCCCCGGCACTTTGAGCCGCACCTTAAACGCAGCCCCAGCCCGGACAAAGCGGAATCTCCGTCCATTTCCGTAGCGGAGAGGCGGGTCTCTTGTTCGCATTTGAACAGGGGTCCGCACAGATGCGGGGCTGTGGAATGCCTCATTCTTGCCCTGAAATTTCCCCGTAACCGCCCCGTGGCGACCCGCATCGGGTCACATTCGCCGCTCATATTGGCAGCATCCAAGACCGGCCCCCGTGCCGGCCCATGCGAAAGGGGAACGACATGAAACAGCTTGCGATCGTTGCGGGTCTCAGCCTGATGACCGCGATCGGCGCGGCGCTGACCGCGCAGAAGGCATCTGCGTCCGATCCGCTTCCCTTGCCCCGCCCCGCAGCGGCGGAAATCTCATTCGATCATCCGGCGCCCGGCCTTGCCGAGCGCACGGTCTATATCAGCGCGGTTGATCCCGATGCGCCGGCAACGCCCGGCTATGGCGTGAATGACAGCGCGCGGGTGATCTTCCCGGTCTATTTCCCGGCCGGCTGGACGACGCCGTCCGACGAGGCGGCAACCCTGCTGCGCGCGGTCGCCGAAGAAATCACCTATCGCGGCCTCACCGATATCCGCGTCTCCGCCTCCGAAATGGCTATGACGACGCCCGAACTCGCCGTCGAGCGCGACACGGCCGCGCGTGTCGAAGCCGTTGCCGCCACGCTCATGGAATTCGGCGTTCCCGAAAAATGGATCGGCAAGGAGACCCTTGAGGGCTCCGACGTCTGATCCCGAGCCTCCTCGCGGCGGCGCCCTCCTCACGCGCCGCTGCGATCCTCGAAAGGCCCGGCGTTGTCCCGTCCCTCATACCCCCCACCCTCGGGGCGGCGCCGGGTCCTTCACAGCAGATTCCTCGCAAAACTCGGGCCTGCCCCCGCGGCAGGCCCTTTTCTTGTCTCGGGCGGCGCAAGCGTCTAGATAGGGCGACGCTTCATTCCCCCTGCGCTGGATGTACCCCCATGAGTTCAAGACAGGTCGAGACGAGCGGCTTCGGTGCCTTTGCCGGGCCGGTGCTGCGAGATGGCGGCAAATTCACCTTCGAGATCGCCGCGCATCACCTCAATGCCGATGACAGGCTTCATGGCGGCATGATGATGACGCTCGCCTCCATCGTGCTCGGCGATGTGGCGCGCGAAGCGGCAAACGAGAAGCAGCCTGGCGCGCGTGTGAACCCGCTGTCGCTCAACTGCGACTTTGTGAGCGCGGGCGAAAAGGGCGAAACGATCGAGGGACGCGCCGAGGTGACGCGCGCGACGCGCACCGTGCTTTTCATCTCCGGCGAATTGCGCGCAGGCAGCCGTATCCTCATGACGGCAACCGGCGTCTATTCGATCAAGGCGGCGGAGGAGAAGTGAGAACGCCGCTTCCCTCACCCCGCGACGTGGCCGCGCCGGATGGCTGGCGGGTAAGCGCGCTGCATGACCCGTTCGAGGCGCATGTGGGCCCGCTCTTCGAGCGCGACGCCGAGGAGGGCGCGCGCATCTTCGGGTTCATCGTGGACGAGCGCCATGTGAACGGCGAAGGCGAGGTGCATGAAGGCATGATGCTGACATTTGCCGATGCCTTTCTCGGCGGCGCGGCCAACCGCGCGGCCGAGGGAAAGGGCTGCGTGACGCTCAGCATGCAGGCGAGTTTTCTCAAACCGGCCCGGATCGGCGATCTCGTCGAGTGTCATACGCGGCTCGAGCGCAAGACGCGCGCCATCATCTTCGTTTCGGGGCGGCTGAGCGCCGGAGGCGAAGACTTGGTGACGGTGACAAGTCTCTGGAAAGTGCTCGGCGAACGCTAGGCCGCTTCGCCCCCTTCCCGCCGCACTTGCGCAGGCGGCGAGGAACCGCTTTCCTATGGGCAAAGAAACGCGCGCAACAATCCGCAGGGAGAACGGAATGGCAATCAATTACGACAAGCTCATGAGCCTCAAGGCGACGGGCCAGGAATTCAGCTATGGCGACCGCGAAACCATGCTTTACGCGCTCGGCATCGGCTTCGGCCGCGATCCGCTGGACGCGAAGGAGCTGCCCTTCGTCTATGAGAAGAACCTGAAAACGGTGCCGACGCTGGCGACCGTGGTGGCCTGGGGCGCTGGCGCGATCGGCGACAGCGGCATCAATTACGCGATGGTGGTGCATGGCGAGCAGAAGCTGAAGCTCTACCGCCCGCTGCCCGTGGCGGCGAAGCTCCTGGCCGACAGCCGCGTGGTGGGTGCCTGGGACAAGGGCGAAGGCAAGGGCGCAATCATCGTCACCGAGACGGATCTGACCGAAAAGGGCGGCGACAAGCTCTGCACCCTGACATCCACGATCTTCGCGCGTGGCGATGGCGGCTTCGGCGGTCCGCGCGAAGGCGCGCCGGAACCGCACAAGCTGCCGGACCGTGCGCCGGACATGAGCATCGACGCGGAAACGCGGCCCGATCAGGCCCTGCTCTACCGGCTTTCGGGCGACCGCAACCCGCTTCATTCCGACCCCGAATTCGCCAAGGCCGTCGGCTTCCCGAAGCCGATCCTGCATGGGCTGTGCACCTATGGCACCTGCTGCCGGGCGATCATTTCCGGTGCGCTCGACTATGACCCGACGCAGATCACGGGCTTCGATGTGCGTTTCTCGGCGCCCGTCTTCCCGGGCGATACGGTGACGGTCGATCTGTGGAAGGACAAGGGCGTCATCTCGTTCCGCGCCCGCGTGAAGGAACGCGACGCGGTGGTCATCAACAACGGCAAGTGCACGCTGAAGGCGTGACGGGCGGCTCCCCGCAATCCAACTTGCAATAGGCCAAGGGAAAGCGATAAATCGAGCCGGGCGGGCGCTCCGCCCGGCTTTTTCATGTGGTCCCCATGACCAGCGACGACGCGCTTCCCCCCGGCCTGACCGTCAATCATCCGTTTGCAGACAAAACACGCCCTGGCAAAACCGATGGCGACGACCCGCTTTCGGTCATGGAACGCCTCATCGCGTCGGGCAACCGGGAGGCTGCGCTCGCCCATGCGGCGGCCATCGCCGGTGCCCGGCTCGAGGAAGGGTGGCCTGCCGGGCTTGTTGCATCCCTTGCTCATTGCGTGATCGATCTGGGCGAGCCGGACCGGGCCGCAGCGTTGATCGAACCGCTGGTCCAGTCCGGCGAGGCCAATCCACGCTGCCTGATGGTGCTTGCGCGCGCCTTGAGCCTTGCCGGCCGGCACCAGGAGGCGCTCGAGGCACTCAATGAAGCGAGCTTCCTCGACGGCCGCTCCGCCGATGTGCTTCTGGCGCTCGGTTCCGCACGGCTCGCGGCGGAAGATACGGCACGCGCGATTGCCGATTTCGAGCGCGTATTGCGTGTCGCGACCGATGACGGCGCGCGTGAAGCCGATCAGCGTGCGGAGGCGCATTTCCGGCTCGGCGAAACCTGGGCACTGATCGACGAGCGCGACCGGGCGGCGCGGCATTTCCGTGCGGCACAGGCCGAAGATCCGGCGGACCGCCGCGGCGCCGGCATCCGCCTTGCCGAACTCGAAGCACAACCCGCACCCTCACGCGCAAGCGCGGCCTATGTGCGCGCGCTTTTCGACGGCTACGCGCCACGCTACGAAGGCCACATGATCGCAACGCTGGCCTATCGGGGGCCGGAGCTTCTGCGCGAAGCGGCGGAAGCGGCAGCCGGCTTTGCAAGCGGCGCGCCCTATGATGCGATCGATCTTGGCTGCGGCACGGGACTTTCGGGAAAGGCATTCGCGCCGTTCTGCCGCACGCTGGTCGGCGTCGATCTTAGCCCGCGCATGTGCGCGGCGGCGGAAGCCACCGGCTTCTACTCGGGCGTGATGGCGGGCGACATCCTCGCCGCGCTCGACAGTGCGTCGGCGCATTTCGGCCTCGCCATAGCCTGCGATACGCTGATCTATCTCGGCGATCTCGACCCGCTTTTTGGAGCCGTTGAAAGAACGGTTTCACCGGGAGGCTGGTTCGTCTTCTCGACGGAAAAATCGGACGGCAGTTCCGCGGAAGCGGCGGAACGCGGCTTTGAAATCGGCCCTTCGCGCCGCTTCCGTCATACTGAAACCTATATTCGCGCGCTTGCCGGCGCACATGGCTTCGCGCTTCATTCTCTCAATGTCTGCACGTTGCGGCTCGAAAAGCGCCAGCCGGTCGAAAGTTTCGTCTGCGTATTGCAGCGGCAGTGAACGGATTCCGCTCGCGCCCGCTTTCCGGCCAGCCGAAAGACCGATAACCTTCAACTATTGACCGGCTTGCTGCCGAAACCGGGGTGTGGTGCGGCGGACAGCCCTTGCCCGGTCAAGCATCAAGCGGAAGGTATGCGGGGAACCTTCCGGCATGGGGGCGGGGATTGCATGACGTTTTGAAGGCGCTGGCCGACAGCGCGGCAGGGAAGGCATTGCGGGGGCTTGGCGCCTATCAGCTTGCAGGGCTCGCTCTTGCGGCGGCACTTCTGCTTGCCGTCCCGCTTGTCGCGCAGGTCTGGGAGCCCGGCGACCCGCTGCCCGCGCCGGCGGGCAACCGCGAAGACGGCCTCGATATTCCCGCCGATGGCAGTCCCGTCCGCCCGCCCGCTGCGGCGCCGCGCGTTCTCTATCCGGCGCCGCCAAGGCAGGTGCCGGATGCCGAACCCGATCTGACGACGAGCGCGACCGCCGGACATTCAAAGCCTGCCCCTCTCAGCGTTGCGGAAGACCCGGACGATTTTCTCTGCTCGCGCGCGCCAGCGGGCAAGGCCGTTCCCATCCCGCCACCTTTCGACCGCTGGCTCGTTCTTGTCTGCACGCGGGATGGGCAGGCGCTTGTGCCGGTCGAAGGCGAGGCCTGGGTGGTGCGGGGCTCCGCCGACATTGTCTCGCTGTTCGCGCTGCCGCCCGGCACCGAGGCGCCGCCGCGCGGCGCCGGATTCGATGCGCGCTACGACCTCCGTTTCCTTGCCATCAGCGGTGGCGAGGCGAAGGACGACAGGCGGGAGCGCGCGCTCAGCCTGCTCCGGCTTGCAACGCGGCAGAGCGAACAAATGCCCGATATCCGGGATGTCTGGCAGCTCGATGCCATCTCCAATGCCGGCGACACGCGATACAATATATTCTTCTACCGGACGGGGGAGCGGCCGGTGCGCATCATCGCCTGCCTCGACGGCTGCATGAAGGCGTTGCATCTCGACGTGCTTTCGGGTCTGGAGGCGAAGGAAGTGCTCGGGCATGGACGCGCCCAATAAATTGACATGCTTCGTGCCGAAATATAGAAAGTGCTCCAGCGAAAAGCGGACAGACGGGACAGATTGCGATGACCAGAGGTTATGAGTTCTATGGCGCGGAAGTGAGCTACTTCTCGGGCAAGGTGCGCGCCTATCTGCGCTACAAGCGCATTCCCTTTTCCGAAATCACACCGACGCGCGACATCTACCGCAATGTGATCCTTGCCCGTGTCGGCTGGCCGGTGATCCCCATCATCGTGACGCCCGAAGACGAGACCTGGCAGGACTCTTCAGAAATCATCGACAATTTCGAGGCGCGTTTTCCCGAAGCACCGGTCTATCCGCAAGGCGCGCGGCAAAAGCTCGCGGCGCTGCTCATCGAAGCCTATGCGGATGAATGGCTGAAGCTGCCCGCCATGCACTACCGCTGGACGAAGAACCGCGACTTCGCAATCTCGGAATTCGGGCGGCTGTCGCGGCCCGATCTCGACGAGGCGGGCCGGCGCGCCGTGGGCGAGGAAACGGCGAAGCCTTTTGCCGGCGCACTGCCCTTTCTCGGCGTGTCGGAAGCGACGGGGGCCGCGATCGAAAAATCCTATGAGGGGCTCCTCGCAGAGCTCGATGCGCATTTCGCAAGGCATGAATTCCTGTTCGGCACGCGCCCCTCGATCGGCGATTTCGGGCTGTACGGGCCGCTCTATGCACATCAGTTCCGTGACCCTGTGTCTGGCGAGATCATGAAGAAGCTCGCGCCGAACGTCGTGAAATGGGTGCAACGGATGACGAAGCCGCCTGCCCCGAAGGGTGGCGCGTTCCTCGATCATGACGAAGTGCCGGAGACCGTCATTCCCATTCTTGCGCGAATGATGCGGGAATTCCTTCCGGTGCTCAAAAAAACGGCAATCGCCCTCAAGGCGCATGTGGAGGCGAACCCGCAACTCATCGCGGGCAAGGAACCCGTGCCCCGCGCCATCGGCCAGCATGAGTTCACACTCGAAGGCGCAACGGGCACCCGCGCGATCTTCCCCTTCGAGCTCTGGATGCTTCAGCGCGGACTCGATTTCCTGGCGACGTTGCAGGGAGAGCAACGCGAGAAGGCGATTTCCATGCTAGAGAAGGCGGGTGGCGGCGAGCTGCTTTCCTTCCCCGCCTTCCCGCGCCTGACGAGGCGCCAGTTCCGTCTGGTTCTTGAATGAGCGATAGCGGCTTTCTCTCACGTCTTTTCGGCCGGCGCCGCGCGGCGCAACCCGAACCGGCGGCGACATACGAACCGCCGGAATTTCCGAAGCTCACAGGAGTCCCCATGTCCAGCGAAGGCCTGCACGAAACCAATCTGTCGCCCGAAGCGCTCAATCTGCACCGCGCCATCGTGTCGCTGATGGAGGAGCTCGAGGCCGTCGACTGGTACAACCAGCGCGCGGAAGGGGCGACGGACGAAGAGTTGCGCAAGATACTCATCCATAACCGCGACGAGGAAATCGAGCATGCCGTCATGGTACTTGAATGGCTGCGCCGCAACAATCCGCGCTTCGACAAGGAGATGCGCGAGCGGCTATTCAAGGACGGGTCTATCGGGAAGGACTGAGGGACAACTTCGCCGCTTCGTAGTCCGCGCGGGAGGGGAAGGGCCAGACGGAGATGTCTCCCGCGGCCTCGCGCTCGTGCAACAGATATTCGTCACGACGCCGGCGGCGCAAATAGAGCAGCCACTCGATTCCGAGCGTGAAAAGGATCAAAAAAATTCCCGGACGACCAAGTCCCGAGAATTGGTTCTTCGGATATCGGTACTCCAAGTCTGAAAGAAGAAAGAATTCGCAGCGGGCGAACACATCACGCCCTTCTTCGGTGAGGGCGTGCTTGCCGACGAGGTAATGCGTTTTCAGGTCGCTGTAGTAGTACCAGGCCTCGTCGAAAACCGCCCGGAGAGCCGGATCTTCCCCAGACCGAGGATAGTCCGCGTAAAAGTCCTCGTTGGTGATTTCGCCGTCCGCAAACCGGCGCAGCAAAGTGGCAGCGCGGTCGCGCGCTTCCCGGTCGATCACCGCACCTGCCCGCCATCGACGACGAGTACCTCGCCGGTGATGAAGCTGGCGCGGGGGCTGGCGAGGAAGAGGGCGGCGTCGGCGATTTCCTCGACCGTGCCGAAGCGGCGGAGCGCAACCTCGCGCTTGATCCAGCGGTCCCAGGCTTCCGGGCGCTCCTTCGTGTTGCGGTCCCAGACACCGCCTTCAAAGAGAATATTGCCGGGCGCGATGGCGTTGACACGCAGCCCTTCCTTGCCCACGAATTTTGCAAGCTGGCGCGTTACATGATTGATACCGGCCTTCGACGCGGCATAGGTGAGCGAGGTGCCCATGGCATCGACGCCTGCGATGGATGAGATCAGGATGAGGCTTGCATGTTCGCGCGCCTCACGCGGGCGCTTGAGAATCCGGCGCGCGGCCTCACGCGCAAGATAGACAGAACCAAACAGGTTCTGCCTCATGTCGGCGTCCCAGTCCTCGTCGGACACATCGAAGCCCAATGGCGCGCGCGACAGGCCGACATTCGCCACCGCGCAATGAAGGGGCCCGAGGGCCGCTTCCGCGGCATCGAGCGCGGCTGCGATTTCCGCAGAGGCCGTCATGTCGCCTGCGATGGTGAAGAGATTTTCAGGCTTCACGCCCCCTGCGATCAGCGTCTTGTGGGCTTCATCGAGCGAGGCTTCGCCGCGCGCGGCAAGCGCAACCTTCGCGCCTTCGGCGGCGAAG
>JAHBYK010000077.1 GCA_019635965.1 Parvibaculum sp. | reverse complement strand
CCTGCTCGAGTTCGAGCGCGGCAATCCCTATTCGCCGGGCCTCTACAGCGCGCTCGATGAAGTCCGCGAGATGGCGAAGGAAGTCCTCGTGGATGGCAAGCCGGTGGCCGATACGCCCGCCTTCAAGGCGCGCTACGCGGACCTCCGCAGCCAGATCACCGCGATGGAGTTCACGGAGCTGCGCATCTTCTCCTCGCTTTCGATCGGCGGCAATGTCGGCCCCGAAAGTTCGCTTCTCAAGTGCCGCGGCACGGAACTTCAGCAGGAAGTTTCGCAGCTGATGGTGGAAGTGCTTGGCGACTATGCCCAGCCGACCATCGAGAACGGCCTGATCGACACCAATGAGCCGGAAGTGGGCCCTGAGGGCGCCTTCACCGCCGCGCCCTATTACTTCTCGCTACGCAAGGCGTCGATCTATGCGGGCTCGAACGAAGTCCAGCGCAACATCATGGCGAAAGCCGTGCTCGGCCTCTGAGCCGGGGCGCCATCTGTAAGGAAGCGGGCGCCGGTCATCCGGCGCCCGTTTTGTTTATATGAGCTCCAGCCGCAGCTTCTTTCCGACAGCCGATGCCGCACGCTGAACGGTATCGAGTTGCACCTTGTCGTTTTCCGGATCGAGCAGGCGGTCGAGTTGGGCGCGGCTTGTCTTCATGCGCTTCGCCATCTCGACCTTGGAAACACCTTGAGCTTTCATCGCCTCCTCGATCTGCCATGCGACCACCCGCTTGATCGCATGGGCTTGCGCGGCATCGCGAATGCCTTCTTCTTCAAGAAAGGCGTCGAATGAAGATCCGATATGCTTCCTGCTCATCGCCCGATACTCCTTTGTCTCTTGCGCGCAACTTCGAGGTCGGCTTGCGGTGTCTTCTGGGATTTCTTGATGAAGCCGTGCAGCAACACCATTTGCCCGTGAGCGATGCAGAAGACCACGCGAGCGATCCTGCCATGCGAGATGTCACTTCGGACCTCCCACAGCCCATCTCCAAGCGACCGGCAAAGCGGCATCCCGACTGGCCAGCCAAATTCCGCGGTGGCAACGTCGAAGCCGACGGCACGCCGGTCTTCGCTGCTCAATTTCATCAACCAGTCCCTGACAGGCTCTGATCCGTTTGCGGAACGGTAGAAGACGGCGTCGATCTTTTTCCGCATGGCAGCCATGGCACACTGTACCGCATAAGGTACAGCCTGTCAATTTGCATCCATCAACAAAAAGGGGAGCCGCCAGGGCTCCCCTTCTGAATCCGTAGCGTCCGCGAGAGGCTTACTTGCCGCCCGTTGCGAGCTTGAGGAACTTGCCGGTCTGCTCGCCGCCCATGAAATAGGGCGTGGCATTGGAGAAGTCGGTGATCTTGCCCCAGTTCTCCGCCACCTTCTCGGCAGTCAGGCCTTCGCGGCCGAGGAACACGCCTTCCGACTCTTCCATGCGCGCGGCGGCGAAAACGCCGGCACCCGCGCAGAGGATCATGCCCGTCGGCGCCTGCTCGGAGACGAGGAACATCACGCCCGGCGAAACGCTGTCCGGCGTCAGCATCTGCTCGGCTTCCGGCGGCATCAGGTCCGAGGTCATGCGCGTATAGGCGACCGGCGCCAGCGCATTGCAATGGATGTTGTTCTTCTGCCCTTCGAGCTTCAGCGTGTTGATGAAGCCGACGACGGCGAGCTTCGCCGCGCCGTAGTTGGTCTGGCCGAAATTGCCATAGAGGCCGGTCGAGGAGGCCGTCACGACGATGCGGCCGTAATTCTGCGCCTTCATGATTTCCCAGACGGCCTTGGTCGGCTTCACCGTGCCCATGAGGTGCACGTCGACCACGAGCTGGAAGTCCTGGATTTCCATCTTCGAGAAGGACTTGTCGCGCAGGATGCCGGCATTGTTGATGAGAATGTCGATGCGGCCCCACTGATCCATGGTCTGCTTGACCATGTTGGCGACGCCCTCGTCGTCCGTCACCGACGAGCCGTTGGCGATGGCTTCGCCGCCCAGAGCCTTGATCTCCTCGACCACCTTCTTGGCCGCTTCCGACGAACCGCCGGCGCCCGTGCGGTCGCCGCCGAGGTCGTTCACCACCACTTTCGCGCCGCGCCGCGCGAGTTCCAGCGCATGGGACCGGCCAAGACCGCCGCCCGCGCCGGTCACGATGGCGACCTTGCCGTCAAAACGAATGCTCATGGGTATATTCTCCAGTTGAACTGTCGGACCGATAGGACCGGAAGGAAATGGGCCCCCGGAAACCCCTCATTCGGGGGCTTGAGGACCGGGCCCGGAAAAACTCGCGGGACTTTGTGCATGAGTGCCGGGCAGGGGTCAAGGGCAGGGGAAGGCCCGTAAATCCGGCCTCCCGTTGCGTGAGGCAGCGCCGCCCCTATGATGGGGAAACCCGCAGATTTCCCTGCCATTCCAGCCCGGAACCCGCCGTCCATGACCGCCTATGCCCTTCAGAGCGCCTTCGGGCTTGCCCTCTTCATTGCGCTGGCCTGGGCCCTGAGCGAGAACCGCCGGGCCTTTTCCTTTCGCGGCGTGGCTGCGGGCCTTGCGATCCAGATAGGTCTTGCCCTTCTCCTCCTGAAGCTGCCCGCGTCGCAGGGCGTACTGCTCGCCCTGAACGGCGTTGTCGATGCGCTGACGGAGGCGACAAGGGCCGGCACGGGCTTCGTCTTCGGCTATGTCGGCGGCGGCGAGCCGCCATTCGAGGCAAGCGCCCCGCAAAACAGCTTCATCCTCGCCTTTCAGGCCCTGCCTCTCGTTCTCGTCATGTCGGCGCTCTCTGCCGTCCTCTGGCACTGGCGCATTCTCGGCTGGGTCACACGCGGCTTCGGCTACCTCCTGCAAAAAACAATGGGGATCGGCGGCGCGGTGGGGCTTGCCTCTGCCGCAAACGCCTTTGTCGGCATGGTCGAGGCGCCGCTGCTCATCCGGCCCTATCTTGAACGGCTCAGCCGTTCGGAACTCTTCATGACCATGACGGTCGGCCTCGCCACCGTGTCGGGCACCGTCCTTGTTCTCTATGCAAGCATCCTTGGCCCGGTTGTCCCCGGCGCGCTCGGCCAGATCCTCGTCGCCTCGCTCATCTCCTTGCCCGCCGGAATCCTGATCGCACGCCTCATGGTGCCGGACGAGCCCCATTCGCGGCCAACGGGCATCGGCGACGATGTGCCCTTTCTCGAATATCAGAGCAGCATGGATGCCGTCACGCGCGGCACTTTCGAAGGGCTGCACCTTCTTCTCAACATCATCGCCATGCTTGTCGTCATGGTGGCGCTTGTCGCGCTGGTGAACATCCTGCTCGCGCTTCTGCCCGATGTGGCGGGCGAGGCGCTGACATTGCAGCGTATGCTCGGCTGGCTGTTTGCGCCGCTCGTCTGGGCCATGGGTGTGCCCGCCAATGAAATGCAGGCCGCAGGACAGTTGATGGGAACGAAGACGATCCTCAACGAGTTCATCGCCTACATCAATCTCGCCGGACTGCCGGAAGGCGCATTGTCGGACCGCTCCACGCTCATCATGGTCTATGCGCTGTGCGGCTTTGCGAATTTCGGATCGGTCGGCATCCTGATCGGCGGTCTGACGGCGCTCGTGCCTTCGCGGCGCCACGACATCGTCACGCTCGGCACCCGCGCCCTCGTATCCGGCACGCTGGCAACCTCGATGACGGGCGCGGTCATCGGTCTCATAACCTGAAAGCAGGAATGGAAAAGGGGAGGAACTCATGAAACTTTACAACTCGGCCATGCCGGCGCCGAACCCGCGCCGTGTGCGCATCTTCGCCGCCGAAAAGGGCATCAGCCTGCCGCTTGAAGAGGTTGCGCTCGCAAAACGCGAACACAAGTCAGATGCCTTCCGCGAAAAGAACTCGCTCGGCCAGACGCCGGTGCTCGAACTTGATGATGGCACCGCCATTTCCGAAAGCGTCTCGATCTGCCGCTACCTTGAGGAGATTCATCCGGAAAATCCGCTCTTCGGCCGCAACGCGCTGGAGCGCGCGCAAGTCGATATGTGGATTCGCCGCGTCGAATTTGTGCTGATGGGGCCGGTGGGCAATTTCTGGCGCCACGCCCATCCCTATACAGCGAAGGTCGTGAAGCAGATTCCCGAGTTCGGCGAGTCGAACCGGGAGGCCACGGCGGCGGCCATGCGCTGGTTCGACAGCGAACTGGAGGGCCGCGAATTCATCCTCGGCGACTACTTCTCCGCCGCGGACATCATGGCGCTTTGCGTCGTGGATTTTGCGAAATTCGCCGGCCTCGACATGCCGGAGGATACGCCGCACCTTCATGCCTGGCACAAGCGTATGTCGGCCCGTCCAAGCGCGGCGGCCTGAAAGGGAAAGGCGGCGTCCACGGGGTACGGAATGGACGCCGCCAATACGTCCCGCCCTGCCTGAAGGACCGGAGCGGAAACGTGACCGATCTACTGGTTACGCATCGGCAAGGCTGAGAATGGCGTCCCGAACCTGAACGCAGGCTGAACCGGAAAAACGCGGAAGCCTGCCGGTTTCGGTTGATCCGGGCCGATAAACTCGTAACCTTCTTTTACTATCAATCTGGCCGGTCGCTTTGGGAGGAGCTTATGGCGGAGGGAAGCGGCGAAAGGCGCCTGACAAACTGGCAGCTTGTCGCCTATGGCCAGCTTGTCGTGCCGCTCGCCGTGATCGGCCTGCCGGTCGCCGTATACATTCCGCCGTTTTATTCGAGCACGCTCGGCCTCGATCTCGCCGCGGTCGGTTTCATCCTCATGCTGGCGCGCTTCTCGGACGTCATCACCGATCCCCTGATCGGCCGGCTGTCCGACCGCACGCGAACGCGCTTCGGCCGCCGGCGTCCCTGGGTCGTTGCGGGCGTGCCGGTGATGATGGTTTCGGCGCTGATGCTCTTCGTGCCGCCGGAGGAGGTTTCGAACCTCTATCTCCTCATCTGGATTGCCGCGATCTATCTCGGCTACACGCTGATCACCATTCCCTATGGCGCCTGGGGTGCCGAAATCTCCGGCGATTACCGGGAGCGCAACCGCATCACCGGCAGCCGCGAAATCTTTCTCCTGATCGGCCTGCTGATCGCCATATCGGCCCCCATCGCCGGCGCCTATTGGACGGATGCACCGGCCGGACAGGGCGCCGCCAGCCGCTCCGCCGTCGGTATCCTCGGCTGGCTCACCTTCGCCTTGCTGCCGCTTTGCGCTTTCATTGCCTTTGCTTCCGTCCCGGAACCCGCCATCTATCAGGCGAACACCATTCCCTTCCGCCGCGGCCTTCGCATCGCCATGAAGAACGGGCCGTTCCGCATCGTGCTGCTGAGTTCGATATTCGGTGCGCTTGCCGGTTCCATCAATATCGGCGTCGTCATCTTCTTCTTCGAGCATGTCGCGGAGATCGGTCAGGCCGGCACGGTCTTGATCTTCGTTCTGTTCGTCTCCGGCGTCATCGGTTCACCATTCTGGGTCTGGCTTGGCGGGCGCATGGGCAAGCACAAGGCGATCGCGGTGGCAGGCCTTGCCTCCATGTTCGTCTTCGCGCTGGTGCCGGTGGTGATCTATGCGGTGAAACCGGCGGCCCCCGAATGGGTGCTGCCTTGCCTCGTGCTCATCAACATCGTGCAGGGCCTTGCGCTCGGTGCGGCGCCCATTCTCGGTCCCTCGATCATGGCGGATGTCGTCGATCTCGACACGCTGAAAAGCGGCGAGCCGCGTGCTGCTTTCCTCTTTGCCTTTACCGGCATGGTGCGCAAGATCTTCGAGGCGATGGGTGTCGGTATCGCACTTCCCATTCTCGCCTTTGCCGGGTTCAACGCCCAGTCGCACGACAATTCGCCGGAGGCCCTGTTCGTGCTTCTGGCGATGTATTGCATCGTGCCGCTGATCCTCTGGCTCGTCTCCATAGCGATCATCCTGCGCTATCCGATCACGCAGGCGCGCCAGAAGCGCCTGCGCACGGCGCTGGAGCGGCGCATTGCACGGCGGAGCGAGATGCGCCGCATGATGGCCGACTAGCGAAGGGCAGGCAGATCAGGCCGAAACGGCTTCCCTCGCCTTCGCAGAGGAGACGCCCATCACCTCCGCCAGCAGTTCGTATGAGCGCAGCCGGTCTTTCTGGTCATAGGTGATGGTGAGGATCGTGAAATCATCCACGCCATGCGCCTCGCCGAGCGCGAGCAGCTTCGCCCGTACCTGCTCCGGCGCTCCGGCGAAGCCGCGCTGCTCGATCGCACGCAGCATCACGCGGTCCTGATCCGTATAGGGATAGTCGAGTGCCTCCTCGATGGAGGGAAAGGCGCCGGCCCGGTTCTGCAAAAGATGCATCACCCAGAGATTGCGAGAGGAGGCAATTCGCTTCGCATCTTCTTCGGTATCCGCCACGGTAACGGAAACGGCGATGCCGCCACGCGGACTGGCGAGATCGCGCGAGGCGCGGAAATTGCGCCGGTAGATTTCGAGCGGCTGTGTGCCTGCATCCTGATTGATGAAATGCGCAAAGCAATAGGCCATGCCGAACTGCGCCGCGATGATCGCGCCATCGCCGCCCGATCCGAGCATCCAGAGATCGGGCATGCCGGGGCCGCGCGGCGTCGCATGGATTCCGCGATAGGGATGGTCTGAGGGAAAGCCGCCTTCCTCGCCCTGAAGGCCCATCGAATCTTCGAGGAATTGCCGCAACAGCTCCACCTGCTGCGGAAAGACGCCGACATCATAGGCCTGCGGGCCTGGCTGCAGCGCCCGCGTGGTGCGCAGATCGCCGCCCGGTGCGCGGCCCATCCCGAGGTCGATCCGGCCGGGATAGAGCGTTTCGAGCACGCGGAAACATTCCGCCACCTTGAGCGGGCTGTAATGCGGCAGCATCACGCCGCCCGAGCCGACGCGAATGTGGTTTGTTGCCGCCGCCACCGCCGCGATCAGCACTTCGGGCGCGGAGCCCGCGAAGGAGGATGTGTTGTGATGTTCCGCAAGCCAGTAGCGCGAATAGCCGAAACCCTCCGCCGCTTTCGCAAGCTCGATCGTATTGGCAAAGGCTTCCGCTGCCGTGCCGCCCTTGCGGATCGGCGATTGATCGAGAACGCTCAAGCTGACCATTGGAGGTGCCTCCTCATGCCTCGGCCTTCCTGAAATATGGGTCAGGAGTCCTGCTTTTCCAGCGGCCGCTTCTTCACCCGCTTCACGATGCCGGAATAATTGAGAAGGATGCGTTCCTCGGCGCCCTTGCCGGTGAAGACCTGGCCGCGCACAAAGACCATGCTGCCGGTATTGCGCACGATCTCGCCCCGCGCCTCGATGAATTCACCAGCACCCGCGGCCGCCGTGAATTCTGCGGAGAAGGACACCGTGACCGAGGGCCCTTGCAGAATGTCGCGCCCGAAGGCGAAGAGCGAGAAATCCGCGAAAGTCATCAGCAATCCGCCATGCAGGAAGCCGCCGCCATTGCAATGAACCGGCTTCGCTTCGAAGGCGCAGGTGATGCTGCCATCGTCGTTCTTGCGGAAGAAGAACGGCCCGGCGTGATCCTCGAAGGGGTCGTGACCTTCCCATGTTTCATAGCCGGCGAGGCGGCTGCTGAGGCTCGTATTCATCGTGACGCGACCTGTCTTGATTGGCGTTTGCGCGCTTTTATCAGCTAGGCGACACAATCCAAAGCCTGGAGCGAGCGCCTTTCAGGCCCTCCTGCATGGCCCTGTTAAATGCTTCGTTACGAAAAGTGGCCAATCTTGACCCGATGGGAACGGAAATTCGGCATCTTTCAATGGCGGCGCTGAAGGAAAACAGGCGTATCGAGCAAAGTTCGGAGCGGATCGCACCCGCCGATCTCCGCGACCCGTCGCTCATTGCCCTGTGGCGGTACTGGCTGGACAAGTGCCCGGAGGGCGGCCTGCCGCTGCGATCCGAGATCGACCCGATTCGCTTTCCCCGCCTGATGCCGCGCATGTTTATCGTTAATGTCGTGGGCGAGCCGCCCGTCTTCAGCTATGCGCTGGTCGGCGAGGAGAACATCGAGGCCCATGGCTCGAGCTTCAAGGGCCAGGATCTCCGCAATCTCGATGGCCCCTGGCCGGGCTATGGCGCGTCCCTTCACGAGTTCTATTCCTGTGTCGCGGCGCGCCGCCGGCCGGTCGCCGCCCGCGGCGAGATGAGCTTTCTCGACAAGGGGTTCCGCCGCTTCGAGGCGATCTATCTGCCGCTTGCAGACGAAGAGGGCCAGGTGTGCCGGATACTTGGCGCCGCACATTACAGTTCCTGAGTGTTATGCCGGGACACCCGTTCGCCCGATATTTACCAATCCGATTCAGTCTCCGTTAGGGAAATGGGATCACTCTTGCGAGTGACGCAGCGGCCTTTCGGCTGCGGGGAAGTTTGGGTATGGGCATGGCAGTTCTCGCAGAGCAGCACAGGCTGGAGTCTGACGTCATCCTGACGGAAGCCAAGGCGCATGGCATCGCCTTCCGGCGCCTGAAGGATCTGCGCGAGCCGCTCTGCATCGACATGCTCCGCTACTGGAACGAGGTCCGCGGCGAACGCAGCATGCCGCGCCCTGAAGAAATTGACCCGGTCCGCTTCGCGCGTCATATGCCGCATCTCCTCGTCGTCCAGATCGACTGGGAGCCTTTCGACGTCAGCTACCGCCTCCTCGGCGGTGACTTCGTCGATGCCCATGGCGCCAATTTCCGGGGACAGCGCGTCATCGACAGCCGCTCGCATACCGGCCGTTTCAATGAGGTCCTGTTCGAGTTCTACAGGTTCGTCGCTGTGGCCGAGCGCCCCTATGCCGTTGCCGGCACCATGGAATATGCCGCCCGCGGCCGCGTCGAGGTCGAAGCGGTCTATCTGCCTCTCACGGTGGGCGGCGAACGCACCGACCGCATCCTCGGCGCCGCTGTTTCCAGAGCCCTTCCGAAATCCTGATTTCGGCCTTTTTCCGGGGTTTTGACCCCCGGCGGCCCATGGCCTAAATTCCCGCAGCCTTTCAGAC
>JAHBYK010000076.1 GCA_019635965.1 Parvibaculum sp. | reverse complement strand
CGGCTTTCGGCCACCGCCTTGTCGCCGAGGCTGACCACCGCAAAGCCGATGACGCCGCCCGCCATATGGACCTGAACGTCCACCGGCCGCGCCTCGACGCCCTGAAAGGCCACCGTCTCTATATGCGCGACCATCGGAAATCCCCCGCATTACGGGAAAATCCTAGCCGAAACCGGCATTACGTCAAGAACGAAATAAGAACACAAATGCGGATGCCCCCATCCGTCACTTTGCGGCCGGACGCGCGGTGTCAGGCGGCGTCAACCGCCGCCGCCAGCATCCCCGCGACCGTCTTTGCGACTTCAGTGAGCTTCGGATTCCCGACGGCGCCCATCGAGGCTACGGGATCAACGGCCGCCACCTCCACTCTCGACGCATCCAACTGCCGCAAGATGACGTTGCAGGGAAGCATGGTGCCGATCTTGCTTTCGAGCGCGAGCGCACGATCCGCCATTCCAGGATTGCAGGCACCCAGAATGCGGTAGGGCGGTATGTCCTTGCCGAGTTTTTTCTTCATCGTGGCGGCGACGTCGATATCGGTCAGGACACCGAAGCCCTGCGCCGCCAGTGCCGCCGTGACGCGCCGCACCGCCTCGTCGAACGTACCCTCGACGATCCGCGCATGATAATAGCTCATTACCAGCCGCCTCCGCCTTTCGTGGTACTCGCCAGTGCTACATGCACCCCATTACCGGCAAGAGCCGGTCTGCCCTTTGCCGCTGTTCCGGCGTCAGAACCTTGTAAAGCGCCTCGGTTGCCGGCTTCAGGTTCTCGAGCGCGGCGAGGCGGGACTTCATCATGCCTATATGGACGTCGAGCCATTGTACTGGCGTGCGGTCCTGCTGCTGGAAGGCCATCCGCATCTGCCGGTGCATTGACACCATGACATCGGTGTTGGCTCGGAGCGCGTCGGCATAGCCGGACCATGCGGCTTGCTGGTCTTTGGTGGTCTTCAGTTCCGCCTGCAGAAAGGCAATGCGGCCATCAATGTAGGTCTGGACGTCCGAGCCATCCGAGCCGACGTCCATCATGCCACAGCCGCCGTTCATCATCATGCCGGGGCCATTCCAGCTCCCACCCATCATTGGCCAGCCCATCATGCCGCGATTCTGGCCGCCCCAGCCTTGCATCATCATGTGCCCCCAGCCCTGCGGGCCAGCGCCATCCGGCGCGGCGGCGGCCGGAAGAGCCGAGAGGGTGAACCCAACAAGTACGGAGAAGGCAACATTGCGCAGTCGCATCGTATTCTCCTTCCATAGATTCCGAAGATTCCGAGAATTGTCGATCCACCATTTCAGTATGCGCCCCGATTCAACCGGTGTCGATGTGGCATCGGAAAGCAGGCGACCGGCCTAGCGGGACTTGCGCCCCGCTTCCGCCGCTTCCATGACGCGGAGCAGATTGCCGCCCCAGAGCTTCACGATGTCCTCTTCCGAATAGCCGCGGCGGACGAGTTCGGCGGTCACATTCGCCGTCTCGCCGGCATGGGACCAGCCCTCGATGCCGCCGCCGCCCTGGAAGTCGGAGGCGATGCCGACATGGTCCACGCCAATGAGCTTCACCGCATAATCGATATGGTCCGCCAGCGTGGCGACGCTGGCGCGCGGCCATTGCGCATCGAGCGCGGCAACGCCATCGAGAAATTTCCGCTTCGTCTCCGCATCGGCCGAGAAGATCGCATCGAGGCTCGTGAGGCCGAGGGAGGAGGCGAGCTCGCGCCGCGCCGCCGCCTTCTCCTCCGGCACGGCTTGCAGGTAGGAATCGAAGGCGACGATCTGCACCACGCCGCCCTTTGCGGCAATCGCCTTCAATTCCTCATCCGAAAGATTGCGCGGGTGATCGTGGAGCGCCGCCACGGATGAATGGGACGCGATGACGGGAACGCGCGAGGCTTCGATCGCGGCAAGCGTCGCCGCGCGCGAGGCATGCGAGACATCGACCATCATGCCGAGATCGTTTGCACGCGCGATCATCGCGCGGCCAAGATCGGACAAGCCGCCATGCTCGCCGCCTTTATCGTTCGGCGCATCGCCGAGCTTCTCCTGCGGCTGGGCACTGTCGGCCAGATCGTTATGGCCGTTATGGACGAGGCCGAGATAGCGGGCGCCGAGATCATAGTAGAAATCGAGAAGGGCTGGATGCTTCGCCAGCGAATAGCCGTTCTCGATGCCGATCAGCGCGATGAGCTTTCCTTCCTCATGGAGGCGGCGCACATCCGCCGCCGTCAGCGCGAGGCCAATCTCGTCCTTATACTGAATATCAGTGACGCGGCGGATGGCCGCGAATTTCCGAAGCGCCTCGGCGGCGGCTTCGGCATAACCTGCGGCATTGCGTTCCGTCTGGCCGGTATAGGCGATGAAGAAGGCGGCATCCATGCCGCCTTCCCTCATGCGGGGAAAATCGACCTGGATGGGCCAGTCGCCGCGAAGCGCCGGGTCATAGGGCACGGCGCCGAAGAAGCCCGGAATATCGACATGGGTGTCGATCACGATGGCCTTGCGGTGGATGCGTTCGACGATCTCCTCAAGCGTCGGCTCGGGCGCGGCAGGCATGAAGGCGGGGCGGAGCGTCCAGAGCGCGGCAAGAAAGAGGAGCGCGCCCGCAGCGACGATGCCCCATCTCAGCTTGTTCATCCGCATGCCGCCTCCCTCGCGCTGCGCCGTTCATTGTTGTCCGAATCGTAGCCGCAAAAGATGCCGCCGCAAACCGGCGCCGCCGCTCCGGCGATGCCGGGCGAGGCGGCTTCGCCTGCGATCAACGCTTCGCCTCGATCGCGTCCCAGACGAGACCGGCGAGATTGGCATTGTCGAAGCGGTCGATTTCCTGAATGCCGGTGGGCGAGGTGACGTTGATTTCGGTCAGATAGTCGCCGATCACGTCGATGCCGACAAAGATGAGGCCGCGCGCCTTCAGTTCCGGGCCGATCGTCTCGCAGATTTCCTGCTCGCGCTTCGTCAGCGACCATTTCTCGGGCCGTCCGCCGACATGCATGTTGGAGCGGGCCTCGCCTTCGGCCGGCACGCGGTTGATCGCGCCGACGGGCCTGCCGTCCACGAGAATGATGCGCTTGTCGCCCTGGCGGACCTCGGGCAGATATTTCTGCACGATGACGGGCTCGCGGTTCATCTGGCCGAACATTTCAAGCAGCGAATTCAGGTTCTCGTCGCCCTCGCGGATGCGGAAGACGCCCATGCCGCCATTGCCGAACAGGGGCTTCACGATGATGTCGCCGAATTCCTTGCGGAAGGCGCGGATCTCCTGCGGGTCGCGGCTGATGAGCGTCGGCGGCAGCAGGCCCTTGAAGCGGACGGCGAAAAGTTTTTCCGGCGCGTTGCGCACTTCCGCCGGATCGTTCACGACCAGCGTTTTCGGATGCGCGGTTTCGAGAATATGCGTCGCCGTGATGTAGCTCATGTCGAAGGGCGGGTCCTGACGCATCAGCACCACATCGACCTCTTCGAGATGGACCTTTTCGCGGCTGCCGAGCGAGGAGTGATTGCCGATTTCGCGCCTCAGCGTCAGCTCGCGCATCTGGGCATAGGCGCGGCCGTCGCGCATCGAAAGGTCGGAGGGCTCGTAATAGAAGAGCTTGTGACCGCGCGCCTGCGCCTCGAGGCCGAGCGCGAAGGTCGAATCCGCATTGATGTTGATGGTATGGATCGGGTCCATCTGGATGGCGACGGATAGGCTCATTTTGTTCTTCTCGCGATCGCTGTGCCGTGCCTCGCGGCGCGGCCTGTTGCCGGTTCGGGGAAAGATGGGGGGCTTGCGCGCGCATTGCGAGCGAAAAATGACTTCGGGAAGGCGCCAGCCTCAGTTGAGGCGGGTCTTGAGCTGGCGCAGCGCCTCCTCGGCCATGCCGGCAATCCGCGTTTCGCCGATGCCGGTGGCAAGATCGACGCAGGTCGCAAAGGCATCCGCCGCCGCGCCCATATGGCCCGCATGAACCTCGAGCCGCCCCAGCTCGAAGCGCAGCCCCGCGCGCTGCGGTGCGAGCCAGATCATCCGGGTCACGACCTCGCGGGCGCGGGCGAATTCGCCGCCGCGAATGGCGCGGGAGAGAATGTTGTTTTCGAGCCGGAGCAGAATGTCGCGTGTGCCGACGGCCTCGCAGGCTTCGGGCGTGAGACGCGCCTGCGGCCCCTCGACGCTGCGGATCAAGGCAAGCAGATCGGCCGCGGAGAGCGGCTGGCCGCCATTGAAGGGGTCAATCACCAGCGCCTCGCCCGGACCGCTGAGGCGGAGCACGAAATGGCCGGGAAAATTCAGGCCCGCCATGTCGAGCCCGAGCTTTCTCGCGATGTGAAGATAGAGAATGCCGAGCGTGACGGGCAGGCCCTTGCGCCTGTCGATGACATGGGCAAGGTTCGCATTCTTCGGATCGTCATAGGTCTCGGCATCGCCGAGATAGCGGTAGCGCCCCGCGATGACACCGGAAAGAACGCCGGCCGCGACATGAACCGGCGCGTCCTTCTGCCCCAACGCATTGTGCGCGGCGGCGGTGAGTTCATCGAGATGCGCGCGATAGGGCGCGAGCGAAATGTCCGGGCGGTCGCAGGCGGCGAGCATCAGGGCGACATCGGCAATGTCGATATCAGCATCGGGCGCTTCGCCCGCCGCGCGCAGTTCGCGTTCGAAACTTTGCTGCATATTGCCCATGAGGCATCTTGGCGCGGAAAAGACCGCGCCCGCAAGCGCCGAAATGGAACGCCGCGCCGCCGCGGATCAGACCGCCTTGCCGCTCATCTCCGCTTCACCTCGACATAGGACACGACATTGCGCACACCGGAAATGTCGCGCGCATGGGCGATTACGCGATCGAGCTCGGCCTGATCGCGCGCGGTGCCCATGAGGAAGATCGTGCCGTTCACGGTCTCGATGGAATAGTTGAGGCTGCTGACATTGCTGTCGGCGGTGAGGCGGGCGCGCAGCCGCGTGCTGATTGTCGTATCGTTGAGCGACTGCGAAAAGCCGCCCTTCTCGCCGATCCGCAATTCGTTGATGACTTCCTTGACGCCGCCAACGGTCCAGACGATGCGCGTCACCGTCACGCGGTCTTCCGCATTCGGCACGGTGCCTGTGAGCAGCACACGGCCTTTCTGGACCTGCGTCGAGACGCCCCGGTAGAGAGTGGAATTTTCGGCCAGCAGCTTCCGGTTTATTTCGAAGGCGATCTGGTTGTCGTCGACCGCCTGTTCGAGACCCCTGTCCTGCGCGGCGCCGACGGCGGCCGCGCCGCCGGCCCCGATGGCAAGCGGCACGCAGCCGCCAAGCGAAAGAGCCGCCAGAAGCGCGATGGCCGGAATGATCTTCATGTCAGGAAATCCCCAGGAAGCAGAAATGCGAGAGAGATACAAAACGATTTCATCCAAAAGATGAAGGGCGCGATGCGGCAGGATTATGGCCGCCAGGCATCCTTCATGTGACGGGGCAGGCGGAACGGCGTGACGAGCACGGCATCGAAACGCAGATCGAGAGAGGCGAGTGCCGGATTGCGCCCGAGGAAATGGGCGGCGGCGCGCTCGAGCCTCTTGAGCTGGCGGAGCTGAAGCGCCTCGGCCGCTCCGGCTTCATCGGCGCGCGCCTTGACCTCGACAATGACAAGGGCATGGCCGCGCCGCGCCACCATGTCGATCTCGCCTGCCGGCGTCTTGAGGCGGGTTGCGAGAATCCGGTAGCCCTTGAGGCGGAGCAGAAGCGCGGCGAGCCGCTCGGCGCGCAGGCCGAGGCGATGGGCGGCGTGGCCTGTTGCGGCATCGCCCTTGCGGCCCATGCTATTTCGCGCCCGAGAGTTCAAGCGCGCGGGCATAGACATCGCGGCGCGGCAGGCCTGTCATGGCGACGACTTCGGCAACCGCGTCCTTCAGCGTGGCGCGGGCAAGCGCGTTTTCAAGCATGGCGTCTATCTCATGGGCGCAGAGCGCGGCGCGCTTTTCGGGCGGACCAACGACGATGACGATCTCGCCCTTCGGGGGGCCTGCCTCTTCGTAATGCGCGGCAAGCGCGCCAAGGGGCCCCCGGCGCACTTCCTCGAACTTCTTGGTGAGTTCGCGGGCGACAGCCGCTTCCCGGCCGCCGAGCGCCGCCGCCATGTCGGCCAGCACCGCGGCAAGGCGGTTCGCGCTTTCCAGAAAGACGAGCGTGGCGGGGATTGCCGCCAGTTCCGCCAGCTCCTTGCGCCGGGCCTCCTGTTTTGCGGGCAGGAAGCCCGCAAAGAAGAAACGGTCGGTCGGCAGCCCCGCGAGCGTCAGCGCGGCAAGCACGGAGGAGGCGCCGGGAAGTGCCGTCACATGATGGCCGGCGGCAATCGCTTCCTGCACGAGCTTGAAGCCGGGATCGGAGACGAGCGGCGTTCCCGCATCGGAGACGAGGGCGATCACCTCGCCGGCTTCGAGCCGCTTCAGGATGCGCGGGCGCATCTCGGCGGCATTGTGATCGTGATAGGGGGCGGTCCTTGCCTCGATATTGTGGATCGCAAAGAGCTTCGCCGTCACCCGCGTGTCCTCGCAGAGAACGAGGTCGCAGCGCGACAGAAGATCGAGGGCGCGCAATGTGATGTCGCCCGCATTGCCGATGGGCGTGGCGGTGACATAGAGGCCGGGGGCCGGGCGCGCGGATATGACGTCTTTTCCCATCAGCGGACCTTGGCCCCGGCGCGGCGGATTTGCAATGAGGCGCTTGGCGGGCGCGGTTTACTTGGCCGGGCCCCGCGCCTAATCTGCCGGGGAACGGCGCCAGCCGCGTTCCGGCCTTTCGATTGTTCAGGATTATCCGGTGAAAAACCAAGCCCGCCCTGCCCGCCCTGCCCGTTTCGCAGCCCTGAAAACGGCCCTCGCGCTCGGCGCGGCGCTGCTTCTTGCGGCCTGCGACACGCTCGGCGGCGGAAAGCCGCAGCCAGCGCCCCAGCCGCAGGTTCAGGTGCCGCCACGGGTCGAGGTCACACCGCCGCCAATCGTCACGCCGCCGCCCTCGATGCGCGACCCCTCGCGCTTCATCACGCCGGCTTTCATGGGCAATGAGCGGCCGGTGCGCGTGGCGCTTCTCCTTCCGTTCAACTCGCCGCGCGAAAATGTCCGCACACTCTCGAATGCGCTCTACAACACGGCGCAGCTTGCGCTGTTCGAATTCGACGCGCCGAATGTGCTGCTGATCCCGAAGCCGACCGGGGGCACGGCGGCAGGCGCGCGCCAGGCCGCGCGCGAGGCGCTCGATGCAGGCGCCGAGCTCATCATCGGGCCGCTCTTCGCGGAGGAAGTCACCGCTGTTGCGCCGCTCGCGCGCGAGCTCAGCGTGCCGGTCGTCGCCTTTTCCTCCGACAGTTCGGTGGGCGGACCGGGCGTCCATCTCCTCTCCTTCCCGCTCGATCAGGATGTTGAGCGGATCGTCGATTATGCCTCGCTTCAGGGCATGACGCGCTTTGCCGCGCTCTACCCGCAGGGCAGCTATGGCGAGCGTGTGCGCGCCGCCTTCGATCGCGCGGTCTCGCGCCGCGCGGGCACCGTCGTCGCCCAGGCGACCTATCCCGCCGATCCGCAATCCATGTATGACCCGGCGCAGCGCATCGCACGCGCCTATGGCGGCGGCAATTATCAGGCGCTGTTCATGCCGGAAGGCGGACAGGGCCTGAAGGCCATGGCGCCGCTCCTGCCCTATTACGATGTCGATCCGCGCAAGGTGAAATTCTTCGGCACCGGCGCCTGGGACGATGCCTCGCTCACGCGCGAACCGCCGCTCAATGCGGCCTGGTATCCGGCGCCGCCGCCCGAGGCCCATGCGCAGTTCCTCGAACGCTATCGCCGCGCCTATGGTTCGACGCCGCCGCGCATCGCGAGCCTCGGCTATGATGCGGTGAGCCTTGCGGTCGCGCTTGCCGGCCTGCCGGAAGGCCAGCGTTATACGCAGGAAACGCTCACCAATGAGGATGGCTTTGCGGGCGTCGACGGGATTTTCCGTTTCAACCCGGATGGCAGCACCGAGCGCGGCCTCGCCATTCTCGAAATCCGGCCGACCGGCGCGGTGGTGATCGACCCCGCACCGGCGAGCTTCAATCCGCGGATGTTCTGAGGTCAGGCCAGCAATCGCGCGAGCAGGGCGTCGAGCAGCATGCGGCCCTCATGCGTCGCGCGGATGATGCCGTTATCGCGGACAAGAAGCCCGTCGCGGACAAGCGCGGCGATGCGATCTTCCGCGATGGGTTTGCCCGCGAGCCGCGCATGACGGGCAAGCGAGACGCCTTCCGAGAGGCGCAGGCCCATCAGCATCATCTCATCGCCCTGCTCGCTCGCGGAAATTTCTTCGGCCGCTTCAAGGCCGTGGCCCGCGCGCTTCACTCCGGCGAGCCAGTCGCCGGGCATTTTCCGCGCGCGGGTTGCGATGCGCTGGCCGTCAGACGCGATGCGGCCATGTGCGCCCGGCCCCACGCCCGCATAATCGCCATAGCGCCAATAGACGAGATTGTGGCGCGACTCCGCGCCGGGCCGCGCATAATTCGATACTTCGTAGGCGGATAATCCGGCTTCCGCGCAGACCTCGCCCGTCAGCGCATAAAGTCCGGCGGCTTCTTCGTCATCCGGCAGCGAGAAGGCGCCCTTTTCGTATAGACGCGCGAAAGCGGTATCGGGTTCGATGGTGAGCTGATAGAGCGAGAGGTGATCCACCGCATGGCCGAGCGCGGCACGAAGCTCCCCTTCCCATGCCGCCCTGGTCTGGCCGGGCCGCGCATAGATGAGATCGAAGGAAAGACGCGGGAAGGTTTCGCGCGCGAGCGCAATCGCGGCAAGCGCCTCGGCGGCACTGTGCAGGCGTCCGAGAAATTTCAGCTGCGCATCGTCGAGCGACTGCACGCCGAGCGAGAGGCGGTTGACGCCCGCCGCGCGATAGCCCCTGAAGCGGTCCGCCTCGACGCTGGTCGGATTTGCTTCGAGCGTGATCTCGGCGCCCTCCTCCATCGTCCAGAGACCGGCGATCCTGGTGAGCACCGCATCGACGGTTGAGGGCAGCATCAAAGACGGCGTGCCGCCGCCGAAAAAGACGGAGCGCACGGCGCGCGGGCCGGTGAGCGCGCGCATATGTTCAAGCTCGTGCGTGAGAGCTAGCGCCCATTCCGCCTGATCGACATTGGCGG
>JAHBYK010000075.1 GCA_019635965.1 Parvibaculum sp. | reverse complement strand
GTCGCGGTAGTGGCTGCCCGTTCGTACGCCCAGCGCCTGAATGAGATCGCCGATCTGCTGGTTCTGCGCCATCTTGGCGCCGCTCGCGCTGGCGACGTTCAAAATCTTGCCGCGCAGCGGCAGCACGGCCTGGCTCGCGCGGTCGCGCGCCTGCTTGGCGGAACCGCCGGCCGAGTCGCCTTCCACGATGAAGATTTCCGAGCCGTCAGCCGCCGATTGTGAACAGTCGGCGAGCTTGCCCGGCAGGCGGAGCTTCCGCGTCGCCGTCTTGCGGGCGACATCCTTTTCCTGCCGCCGGCGCATCCGTTCGTCCGCGCGGTCGATCACCCAGTCGAGCAGCTTGTTCGCCTGTTGCGGCGCCGCCGTCAGCCAATGGTCGAAATGGTCGCCGATGGCCTTTTCGACGAGCTTTTGCGCCTCGGCACTGGCGAGCTTTTCCTTGGTCTGGCCCTGAAACTCCGGCTCGCGGATGAAGACGGAGAGCATCGCCCCTGCCGTGCCGAGCACGTCATCGGCCTGAATCTGCGCCGCCTTCTTGTTGCCGACCATCTCGCCATAGGATTTCAGCGCCTTGGTCAGCGCCGCGCGCAGCCCTGCTTCATGCGTACCGCCCTCGGGCGTTGGCACGGTGTTGCAATAGGAATTGATGAAACCGTCGCCGCCGCCGAACCAGGCAATCGCCCATTCGACCGAACCGTGGCTTCCCGCGCGCGACACCTTGCCCGTGAAGGGTTCCGCCGTCACCGTGTCGTAACCGTCGATGGAGGCGCGCAGATAATCCGCGATGCCACCGGGAAAATGCAGCACGTCGCTGGCGGGCGTCTGGTCCTTCTCGCCGATCAGCTCCGGCGCGCATGACCAGCGGATTTCGACGCCGCCGAACAGATAGGCCTTGGAGCGCGCCATCTTGTAGAGGCGCTTGGGAATGAAATGCGCGCCCTTGCCGAAAATGTCGGCATCGGGATGGAAGGTCACTTTCGTGCCGCGGCGGTTCTGCACCCGGCCCTTGTTCTCGAGCTTCGTCTTGGGCTGGCCGCGTTCATAGCGCTGCGTCCAGAGCGTCTGGTCGCGCGCCACTTCCACCTCGAAACGGTCGGAAAGCGCGTTCACCACCGAAATGCCCACGCCGTGCAAACCGCCCGACGTCTCATAGGCCTTGCCGCCGAACTTGCCGCCCGAATGAAGCGTGGTGAGGATGACCTCCAGCGCCGACTTGTTCTTGAACTTCGGATGCGGATCCACCGGAATGCCGCGGCCATTGTCGGCGACGGTAAGGCTGCCATCGGCGGCGAGCGTCACCTCGATCCAGTCGGCATGTCCGGCTACCGCCTCGTCCATCGAATTGTCGAGGACTTCCGCAAAAAGGTGATGCAGCGCCTTCTCGTCGGTGCCGCCGATATACATGCCGGGGCGCCGCCGCACGGGCTCGAGCCCCTCCAGCACCTCGATGTCTTTCGCTGAATAACCATCGCCCTTGGGTGGGGACTTGGCCGCAGGCTTGCCGCGCGCGGGCGCCTGTTTCGGCTCCGCTGCCACGGAAAAGAGATCGTCGGTGTCGTCGGATTTGCGCGTCTTGGGGGCGGCCATGAACTCGGAACTTTATGACGGAGAATCAATCTGGATTGTAGGGCGGGGCGGTGGCAGCGCCAATCGCGCGCCAGGATTTGCCCTTCCGGCCGGATATGCCACATTTGGCCGGAATTGTCGTGTTTGAGGGGATTCCCGGAAATGACTGTCACGATCTCGTCGCCGCTGACGCTGCCCTGCGGCGCCACGCTGAAGAACCGTATTGCCAAGGGCGCCATGACCGAGGGGCTTGCCGATGCGCAGAACCGCGCGACGCAGGGCCATGTAAGGCTCTATCGCCGCTGGGCGGAGGGCGGGGCGGGGATGCTGCTCACCGGCAATGTGCAGATCGACCGCCGCTATCTTGAGCGTCCCGGCAATGTTGCGATCGACGGTCCGCAATCGAACGAGGCGATTGCCGCGCTGCGCGACTATGCAAAGGCGGGCACCGCGAACGGCGCGCATCTCTGGATGCAGATCTCCCATGCCGGCCGTCAGACGCCGGCCCTCGTGAACAAGGAGCCGGTCGGCCCCTCGGACAAGGCGCTCGACATGCCGGGCGCGCAGTTCGGCAAACCCCGTGCGCTCACCGGCGCCGAGATCGAGGATGTCATCCGCCGCTTCGCCTTCGCCGCCGGCGTCGCGCGCGACACGGGCTTCAGCGGCGTGCAGATCCACGGTGCGCATGGCTATCTGATTTCCTCCTTCCTCTCGCCCGATGTGAACACGCGGACCGACGAATGGGGCGGCAGCCTCGAAAATCGCGCCCGCCTTCTTCTCGAAACGGTGCGCGCCGTGCGCAAGGCGGTCGGCGCCGATTTCCCGGTTTCGGTGAAGCTCAATTCGGCCGACTTCCAGCGCGGCGGCTTCAGCCATGAAGATGCGATCAAGGTCGCAAGCTGGCTCAATGCCGAAGGGCTCGACCTTCTGGAGATTTCCGGCGGCACCTATGAACAGCCGCGCCTTGTCGGCCTCGACGACATGACCCTCCATCCCGAAAAGGCGGAAAAGCGCCGCGAAAGCACCATCGCCCGCGAGGCCTATTTCCTCGAATACGCGAAGGACATCCGCGCCGCGACCACCATGCCCCTGATGGTGACGGGCGGCTTCCGCTCCGTCGCGGGCATGAATGCGGCGCTCGCCAGCGGCACGATGGATGTCGTCGGCATCGCCCGTCCGCTTTGCGTCGATCCCGAAATTGCAAACAAGCTGCTTGCGGGTGAGGCGGTGGAAACGCCGGCCTATGAAAAGACGCTCCGCCTCGGGCCGGGCCTCCTCGGGCCGCACAGTCCTGTCAATCTCATCAAGGCGATGAATGGCTGGGGCCAGCAGGGCTGGTTCTGCCTTCAGATCCTGCGCATGGGCGAGGGGAAGAACCCCGACCCGAAAATGGGTGTCTTTTCCGCCTTCCGCAATTACGCGAAGAACGAGGCAAGAGCCGCCTCCGCGCTTCAGCGTTGACGGGGCCCCACATGGACAGCGTGGAGGGGTACAAGATCGGCTTCGGCCGCAGGCAGGTGGCGGGCTGGATGATCGGCCCGGCGCTCTTGCTGCTCACCTTTGTTGTGCCTGCGCCGGAAGGCTTGAGCGAGCTTGGCTGGCGCACGGCCGGTGTCGCCGCGCTCATGGCCGTCTGGTGGATATGCGAGCCGATCCCCATTCCCGCCACATCGCTTCTGCCCATGGCGCTTTTCCCGCTGCTCGGCATCGTCGATATGCGCGGCGCCGCCGCGCCCTATGCGCACCCGATCATCTATCTCTTCTTCGGCGGCTTCCTGCTGGCGCTGGCGATGGAGCGGTGGGGGTTGCACCGGCGCATCGCGCTCGGACTCATTGGCGTCATGGGCACAAGGCCCACGCGCATCGTCGCAGGCTTCATGATTGCCTCCGCCTTTCTCAGCATGTGGGTATCGAATACGGCGACCGCGCTGATGATGCTTCCCATCGCGATTTCCGTTATCGCGCTGCTCGAGATCCAGGCCGAGGATGAGGTGGCGAAGCAACATGCGGACAGGTTCGCCCTCGTCCTGCTGCTGGCCGTCGCCTACAGCGCCACCATTGGCGGTCTCGGCACGCTGATCGGCACGCCGCCCAATGCGCTGCTCGCCGCCTTTCTCAACCAGAATTACGGACTTCGGATCGGCTTTGCCGAATGGATGCTGATCGGCGTCCCCGTCGTTCTCGTCGGCATCCCGCTCGCATGGCTCCTGCTCACGCGGGTAATCTTCCGCGTCGAGGGGATGGAAATAACCGGCGCCCGCGAAGTGATTGCGATCGAGCGGTCAAGACTCGGCGCCTTTTCGAAGCAGGAACGCGCCGTCGCCATCATCTTCTCGCTCACCGCTCTTGGCTGGGTGACGCAGCCATTCCTCGTGCAGTTCTTTCCGCTCATCACCGACACGGGCATTGCGCTTCTTGGCGGCCTCGCCCTCTTCATGACGCCGGTGAATATCCGCCGCGGTCAGTTTCTGATGAACTGGGAAACGGCGAAGAAGGCGCCCTGGGATGTGTTTCTGCTGTTTGGTGGCGGCTTGAGCCTTGCCAGCGCCATCGAGGCACATGGCGTCGCCGCCTGGCTCGGCACCATGTTCGACGGAGCAGGCGCAATCCCGATCATCCTGCTCGTCGCCGCTGTCTGCGGGCTTATCCTCATGCTCACCGAACTCACCAGCAACACGGCAACGGCGGCGACCTTCCTGCCGGTGATCGCCGCGGTCGCCATCACCATCGGTGAAAATCCGCTGCTGCTGTTGATCCCCGCCGCCATGGCCGCGAACTGCGCCTTCATGCTGCCTGTCGGCACGCCGCCAAATGCCATCGTCTTCGGCAGCGGCCGCATATCGCTGCCGCAAATGGCGAAGGCCGGCTGGTGGCTCAATGTCTCATTCGTGGTCCTGATCGTGGCGATGGTCTATGTGCTCGGCCCCATCGTTTTCGGCATCGAGCAGGGTGTGCTGCCGGATTGGGCGCAGCAGCCGCGTCCGTCCTGATCGCGCGGGCGGAATGGGCAATTAGAGGAAATGAAATTCAACAGGCGCAACCCCGCTCCAACGGAAGCCCCGGATGTCCTGTCGGGCGTTCCTTGCGGGGTTGCTACTGGATGTGCTGCTCGCACTCGCCCTGGTGAGAAACCGGGCTTGTCTCCAATGCCTTTTTGCCTGCGCACTCAATCAGTACGGCCCGGGCGTCAAGCTGTCTTTGCGCTGTTTCCTGGCCTATAAGATTTGCTGACCGGCCGCACCTGTGATCCGCGTCAGAGCTTGGCATGTATCGCAAGTCTTCTGGTTCAGTCCCTGCAGAATCGCGTCGGTGGGGTCATCTTCGTAAACCTCCTCCTTCATCAGACAGGAAAATGCTACGCCCCAAAGCGCGGAAAGGTCAACTGGAATAGGCATTTCCCGCCCGTCTTTATGAGTCAGTCTTGTTGACCGAATAAACATCCGTATACAGAATAAATGATACCATGTCTGTGGTGCGGCCAGGCGCTTGACGCCGCCCTGCTGCGCCGCCAGTTTTGCTGCAACGAAAACAGGGAGGATGAATCATGTGGCTGAGACAGGTGGCGCTCGTCGCGCATGATCTGGAGCCGGTGGTGGCGGAGCTTGAGGCTGTGCTCGGATTGCAGGTCGCCTTCCGCGATCCGGGCGTCGCCATTTTCGGTCTCGTCAATGCGGTGATGCCGGTCGGCGGAGAATTTCTCGAAGTCGTGCAGCCTGTGAAGGACGATGCTTCCGCATTGCGCTATCTCCATCGCCGCGGCGGCGATGCGGGCTACATGCTCATCTTCGAGGTGGCGGATGCGCTGGCCCATCGTGAGCGCGTGCTCGCTCTCGGCGCGCGTCAGATTGCGGCAATGGACAAGCGTTACGTCTTCACCCATTTCCATCCGGCCGATTTCGGCGGCGTGCTGACCTCGATCGACAGCGTGAAGGGTGTCGAGAACTGGCTCGATCCGGACAGCGACTGGCCGCCCGCCGGCGATGATTGGCGCAAGGCGAAAGCCTCGAACGCCACCGCCATTCTCGGTGCGACGGTGCAGACGAAAGCACCCGCCGGGCTCGCCGCCCGCTGGAGCGAATTGCTCGCCGTCCCGGTCGAGGACAGGGCAGGCGCACCCGCCCTTCGCCTCACGCGCGGCCATGTCCGCTTCGTCGAGCCGGTGGACGCCGACGGCACCGGCGTCATCGGTATCGACGTCGCAATGTCAGACCCCGCCAGCGCGCTCGCCCGCGCGAAGGCGCGCGGCCTGCCGGTCGAAGGAACCAGCGTCGCCATCTGCGGCACGCGCTTTTCGCTGCACAAGGCTTGAGACAAGCAAAAAGGCCGGAGCTTTCGCTCCGGCCTTTCCGTCTCGCTGAACCCTTGAGGCTCAGACCGAGTAGTACATGTCGAACTCGACCGGGTGCGGCGTCATTTCGTAACGCAGGCATTCTTCCCACTTCAGCTCGAGATAGGCGTCGATCTGCTCGTCGGTGAAGACATTGCCCTTCGTCAGGAACTTGCGGTCCTGATCCGCCGCGACCAGCGCTTCGCGCAGGCTGCCGCAAACGGTCGGGATGTCCTTCAGCTCTTCCGGCGGCAGGTCGTAGAGGTTCTTGTCCATCGGCGCGCCCGGATCGATCTTGTTCTCGATGCCGTCGAGGCCGGCCATGGCCATCGCCGCGAAGGCGAGATAGGGGTTCGCCGTCGGATCGGGGAAGCGGATTTCGATGCGCTTCGACTTCGGCGACGTGCCATGCGGAATGCGGCAGGAGGCCGAACGGTTGCGCGCCGAATAGGCGAGCAGCACCGGCGCTTCATAGCCCGGCACGAGGCGCTTGTAGCTGTTCGTGCTGGGGTTGGTGAAGGCGTTGAGCGCCTTGGCGTGCTTCAGGATGCCGCCGATATACCACAGGCATTCCTGGCTGAGGTCGGCATACTTGTTGCCGGCGAAGAGCGGCTTGCCGTCCTTCCAGATCGACTGGTGGCAGTGCATGCCCGAGCCGTTGTCGCCGAACACCGGCTTCGGCATGAAGGTCGCCGTCTTGCCGAAGGCCTGCGCCACGTTGTGGATCACATACTTGTAGATCTGCATGTGATCCGCGGCCTTGGTCAGCGTCTGGAACTTGGTGCCAAGCTCGTGCTGCGCCGCCGCCACTTCGTGGTGGTGCTTTTCGATGTGGACGCCCATCTCTTCCATGACCGTCAGCATTTCGCCGCGCAGATCCTGGCAGGAGTCGATCGGGTTCGCCGGGAAGTAGCCACCCTTCGTGCGCGGACGGTGGCCGAGGTTGCCCGTCTCGTAATGCGTGTCCGTGTTGGTCGGCAGTTCGATGGAGTCGAGCTCGAAGCCGGTCTTGTAGGGATTGGCGGAGAACTTCACGTCATCGAAGATGAAGAATTCGGCTTCCGGACCGAACACGATCGTGTCGCCGATGCCCGACGACTTCACATAGGCTTCCGCGAGCTTCGCCGTGCCGCGCGGGTCGCGCGCATAGGGCTCGCCCGTCGAAGGCTCGAGAACGTCGCAGAAAACGGCAAGCGTCGTCTGAGCGTAGAACGGGTCGATCACGGCCGTCGCTGCATCGGGCAGCAGGACCATGTCGGACTCGTTGATCGCCTTCCAGCCGGCAATCGACGAACCGTCGAACATCGTGCCTTCGGCCCAGAAGTCGTCATCGCAGAAGCCGACATCGAAGGTGACATGCTGCATCTTGCCGCGCGGATCGGTGAAGCGCAGGTCGATGTACTTCACGTCCTTTTCCTTGATGACGTCCTGAATAGATTTGCCAGCCATTTGGTCCTCTTTTCCCTGTTGTCCTTTAGGGGTTCTTGCGTTGGGCTTGCGCCCTCTCGTGGATATATCGCGCGGCGGCCTGATTGCCGCTGCGCGCCGTCTTTTGGGGGGTCAATGCGTAACCGTGATTGCCGCTCCTTCGTGTCCGCTAGATCGCTTCCGATCCGGTTTCGCCGGTGCGGATGCGGATGGCTTCCTCGACATTGGAAATGAAAATCTTGCCGTCGCCGATGCGGCCTGTGCGCGCGGCTGCCTGAATCGCTTCCACGGCCTTCGCCACCATCTCGTCGTTCAGCACGACCTCGATCTTCACCTTGGGCAGAAAATCGACGACATATTCGGCGCCGCGATAAAGCTCGGTATGTCCCTTCTGCCGGCCGAAGCCCTTGGCTTCCGTCACGGTGATGCCCTGAAGTCCAACTTCCTGCAGCGCCTCTTTCACTTCGTCGAGCTTGAACGGCTTGATGATTGCCTCGATCTTTTTCATTCGCTGACTTCCTTGTTCCTGGGCTCGCCGCCCGCAACCACGTACAGACTGGTTAGCACGGCTCGTGCCAACCTTGCTTGAGGCCGAAATCCCTGTGAAATCAAAAGGTTGAATTCCTGCGCGTTGCAGCGTGCTGCTATTTTATGCAGAAGAAATGCACAAAATATAGGCGTAATGGCTAAAATAGTGGCTGCGCGTTAATCAATCCTTCCTGACGCTGGGAAATCCTGCCCGATATGACCGCCGCAGCGCCGATTGACAGCGGCTGGCCGCGCCGCGACAAGGGCAGGCGATCGGACCTTCGCGTTTGAAAGAGGCAGGCGGCATGCGGGCGGCAAACGGCACCTTTTCGGCTCTCGGCACGACGATTTTCACGGTCATGTCGGCGCTCGCCACCGAGCATGGCGCGATCAATCTCGGCCAGGGCTTCCCGGACGACGAGGGCCCCGACGATGTCCGCGCCGCCGCCGCAAAAGCCATCCTCGATGGGCCGAACCAGTATCCGCCCATGATGGGCCTGCCCGCGCTCCGTCAGGCCGTTGCTGCCGCCAACAAGCGTTTCTATGGCCTCGATGTGGACTGGCAGAAGGAAGTCATGGTGACGTCCGGCGCCACCGAGGCGCTGGCCGACTGCCTCATCGCGCTGCTCAATCCGGGCGACGAGGCCATCATCTTCGAGCCCGCTTATGACAGCTACAGGCCCGTGATCGAGGCGGCGGGCGCGAAGGCCATCCCCGTGCCGCTCTCGCCGCCGGACTGGTCGCTTCCCTTCGAGAAGATCGAGGCGGCGTTTACGGAGCGCACCAAGCTCGTCCTCCTCAATTCGCCGATGAACCCCGTCGGCAAGGTCTTCTCCCGCGCTGAACTCACGCGGCTTGCGGAGCTGATCGTGGCGCATGACGCCTATGCGGTCTGTGATGAGGTCTATGAGCATCTCGTCTTTTCCGGCCACACCCATGTCCCGCTGATGACGCTGCCCGGTATGCGCGAGCGCACGCTCCGCATCGGCTCGGCGGGCAAGACCTTCTCCCTCACCGGCTGGAAGATCGGCTATGTCACCGGCCCCGCGCACCTGATGGAAGTCGTCGGCAAGACGCACCAGTTCGTCACCTTCACCACGCCGCCTGCGCTGCAATCGGCCGTCGCCTTCGGTCTCTCCAAGGGCGACGATTATTTTGCGGGGCTTGCGTCCTCGCTTGAGGCGAAGCGCGATCTCCTTTCAACGGGACTCGCGGAAGCAGGTTTCGGCGTGCTGCCGGCCGACGGCACTTATTTTGTCAGCGCCGATTTCCGCGCCCTCGGCTTCAACGGCACGGATGACGAGTTCTGCCGCGAGATCACCGTAAAGGCGAAGGTCGCCGCCATCCCGCTTTCGGCCTTCTATTCGACACCCGGCGCGCCGCGCCACCTCATCCGCTTCTGCTTCTGCAAGCAGGACGCGATCCTGAAGGAAGCAAGCGCGCGGCTGAAGGCTTATGCGAAGGGCGGTGCGGCGTGACGCTGAACGCGCTCCGGCGCTCTGCCACCTCCGGCGACGCCAAATGGCTTGTCGTCTTCCTC
>JAHBYK010000074.1 GCA_019635965.1 Parvibaculum sp. | reverse complement strand
AAGGCAGACGACCTTGCGGTCCGGCGCGGCGACGGCCGCTCCCGTCGCAAGCGGCAGGCCCTGACCGATGGAACCGCCGGTAAGCGAGAGATGGTCATGGGGCGCGGCATTCACCGTCGCAATCATGGAACCGATGCCCGACGTCGCCGCCTCATCAGAAATGATCGCATTTTCCGGCAGGAAGTGACCGACGACCTGGCCGATCGTGAACTGATCGAAAGAGGCGCCGGCCTTCGGCAGTTCCGGCTTCTGAAGCGGTGCAATGCCGGCCGGCTCTTTCGGGGCGGCGATGGCATCGGCCACGGCTTCGAGCGCCGAGGTGCCGTCCTCGTGCGGGTGGGCGAGATAGATGATGTCGGCGCTTTCCGGCGTACACCAGCTCGGCTTGCCCGGATAGGCGAAGAAGGAAACAGGCGGCTTCGAACCGACAAGGATAAGCTGTTCGACGCTTTGAAGCGTCTCGACGATCTGTTCGGCGAAATAGGGAATGCGCTCGATGACAACACGGCCCGCCCCGCGCTGCAGGCGCGGCGCGAAGGTGTCGCACATGATGCGCGCGCCCGATTTCGCGGCGATGCGGCCTGCCGCGGCAAGGCCTCTTTCCTTCAGCGCGGCTCCGCGCACAAGGATCGCGGTCTTCTTGCCGTTCTTGAGCGCCTTCGCCGCACGATCCACCGCCTCGGATGATACGGGTGCAGGCGCGATGCGGGGCAGCGCGGGTGCTGCCTGCTCGGCCTCGAGCCAGGCGGTGTCGGCCGGCAGGATCAGTGTGGCGATCTGGCCGGGCGGCTGCATCGCGGCCTGAACGGCGCGGGCGCCATCGGCGGCAACGGTTTTCGGCGATGTGGAGGAATGGAGCCAGCCCGAGACGGGACGCGCAAAGCCCGCCAGGTCGGATGCGAGCGGCGCATCATACTGCGCATGATAGGTCGCGTGGTCGCCGACAATATTGACAATCGGCGTCTGCGCACGGCGCGCATTGTGCAGATTGGCGAGGCCGTTTGCGAGGCCGGGTCCGAGATGAAGGAGCGTCGCCGCAGGCTTCTCGGCGATACGGCCATAGCCATCGGCCATGCCCGTCACCGCACCTTCGAAGAGGCCGAGGATCGCGCGCATGCCATCCACCTTATCCAGCGCAGCGACGAAATGCATTTCCGAGGTGCCGGGATTGGAAAAACAGACTTCCACGCCAGAGTTCACCAGCGTGCGCACAAGGCTTTCCGCACCGTTCATCTTCCCGACCTCCCTGATCTCATTTTCCTGTTTGACGCAGCTTAGAACAAAAACCTGACTACGACACGCGCAAGCACGACGGCACCGAATATGGCGATGAGAACCCCCGACACCTTGTTCACGATCCGCAAAAGATCGTCATTCATGCGGTGGCGGAACAGGCTGACAAAGCCCGACAGGCCAGCCCACCACAGCGCCGAACCGGCCATGACGGCGATAACGACCGTCGCCGCATGGGCATAATCATCGCCCGCGCCCGCAAGCCCGGCCACGCCGCCGAATATGGCGATGAACCCCAGCATGGTGGCTGGATTCGTGATGGTGAGAACGAAGGTTGTCGCAAAGACTGCCGCCATTGCCCCGGTATGCACTTCGGCGGGCGCTTCGCTGAAATGCGGTTTTGCGAACCATGTGCGCAGTCCGAGAAACAGAAGGAAGCAGCCGCCGGCAATCTGCAACAGCGTCTCGATGCGGATCACGAAATCCATTGCCGCGGTGATGCCGAAGGCAGCAATCGCGGCGAAGATCGCATCGCCAACGGCGGCGCCGCCGCCCGAGAGAAACCCGTTCAGCTGGCCGTAGCGCAATGTCCGCCGGATGACGATGAGATTGACGGGGCCGATGGGCGCTGCGACCGCAAGACCGATCGCCACCCCGTTCGCCGCCAGACCGAAATCAAACATGCCGTGGGCCGCCCTTCCCGTCAGACGACCACGACATCATTGCCCGGCGGATCTGCGTAGAGTTTTTCGACGAGCGCAGCGCGGCGGCCAAGCGCGACCGCCTGGTTGATATAGCCCTTGTCGGTAAGCTCGCCCGCATCGACGCTTGGCGGCTCGACCATCAGCAGCGCACGCAGGACGCGGGAGCTCGAACCCGGATTGCCTTTGTTGTGCGCGGCCAGCCCTTCGGCGAGGCGCGCCAGCACCGCTGGATGATGAACGAGGTCTTCCACGGCAAGCGACTGATCGCCCGCGATGTTGCGGCACGCCGGAATGTTCGGAAAACCGAGAATGCCAATATAGGCACGGTCGAGACCGGCGACGAGCGCGTCGGCCAATACACCGTTCGAGCTTGCGACGACATCGACACGGAGCTTGCCCGCACTCACCCAGGTGCCGGTCGAGAGCTTGAAGTCCTCGGCAACGCGGCCATCGAAGACAAGGCCTTCTTCCGGGTGATCGGGGTCGACAAAGCGCGCGCCGTCCCCGAGGCGGTAGAAACCTTCCTCATCATAGGCTTCGGCCGTCTTTGCCGGGTTCTTGTGATAGCCCTTTGTGATGCAGTCGCCGCGCACGCGCACTTCGAGCTTTTCGCCGACCGGGGCGAGTTTCAGCTCCACGCCCGGCAGCGGCAGGCCAAGAAGCCCCATGCGCTCGGTCGGCCAATGCACATTGCAGATCGTCGGCGCGGTTTCCGTCGCGCCATAGCCCGACGAAAAGACGATGCGCTCGCCCGCCACGCGGATTGCAACCTGCTGGATGCGCTCATAGAGATCCTGGCTCAGCGCCGCGCCGCCATAGGCAAGCGTACGCAGGCGCGAGAAGAAATTTCTCGCCAGCGCCTCGTCATTTTCCAGTTCGTCCACCAGCATGGTGTAGGCGGCCGGCACGTTGGAATAGGCGGTGGGTGCAATTTCGCGGAGGTTCTGCACCGTCTCGGCGAAACCGCCGGGCACCGGGCGGCCGCCGTCGATATAGAGCGTGCCGCCGGAAACGAGAAGGTTGTTCAGGATCGCATTGCCGCCAAAGCAGTGGTTCCAGGGCAGCCAGTTCAGCAGCACAGGCGGCTCGTCGCCTTCCTCTTCCACATTGACGCTGCGCGGCATCACGGAGTTGACGCACATCATGCGCTGCGTAGTGATGACGGCCTTGGGCATGCCGGTGGAACCGGAGGTGAAGAGATACTTCGCCACCATGTCGTAGTTGAGGCGGGCATAGCTTTCCTCGACCGCATTGCCCGGCACGGTTTCGAGCAAGGCCGCGAACGGCGTTCCCATCGAGCCATCGACGGTCACGAGTTCGACGCCATCGAGCGGCAGCGCGGCAAGGCCGCGCGTGAAGGGCGCCGCCTCCTGCATGAAAATCAGCTTCGGCTCCACGAGATCGAAGACATAGCGCAGCTTGTCGAAATCCGAGCTCATCGTGCTGTAGGACGGCGAAACGGGCGCAACGGGCACGCCCGCCAGGATCGCGCCATAGGTCATCAGCGCATGTTCGATCGAATTGCCGGAGAGGATCATCACCGGCGCCGACTGATCGAGACCGCGATCGAGCAGCGCCTGCGCGATCGCATTCACCCTGGCATTTGCTTCGGCATAGGTGAGGAGATCCCACGCGCCGAAGCCTTCCTTCGCCGGCTTGCGCTTGCCGAGCCAGACGCGGTCCGGCGCTTCCGCCGCCCATTTGCGGATCGGCGCAATCAGGTTCGCCGGCGTTTCGCGCAGCGGATGCGGGTTGCGCAGGAGGATGGAGCCGTCGGCGCGGCGCTCCACTTCCACCTTGCGTTCGACATATTTCGGATCGCGGAAGGGCGGCAGATTGAGGTCCAAGTTCGTCGCGCTCCCGTCAGGCGTTTACATCGACAATGGCGCGGCCGCGCACCTTGCCCGCCAGGATGTCCTGGCCGAGTTTCGGCACGTCGTCGAGCTTCGCACGGAAGCTCATGGCCTCGAGCTTCTTCATGTCGAGATCGGTTGCGAGACGGCGATAGGCTTCTTCGCGCTTTTCCTTCGGCGCCATGACGCTGTCGATGCCGGCCAGCGTGATGCCGCGCAGGATGAAAGGCGCGACCGAGGCCGGCAGGTCCATGCCCTGCGCAAGACCGCAAGCGGCAACGGCGCCGCCATATTTCGTCATCGAGAGAACATTGGCGAGTGTGTGGCTGCCCACCGCATCGACGGCACCTGCCCAGCGTTCCTTGCCGAGCGGCTTTGCCGGGTTCGACAGTTCATTGCGGTCGATCACTTCGTCGGCGCCGAGGCCCTTCAGATAATCCGCTTCCGACATGCGGCCCGTGGAGGCGATCACGCGATAGCCCAGCTTGGCGAGAATGGCGATGGCAACCGAGCCGACGCCACCGGCCGCACCCGTGACGAGCACGTCGGAACCCGGCTTCACGCCGTTCTTTTCCAGTGCGAGAACCGAGAGCATCGACGTATAGCCCGCCGTGCCGATCGCCATGGCCTGTTCGTTAGAAATCGCATCGGGGAGTTTCACCAGCCAGTCGCCCTTCACGCGCGCCTTCTGGGCATAGCCGCCATTATGGCCTTCACCGACACCCCAGCCGTTCAGCACGACGCGATCGCCCGGTTTGAAGTTCGGGTTATCGGACTTCTCCACCTTGCCGGAGAAGTCGATACCGGGGATCAGCGGCCAATGGCGGATGATGGGGGCGGCGCCTGTCAGCGCAAGGCCGTCCTTGTAGTTCACCGTGGAATATTCCACGGCGACGGTCACATCGCCGTCCATGAGATCGGCTTCGGTGAGGTTTGCGAATTCGATCTGAGGGGCCTTTTCGCCCTTCGACGCGCGGATGGCGCGGAACGTCCCTGTCATTTCCCGTCCTGATCCCTGTTTGCTGCCTTGATGGCCTTTTTTGGATGCCTGTTGGCCGACAAACGAACCCAAATCCGCCCTTCGGTCAAGCGAAGGGGCGCGGCCTCCGCGGGGTGCTGGCACTCACCCGCCAAGGTGAGTGCTAATCCATTGATTTCATTGAACGAATCATTGCCGAAACAGAATTGTCAATATCGACGCGTGAATTTTTCACGACTACGATTCTTGCGTCGTGAGGCCCTTTTGAGTGCGGCGTTGTCGTCTGGATTGTTCGATCTGGAGGTTCAAGCGTGAGACAGGTTTCGGAACTGAAGAAGCTCCTTGATGGCTACCGGCTGGTGACAGCCGAAATTCTCTACCGGATGCCGGATCATCCCAAGCTTCTGCAAAGCTATATCTGGCAGGACTATGATCTGGAGCCGAAATATCCGGCACTCTCCAAATTTCTCGATTTCTGGAACAGGGAACTCGAAGGACCGATCCACTCCGTGCGTGTCGGCACGAAGCGGCTCATCCATCCGAGCGAATTCCGGCACGCGGATTTCGTGGGGGCAATTCACTAGCCTCTGGCGCCGTTCTCGCGTGCCAGTTTCGCCAGAAGATCGCGGGCTGCCTGCTCGACCGTGTCGACGGCGAGGTCTTCCATGAAATTCTTGCCGGAATAGAGGAAGTCCTCGCCCTCCTCCGCCCTGATGGCCTCGAGCGAGCGCGGCACGCGAACCGTGACCGCCTTTGGACCCCAGGGCGAATAGATCGTGTCGGCCGTCGGCCCGAAAAGGCCGATCGTCGGCGCGCCCGCGGCGGCGGCGAGATGCATGAGGCCGGAATCATTGCCGACATAGAGGGAAACGCGCTCGAAGGCGGCTGCCGTTTCGTCGATGCCTGCACCGATGAGGTCGATGCGGCGCTCCGGCGGCATGACATCGAGCACGGGGCGGCATTTTTCCTGTTCGCCGGGACCGCCGGTAACGAGAAGATGGGCGCCATCGAGCGGCGCGCCGGGCGCAAGAAGGCGCCGCGCAAGTTCGGCGAAGCGTTCGACCGGCCACATCTTGTAAGGCCAGGCCGCCGTCGGACCGATCGCGAGCACACGCATCCCATCCGGGATGATGTCGCGCGCGCGGCGGCGTGCTTCTTCGCCCGGCCAGACGCGCGGATTCGGCGGCGGCACCATGCCGACAACACCGGCATTGTGCTCGACGCGGTGAAGTTCGTGATCGGGTTTCAGGATGTGCCGCTTGCGGGCAAAGGTCGCCCATGCCGTGGCCGAGCCGCGCAGATCGACCACGGCCTCGAAGCGGCGGAATGCCACCGCCTTCAGCAGTTTCAGCCAATGGCCGCCGCGCTTCTCCTTCGGCATTTCGATGATGCGGGTGACGCGCGGCGCATGGCGGAAGACATCGACGGCCAGCGGACCGCAGGCGACCCAGAATTCGGCGCCGGGATAGCGCTCCATCAGGCCCGCGAGGATGCCGGTCGAGAGCACGGCGTCGCCAATTCGATTTGAAGCGATGAAAAGAATGCGCATGCGGTTTCCGGCGGCGGCGGTCTGAGACGCAAGGGATCGGCAGGGCCGGTCCGGCTCTGAGCCCGGTTTATAGGTGGAGCTGCCGCCAAAGCCAAGTTTGTGCCCCCGGCCGCCCAACGGCTTGCGGATCGGCCGGGCCGGGCCTAAATCTTGAGGCTCAACAAGGCGGGAACGAAATGACCGGGGCAAGAGCCTCCAGACTTCCTGGGCGAGGCATGGTGCGGATCGGCGGGCCGGAGGCGCGCAGCTTCCTGCAAGGGCTCGTCACCAATAATGTCGACCATGCCGATGGAACACGGCTCGTCTATTCCGCCCTGCTGACGCCGCAGGGCAAATTCCTCTTCGATTTTTTCATGGCGGGCGACCCGGCCGACCCGGCGGCGGTGCTGCTCGACTGCGATGGCGCGCGGGCGGGCGAACTCGTCAAACGCCTCTCCATGTACAAGCTCAGGGCCAAGGTCGAGATCGAGGATCGAAGCGCCAGTTTTGCGGTGATCGCCTTCTGGAACGAGGAAGGCAGCCCGATGGCGGAAGGCCCCGGCCTGCCGGACCCGCGCAATCCGCAAATGGGCCGCCGGGCAATTACGCCGGCAAATGACGCAGAGGCCGTGATCAAGACATCAAAGGCCACCGAAGTGCCGGCCGAAGCATGGCGCCGGCACCGCATCTCGCTTGGAATCGGCGACGCGGCCGAAGATTTTGAACCGGATCGGACCTTTCCGCTCGAGGTGAATTTTGCGGAACTTAACGGTATCGACTTTCACAAGGGCTGCTTCGTCGGACAGGAAGTGACATCGCGCACGAAGCGGCGCGGCAGCGTGCGCAAGCGGCTTCTTCCCGTCCATGTCGAAGGCGACATGCCCGCGCCCGGTACGCCGGTGAAGGGCGGAGTGCGCGAAGTCGGCACGATCCATTCGACCGATGCGGAATCGGAACGCGCGCTGGCGCTGCTCCGGCTCGATCTCATCAGCGGCGCCGTGCTGGAAGCCGGGCAGGCTGAAATTCGCCCGGAAATTCCCGGCTGGCTTGAAGCGAGCGTCGAGGGGATGGAGAGCAGCGGCGATGGCGAGTGAAAGCAAACGCTGTCCCTGGCCGGGTGAGGATCCGCTTTATCTTGCCTATCACGACGAGGAATGGGGCGTGCCGGAATATGACGGCCGTGCGCTGTTCGAAAAGCTGATCCTGGACGGATTTCAGGCCGGCCTTTCCTGGATCACCATTCTGCGCAAACGTGAGGCATTCCGCGACGCCTTTGACGGCTTCGAGCCGGAGATCATCGCGCGCTACAAGCCCGCGAGGGTCGAGAAACTTCTCCAGAACCCCGGCATCATCCGTCATCGCGGCAAGATCGAAGCGACGATCGGCAATGCGAAAGCATATCTCGCCATGATGGAAAAGGGCGAGGACTTCTCGGACTTTCTGTGGCGTTTCACGGATGGTGTGCCGGTTCAGAACAAATGGACCAGCATCAAGCAAGTTCCTGCCGAGACGGCGATGAGCCTTGCGATGTCGAAGGAGCTGAAGAAGCGCGGCTTCAAGTTCTGTGGTCCGACGATCGTCTATGCCTTCGCGCAGGCCGTCGGCATCGTCAACGATCATCTTGTGAGCTGCCCGCAGCACAAGACTTGCTCCGCATTGGCGCGAATTCCAAACCAATAATTAAGCGCCGTTATGCGCTGCTAGCCAGGCGCAATCAATGTTCCGCCACATTGTCGGCACATGCGAGCCATGTTGCGCGCGTAGCTTCACGTCCGTTCCAGCCAGTGGAGGGGATTCAAGAAATGTTCAAGCGCCCCAAGGGTGTTTCCGACATTGCATCGCCGCCTGCGCCGCCATCGGTGCGCAGCGAAAGCGAGACACCGCAGCCAGCGGCCGAAGAACCGCGGCCCGCAGATGCCCGCAGCACCGACACCGAAGCTGCAGGCACGCGCGCCATCACGCCATCCTATCAAGTAAGGAAGCCACCCGTGCGAACTCTCCAGCCTTCTCCGCTCAGCACGCCGTCCAACGCCGCACCTGCCGCCAATCTTCATGTCGGGCGCGGTCTGAAACTCGAAGGCAAGATCCAGTCCTGCGACTCGCTCGTGATCGAAGGCGATGTGCAGGCCACAATCGAAAGCGGAACGCTGACGATTACGGAAAGCGGCGAAGTGCGCGGCGAGGCAACTGTCGAGGAAGCCGAAGTGAACGGCAAATTCGACGGCACGTTGATCGTGAAAAAATGCCTCACCATCAATTCGTCCGGCCGCGTGACGGGCACGGTTCGCTATGGCGAGCTGAAGGTCGAGCAAGGCGGTCAGGTGAGCGGCGAAATTCGCGCCGCGGAGCAGGACGAAAAGCCGGAGGCGCCGCGCCTCACCGCACCCCAGGGCCGGGACGAAAAGAAAGCGGAAGCTGAAACCGCGGGCAGCCAGAGCCGCACGGCCTCCGCGGTCTGAGCAAGGCTCAGGGCACCAGCCATTCGGCCTGTCTGGCATCCGTCAGATAGCGGATTCGCGCGCGGCGGTGTCCCGCGCGCGAGAGCACGACCAAATCCGCCTCGCTGAAACGGAACTCGATGAAGGCAAAATTGACGCGGCCTTCCTCCATCCTTTCGAGCGAAGGGATGATGCCCGCCACATCCGCAGGCAGGCCCGAGACCGGCTCCGGCGAAGCGGTGCCGGGCGGCGCCGTCACGAGATAGGCGCGGCGCGAGGCGGGTGCCGCACTTGCCCAGGCGCTCTCATCGCCAACCCTGATCTCCACCCTGCCCGAGAGCCGGAGCTGCATGTCGCAGGCCGGATCGTAGAACAGCAGCTCCGCGCGGGGCTCTGCCCCGAGTTCGGCCACCTTGCGCGAGCGGGCGTCGGTGAAAATGCCGAGCGTGCGGGCCGTAAAGTCCACCGAACGCAAAATCACCGTTCGCACTGCCGGGGCACCGGCTGAATTTACGGTCGCCAGCGCCGGTTTACGCAAGGGCGAGCTTGGGTTTTCAAGGCCCCGGCGCAGCATGGCGTCGGCCAGCGCCATCATGCCGTCCAGCGTCAGGGCCCGCAGCGCCGCGTCCTCGAGCGGTGCCGACGGCAATCCGCCGCCGCCTTTTCCATGTTCGTTCATTTCACCTGCCTCCCAACCTGCCTGCCGCTCTGCTGTAGCATCGGCGGAAGGGCTGTTCTATTTTACCTTCAGTGGCCCAGGGGAAGCCGCCTTGCCTTTGCGTGCACAAGGATAAACAAGCACCGGATGAGGCAGGTGGCGACATCAAGAACCGTCAGGTGAACAGTGACCAAAGTCGTCATCAGCGGGACGGGCGTTTTCACGCCGCCCAACTCCGTCAGCAATACCGAACTCGTCGAGACCTTCAACGCCTATGTGCGGAAGTTCAATGCCGATAATGCCGCCGC
>JAHBYK010000073.1 GCA_019635965.1 Parvibaculum sp. | reverse complement strand
CGTGGCGCGGCCGTCCGAGGAATCCTGCGCCTGGCAGCGGCTGCTCATCGAGCATGGCTATGCGGCGCGCACGATCCCCAAGGAATATGGCGGCTATGGCGCCGAGCCGGACATTCTGAAGTCGCGCATCATTGCGGAGGAGTTCACGGCCGCAAAGCTGCCGATGGGTCTTGCCAATCAGGGCATCTCCATGCTCGTGCCGACCCTTCTGGAGCTTGGCACCGAGGAGCAGAAGAAGAAGTGGATCGCGCCGACGCTTCGCGGCGAGGTGATCTGGTGTCAGGGCTATTCGGAACCGGGCTCGGGTTCGGACCTGGCCTCGCTCCAGACCAGGGCGACCGAAGATGGCGACGATTTCATCATCAATGGACAGAAGATCTGGACCTCGACGGCTCATGCCGCGGACATGATCTTCTGCCTCGTGCGGACCGAGCCCGACAAGCCGAAGCATGAAGGCATTTCCTATCTGATCTTCTCCATGAAGACGCCCGGCATCGAGGTGCGGCCGCTGACCACCATGACGGGTCACGCGGAATTCAACGAAGTCTTCTTCACCGATGTCCGCGTTCCGAAGAAGGACATCGTGGCGGGACGCGGCCAGGGCTGGTTCGTCGCCAATGCCACGCTCAAGCATGAGCGCGGTATGCTCGGCGATCCGAACCAGGCGGGCACGAGGCTCAAGGAGATCATCGATCTCATGCATGAGGAGACGGTGGATGGGACGAGGCTCATCGACCATCCCGTCTATCGTGACCGGCTGCTGCAGTTGCAGGCGCGTGTACTGGCCATGCAGTTTCACGGGCTCCGGCTTCTCACCGCCGCCTCGAAAAAGGAAGATCCCGGCATTGCCCGTCTGATCGTGAAACTGCAGGGCTGCGAGATCAATCACCAGCTCGCGGCGCTTGCCATCGACGCGCTGGGCGAGATCGGCGTGCTTTATGGCGACAGCCCGCATCTTCGCGCGCATGGCAGCTGGCAGCACCGTTACATGTTCGACCTCGGTCTCATCATCGGTGGCGGCACGGCGCAAATTCAGAAGAACATCATTTCGGAACGCGGCCTCGGTATGCCGCGCGAACCGAAGCCGGCAAAGGCATAAGGAGCAGGATCATGGAATTCGGTTTGTCGGAAGACCAGAAGCTGCTTCAGGAAAGCATCCGGGGTACGCTGGAGCGCGTGTCGCCGCTCGAGCGTGTGCGCAAGGTGGCCGAGATGCGCGACCTGGAAGCGCCGGAGATTCGCGAGGCGCTTGTTGAGCTGGGCGTGCCCGGCATGCTGGTGCCGGAAGAGCATGGCGGCATGGGCATGGCCTTGCTCGATGCGGCGCTCGTCGCGGAGATGCTCGGACGCTTCGTCGCGCCCACGCCCTTCATCGGTACGAGCGTCATGGCGCCCATCGCCATTGCCGGTGCCGGCTCGATGGCGCAGCAGGAAACATGGCTGCCGAAGCTCGCAAGCGGTGCAATCGTTGCAGGCGTTGCCGTGTCCGAAAGGGCATCGGGCGCGCGCGATGGTGCGGGCGTCGTGGCATCGGGCGGCAAGCTCTCGGGCAAGGCGCTATTTGCGCTCGATGCGGCGGCCGCCGATCTCATCGTCGTTGCGGACAAGTCCGGCGGGCTTCATCTCGTCAAGGGCGGCGCGAAGGGGCTCACGCGGGTCAGGCTCACATCCATCGACCTCACGCGGACGCTCACCGAGCTTCAGTTCGACAATGTGGAAGCGGAAGCCCTTTCGGGCGGCGATGCCGCGGCGGCGCTCGCCCGCATGATCGATGCCGGCCGCGTGATGCTCGCCGCCGATACGCTGGGCGCGGGTTCGATGATGATCGAGAAGGCGGTCGCTTATGCCGGCGAACGCAAGCAGTTCGGCCGGGTCATCGGATCGTTCCAGGCCGTGAAGCATATGTGCGCGGAAATGGCTTCGGAGCTCGAGCCTTGCCGTTCGCTCATCTGGTATGCGGCTCATGCCTTCGACGTCATTCCGGCCGAGGCAAGCCTGATGGCGGCACATGCCAAGGGCATGACAGGCGAGGTCGGCCGCTTCGTCGCGCGCACCGCGACCGAGGTGCATGGCGGCATGGGCTTCACCGATCTCATGGGTCTGCATTACTGGTTCAAGCGGATCGGGCTCGACCGGCAGCTGCTTGGCTCGCCGGAGCGGGTGCGTCATGAGGCGGCGGTAATGCAGGGCTGGGTTGCGGCGGACTGACGCCTCCCCTTGCCAAGTGAACCGGGCGGGCGTCATATGCGCGGCATATGTCCCGCTCGTCCGGTGCCGCTCATGGAAAATATCGGTTATATCGCTGCCTTCCTCACGACCTTTGCCTTCCTGCCCCAGGCGATCAAGACGATCAGGACGCGCGATACGGCGGGCGTCTCCCTCCTCATGTATGCCAGCATGACCGTCGGCATCGTCTTCTGGCTGCTGCATGGTATCCATCTTGGCGACTATGCGCTGATCGGCGCGAACAGCGTGACGCTCTTTCTCGCCCTGCCGATCCTCATAATCGTGGCGTCGAATACGCTCGCCGAAAAGCGGCGCCTGCGTGCCGCTGCGGCAGCCGCAAAGCAACTGGACCGCGGTCTATAAATTCGCTTGCGCGGGCCCGTCGCGCCTGCTTGCATACGGCCAACAAAAATCCGGAGGAAACCCATGCGCGCTGCCGTGTTCCGCAATGGCGATCTTGTCGCCGCCGATATTCCCGAACCCAAACCCGAGCTTGGCCAGGTGCTGGTGAAGACGCTGGCCTGCGGCATTTGCGGTTCGGACCTGCATGCCTTTCACCATGCGGACAAGATGGTCGAGACGGCAAAGCGTTCCGGTTCGAGCTTCAGCATGGATACGTCGAAGGACATCGTGTTCGGGCATGAGTTCTGCGCCGAAATTCTCGATCACGGGCCGGGCACGGAGAAGAAGCTGAAGCCCGGCACGCGCGTCTGCTCCATGCCGATCGCCATCAGCATCGACGGGCAGAAGGCGAAGATGCATCCGGTCGGCTATTCCAACACCAAGCCCGGCGGCTTTGCCGAGCAGATGGTGCTGAACGAATCCATGCTGCTCGAGGTGCCGAACGGCCTGCCCACCGAGCAGGCCGCGCTCACCGAGCCGATGGCGGTCGGCTGGCATGCGGTGGAGAAGGCGAATCTCACGAAGGACGACATCCCGCTCGTGATCGGCTGCGGCCCGGTCGGGCTTGCGGTGATCGCGGGCCTCAAGATCAAGGGTGTGCATCCGATCATTGCGGCCGATTTCTCGCCCGCGCGCCGGAAGCTCGCCGAACAGATGGGCGCCGACATCGTGCTCGATCCGAAGGTCGAAGGCCCTTACGCGCGCTGGACGAAGGAAGCGACGCCGGAAGGCTATGATCCCGAGAACATCATGACGCTGCTCGGCATGGGGCCGAAGATGCGTCCGGGCGTCATTTTCGAATGTGTCGGCGTGCCGGGCGTCATCCAGCAGATCTTCGAAGGCGCGCCGCGCTTTGCGCGTGTGGTCGTTGTCGGCGTCTGCATGGAGCAGGACCGTTTCGAGCCCTTCTTCGGCATCAACAAGGAGCTGAACGTGCAGTTCGTCCTCGGCTACACGCCTGAGGAATTCGCGTTGACGCTGCATCATCTCGCCGAAGGCAAGATCGACGGGTCGCCGCTCGTCACGGGGAAGGTTGGTGTCGAGGGCGTGAAGGACGCCTTCACCGAACTCGGCAACCCGGAAAAGCACGCCAAGATTCTCGTCGAACCCTGGCGCTGAGCATCAGGCAGGCGGCGCGGTATCGGCGAAGGATTGACGCCTCGCCATATCGCGCCACCAGCCGGCAAGCTCGGGGAATTTTTCCTGCCACCCGAGCGAGGCATGGCGGAAGTCGAGATAGCCGAGCGCGGCGCCGACGGAAATCACGCCAAGATCGACCGGCCCGTCGAGATCGGTCACTTCCGCTTCCAGCAGTTTGAGACTGCGCATGATGGCCCGCTCCCAGCGGCCGAGCCATGTGGCGGATTGTTCGGCGTCCTTCCGGTTGCGCTCGAAGATGATGGACACGGCGGCATCCATGATGCCATCGGCGATCGCCTGCTGACGCAGCACGCGGAACCGCTCCACATTCGACTGGGGAATGAGCGAGGGCCCTTCGAGCACCGCATCGAGCACCTCGCAGATGACCGGGCTGTCGAACCATGAGGTGCCGTCGTCCATGACGAGGGCGGGAACCTTGCCAAGCGGGTTTGCGTCGTGGAGTGCAGCCGGGTCTTCGAGGGCGGCAACCGTCTCCTCGGTCACGCGGCCGGTGGCACCCTTTTCATGGATGAGGAGCCTCACCTTCCGGGCATAGGGCGAGGTGTGGGAGCAATAGAGTTTCATGATGGCTTGTCTTTAATCGGCGCGGTCACAGACAGGCCGTGCCGGAGGTGTGGCCGTTATTGCCGCGGACGGTGCGCCATTCGACGAACTCGCGGCATTTGCGGCCCTTCTCGTCTGTAAAGTCGCGGACCGGCGTGATCTTGCCGCTTGCCTGATTTTCGGCAGTGAACCAGGTCACCTGCTCACGAAGGGGCACCGTCATCATCCTGGCGAGCGCCTCGCGCCGCGCCGACGCGGCCATGCCGGTCAGTGTCGGCCCTTCGGACCCGCCCACCGCATAGCCAAGTGCAACGCCTGCGGCAACCGCCCATTCCGTGCCGCTGCCCGTGCCGATCGCCATGCCAAGCATGGCGCCGCCTGCCGGGCCGGCAAGCCCGGTCCCGTGGTCGTCGATGGGTACATCGATCATGCCTTGAGGCTTGCGCATGGTCACTTCCGGTTGCGGCAGGCCCTGCTGGGCGCAGGCGGAGAGGAGAAGGGCGGCCGCGAGAGCATATGCGCGCATCAGTCTTTCCTCAGGAAAGGCATGATAAAGCGGCGAAGACCGGGACTGAGCGCGGCCAATGCGCCGACAATGATGGTAACGAGGGGCAGGCTGCCGCTAGATCCCTTCACGAGACCGAGCACTCCCAGCGTCAGATCGTTCAGTGTGCGCTCGATGGCGTCGAACTCGCGCTTCACATCGGCGCGCGCTTCGGTAATGGCGCGGTTTGCAAGCTCCAGCTCCAGTTTGTCAGCCCGGCTGAGGCCGCGGCCGGCAATGGCAAGGGCGATGAAGGCGAGAGCGGCAAGGGAGCCGCCGGTGATGAGCGCCCCAAGGGGATAGCCGTAAATCTCGGCGAGATAGAGAAAGCCGGCAATCACCAGCATGACCAGCGCAAAGAAGGCGATGAAAACCGCGATACCGACAAGCGAAAGCCGCCGGGCAAGGCGGCGCGCTTCAAGCTCGGCGCGGAACAGCTCTGCCTCGGCCAGTTTGCGGACCTGTGGCGTCGGATCGATCATCGGCATCTCCTATCGCGCGATCAGACGGCCGATGAGAAATCCTATCCCGAATGCGAAAAGCGCGCTCGGAACCGGATGCGCATCGATTTGCTTCTGAATGTCCTGCAGGCCTTCCTGCATGCGTTCGGCGACCGCCTCGGCATTGGCCGCAAAATCCTCGCTTGCAGGGCTCGCGGCTGCGCGCGCTTCATCCAGCGCCTTCTGCAGGGCTTCGATCTGCGCCTGCAGTTCCTCGATCGTGGGGCCGGTATCGCTCTTCTTGTCCGCCATGGCCTATCCTCCTGACCGGATGCCCATTTGGTAACAGCTTATCGCCCCTGTTCGCCTCAAGCATAGTCTCCAAAAGGCCGCAGACAAGTCCGTGCGAGCTACAGGTATGGCGCGCCAAGACGGAAAAGGGCGTCGCGTATGCGTACCGGCAGGGCGCGGCCCGCAAGTTCCTCATGGGAGACGGGTCGTGCGGTCGAAATTCGCCGCTCGATCAGTTGGTCGAGTGTGGCGGCGAAGCTCGATCCATAGCATTCCAGGTTGAATTCGAAATTGAGACGGAGGCTCCGGTCGTCCCAGTTCGCGGAGCCGATGGTGGCCCAGATGCCGTCCACCGTCATCACCTTGGAGTGGTCGAAGGGCGCACCGGTCTTCCATATCCGGCAGCCGGATCTTGCGAGCCATTCGAGGGCAGGGGCGGCCGCCCAGTCGCAGAACCGCAGATTGCTCTTTTCCGGCAGAACAATGTCGACGATCACCCCGCGCATCGCCGCCAGTGAGAGATTGGTGCGCAGCGTCGCGTCGGGAATGAAATAGGGTGTGACGATGCGGATGTTGTGCTGCGCTTCGGCGAGTGCGCCAAGCAGAGTCCAGCGGATCGGGTTGAGGCCGAGATCGGGTCCCGCGGGCAGGCCGCGCGCAATGACATCGCCCTCCTGTTCGATCTCGGGAAACCAGTCATCGCCTTCCAGTATCTCGTCTGTCGTGAAATTCCACTCATAGGCAAAAGTCCGCATCAGGTGGGCCACGGCCGGACCTTCAACCTGGAAATGGCAATCGCGGATCGGCTTCTTCGGGTTCAGCCCGTGGAGGTTTCCCTCCGCGATGTTCATGCCGCCGGTGAAGCCATGACGTCCATCGACGACCATGATCTTCTGATGGTTGCGCATGTTGAGATAGGGCATACGCCAGGGCATGAACGAATGGAGGAAGCGCGCATAGTTGATGCCTTGTTCCTCGAGCAATGGAATGATCGAAGGGCGCGAATACCACGAGCCGACACCGTCGATCAGCAGACGGACGCGCACGCCGCGTGCCATTGCTTCGGCCAGTGCGCCGACAAACTGGCGGCCTGCGCGGTCATTGTTGAATATGTATGTCGAAATGGCGATGGACCGCTCGGCGCGGGCGATCATGTCAAGCATGACCGGATATGCCTCGTCGCCATTCAGCAGCAGGCGCACGGAATTGCCCGGTTCAAAACTTTCGGGAAGAATTCGCTGGCCAAGACGCGCAAGACTTTCGAGTGCGGGAAGGTGCAGGACGCCTTCACGCTGCCGCCTTTCGCCATGTTCGGGCGGCTCAAGCAGAAACAGATCCTGCTTTTCGCCACGAAGTTCCCGCGCGCGCCGCTGGATCCGGTTCACGCCGAACATCAGATAGACAATCCAGCCGATGAAGGGAACGAGTAAAATGAATCCGACCCATCCTGCCGCCGCACGCTCGTCGGATTTTGTCAGCAATGCGTGAATCGCCGCCGCGCCCATTGCCGCAAACTGAATGGCGGCGAGCAGAAACAGCGAAGTATCCCAGAAGGCGGTTCCCATTTGTCTCCAGACGCAACGGCGCAGCGCCGCCGCAGCTCAGTAGCGCAAGGTGACACCCATATACAGGCCGCGATCCGCGCCGGGGAAGTATCGTTCTTCTCCCATGCCCATATCCGAATAATCGGCGCGGTCGGCATATCGCGTATTCATTATGTTCGTGAGCTTGCCGAACAGCACGACATTCTCGCTGACTTCATAGTCGAGGCGAAGGTTGAAAATGTCATGGCCGTCATATTTGACGGTGTTGCCTGCATTCATCCAGTACGAACCCATGTGAACCCATTCGAGCTCCGCCCGGCCTGCGCCCTCGCTGAAATTGTAGCCGAGGCGAAGATTGCCGAGCGTCCGGGGCGCGGTATCGACATCGTCGCCATCGCGGATCTTTTCCGACGGCGTGATGTTGGTGAAAGCGTAGGTGTGCCGTGCGTAGGTCCCGGCGGCGGCAATATCGAAACCGAAGGCGAGCGGCGCGCTCAACTCAATCTCGATGCCCGCATGGTCGGTTCGCCCGTCGGTGACGTTGAAGCCGCCCGCATCCCGGAAATAGTAATTCCGCTTTTCCATGTAGAAGAGATTGGTCTCGTAGGTGACGCCCGATATGCGGCCGCGCGCGCCCACTTCGATGCTGTCGAGTTCCTCGGATTTCGCCTCGCCCGGCACCTGGAGCCGTTGCAGGCGATAGAGATCGGTGGTCTGCGGCGCGCGGGTGCCTCGCGCGAGATTGACATAGGTGGTCAGGCCTTCGTTGAACTCGTGCAGCAGGCCGATCTTCGGCGTGAAGTCGCCGAATTCGTCGACGCGGTCGGGTATCCGCAGGAAGCGGCCGGAAATGCCGACAGGCGCATAATTCTCATAGTCGTAGCGTGTGTACTCGAAGCGAAGGCCCGCGGTGAACAGCGTCTTCGGCGCAAGGCGCCATTCGCTGTGAACATAGGGCGCAAGCACGAGCGCCTTGACGGCATAGTCGTAATGGACGCCCTGCGGCGACTGGTTCGGCGCGGTGCCTGCCGTCGGGTTGTACTGGATTTCGGTCAGCCAGCCATCCGTATATTCATTGTCGAGGCCGAAGATGATGCGGTGTCCGCCATCGAGCGTCGTAACGAGACTTGAAAGAAGCCCGCCGCTCCAATGCGCATTCTTCTCGACGGGCTTTCCCGGCAGAAAGTGCATCAGAAAGTCCATGGAATTGCTCCGCGCATAGGGCGTCAGAACAAGCATGAGGTTTTCGCCGATGTCGCGCTCCATGCGAACGGCAGTGCGCACCGCCCAGGCATCGCGGTAGGCCTCGGGGTCCGGGTTGCCCCTGTAGAGAGCGGGGTTCTTGTACGCCTTCACGCCGCGCACAAAACCGGCCGTCTCCTGATTGGTGTTGACTGCGGTCAGCGTCGCGGTGATGCGCGTATCGAAGGCGGCATAGTCATAGCGCAGCCGCGCCTTCTGCTGCTCAAGCCCTGAGTCCGCGCGGAAGCCGCCATCGTGGAGCATGGCGAAGCTGCCGCGAAAGCCGTGCGTGGTGCTGTCGCCGCTCCTCAATGTCCGGCTCGCCGTACCCGACGTTCGGTAGAAATCGTGCGGTCCGCCCCAAAGGGTGAGTTCGGCATCGCCGTCCGGCGCAGGCGGCCTGCTCAGGAAGTTGATGAGGCCATGTTCCGCATTGGAGCCATAGCGCGCGCCGCCGGGGCCTCGAATGACTTCGACACCGCCGGAAATCTCGTCCATTGCTTCCATGAGCGCATTGACGTTGGCAAAGCCCGCCGCGCGCATGGGGACGCCGTCCTCCAGATAGAGGAAGGAGCCGGCGCCGGCGCCGCCCGTCAGCACTGGCGAGCGGATAGCGGTCAGGTGTTCGGCGCCGCTGCCTTGCTGGATGCCGACGCCCGGCAAGCGGTTCAGTGCCTCGGCAGGCTGCGCCGGGCGGATGAACTCCATTTCGAACTCGCCGATCTTGGCGATGTTTCCGGTATGGGTTGCGCGCGGCGTGCCGAAGCCGGTGGTCGTGACGATGAGTTCATCGAGCACAAGGCTTTGTTCGGCCTTTGGCTCGGCGGCGCCCGCTTGCGGCAGTGCCATCAATAGGCCGAATCCGGCCACGGGAATAACCGGGCAGATCCTGCGGAAAAAGCGCGTCAGCCAAAGTTCCATAACTCGAGACACCCCCCTCGGACGGGCAGACAGCCCGCGATTTCCCTGTCGTACGGCTCTTTGAGGCCGGTTTGACCCAATTGTTAGCATGGCAGGGGCCAAGGTCATCCCTTTTGACCGCAATTCCCGGCCAGTTGTTTGCCGGAGTCTCCGGCCTGGCGCGGCAATCCGCCACGCGCCGCGCGGAACCGGCTTTTCTTGCCCGCCGGACCGGTGGCCACTAGATTCCCGAATGTCATGAAAATCCTCGGGACCTCCATACCGCCGGTTGCGCTCTCCGTGGCAATCCTTGCCGTGGCGACGACGGCGGTCGTCTATTCGCCGACGCTCTACCGCATGTTCTGCGAGGCGACCGGCTATGGCGGAACGGTGAGCGTGACGCGCGCGACGAAGCCCGATGCAACCGCGGCTATCGGACCTGCCATGAAGGTCCGTTTCGACGCCAATGTTGCGCCGGGCCTCGACTGGACTTTCGGGCCCGTGGAACGCGAGGTCGAAGTCCATGCCGGTGTGCCGAAAACCGTCTTCTATCGCGCCGTGAACAACAGCGATCAGACGATCGTCGGCCGCGCCACATATAATGTGACGCCGGGCAGCGCGGGGTACTACTTCAACAAGACCGAGTGCTTCTGCTTTTCCGAGCAGAAGCTCGCGCCGGGCGAAACGGCGGAAATGCCCGTCATGTTCTTCATCGACCCGGAGATCGCCAAGGACTTCGACACCAAGAGCATCCGCACCATCACCCTGTCCTACACCTTCTTCAAGCTCCCTTCGGATGAGGACAAGGTTGCCGCCGCGCGCTCGCTGCGCGAGACGGGAGAAACCCGCCGGCAGGAGCTTGAAACATCGGCGACCGCCGAATTCACCAATAATGTTCAGCGTATGCGCTGAGCGCCGCCAGTCCGCTCTGACGGGCTGACACCGCTTTCCTGCACAAACAAATGGCAAAGCGCCGCCCGCGCTGCCTGATTTGCGAGCCGAATTGCAGCCGTTGCATATGCGAGGCGCGATAAACGGCGCCTCGCGCTCTGGCATGACGCTTGCGAAGACCCTTTCGGCAGCGGCTAGGGTTCCGGCTTCGCATGAGCATCGTCGAATT
>JAHBYK010000072.1 GCA_019635965.1 Parvibaculum sp. | reverse complement strand
GCCAACCACTTCTTCGAGAACAAGCTCGAGCCGCTCGCCGCCACCGTCGGCGCCTATCTCGACAAGCGGCTCGCGGCAGCACCCGAAAAGGGGTGAGGCACGGGCGGGGCCGTCCGCCAGCCGGCGATCTTCCCCGCAGGCGGGACGAGGTCTATTCTCTCCCCGGAACCACGCCCAAGGGATGGAAGCCATGAGCGACGCTATCGGACCCGGCGATCTCGTTCTTTGCGTCAATGCGGCGCCGAACCATGTGACCGGCTGGCCGGTGCCGCTGCAGGCGGGCGAGACCTATGTCGTCTTCGCGGTGATGGAATTTGCCTGCCCCTGCGGGCGATCCGACGCGCTGCTCGATGTCGGCGTGGACTTCGCGTGGTGCCAGTCCCGCTTCCGCCTCCTGCCCAAACCCAAAGCCGAGAAAAAACCTCGCGCCGTTTCGAAGCCGAAGGAGACGGAGAAGGTTTGAGGGTTACCCCAACACCTTCCCCGCCCGGTGCAGCTGTCCGCCCGGCATGGGCTCGGGCACGCCGGTCGTGCCCGGCAGGCTGAGGGGTTTGCCACGGAGCGCGCGGACGGCGAGGTAGGCGAAGGCTTCGGCTTCGATGTCGTCGCCGCGCCAGCCCAGATCCTCCGCAGGCAGAACACCGCCCTGCAAGCGGCGGCTCAGCATGGACATCAGCACCGGGTTGTGCCGGCCGCCGCCGCAGACGATGAAGCGGGACGGCACGCCCGGCACATGGGCGAGGCCGCGCGCGATCGCCTCCACGGTGAAGGCGGTGAGGGTCGCCGCGCCGTCGGGCGCGGAGAGGTGGCTCACCGCTTCGGGCGAGAAGGAAAAGCGGTCGAGCGATTTCGGCGGCGGCGCGTCGAAGAAGGGATGTTCCATGAGGCGGATCAGCGCGCCGATATCGACCTCGCCCGCGGCGGCGAGCGCGCCGTCGCGGTCCACCGGCTCGCCGGTATGAGCGTGGGCCCAGTCGTCGATCAGCGCATTGCCGGGGCCGGTGTCGAAGGCGATGAGCGCGCCGTCCGTGCCGACAAAGGTGATGTTGCCGACGCCGCCGATATTGATGATGGCGACGGGCTCGGCGATGCCGGCGCTCCGCGCCAGCGCCTGATGATAAAGGGGGACGAGCGGCGCGCCCTGCCCGCCGGCCGCGACATCGGCGCTGCGGAAATCGTTGATGACGTCGATGCCGGTGAGGCGGGCCAGCACGTCACCCAGGCCGATCTGCACGGTGCGGCGGCGCTGGGGCTGGTGGAGCACGGTCTGCCCGTGAAATCCGATCACCGAGATGTCGGCGGGCTTCAGCCCCGCATCGGCGAGGAGCTGGCGGACGGCAATGGCGTTCGCCAGCGTGAAATGGCGCTCGGCCTCGGCGATTTCCTCGGGCATAGGGGCATCGGGCTCCCAGGCCTTGGCGGCCTCGAGCGCCATGGAGAGAATCAGCCTCTCCTCGGGCTTGTAGGGAATAAAGGCCGACGGGCCGGGCCGGACCGCGCCTTCGCCATCCGTTTCCACGATGGCGGCGTCGATCCCGTCGAGCGAGGTGCCGCTCATCAATCCCAAGGCTCTTATCATTGTGCCGTCTGTCCGTTTTGCCCCTGCGGCGGGCCCGTGATACACCAGCCGCCAATTCCAGCCTATCCGAAACCCGAGCGATCATCATGTCCAGCTTCAAGTCCGATTTCCTGCGCGAACTCGAGCAGCGCGGCTTCATCCACCAGCAGTCCGATGCGGGCGCGCTGGACGAGATCGCCGCGACCCGCGTGCTGACGGGCTATATCGGCTATGACTGCACGGCGCCGAGCCTTCATGTCGGCCATCTGATGCAGATCATGATGCTGCGCTGGCTGCAGAAGACGGGCGGCAAGCCCATCGCGCTGATGGGCGGGGGAACGACGCGGATCGGCGATCCGAGCTTCCGCGACGAGGCGCGGCCGCTGCTCACCGACGAGAAGATCGACGAAAACCTCGCCGGCATCAAAAACGTGTTCTCGAAGTTCCTCGACTTCGGCGCGGGCAAGACCGGCGCGATCATGGTCAATAATCGCGACTGGCTGGACAAGCTTCAGTACATCGATTTCCTGCGTGACTACGGCCGCCATTTCTCGGTGAACCGGATGCTCTCCTTCGACAGCGTGAAGCTGCGGCTCGACCGGGAGCAGAACCTGTCGTTCCTCGAATTCAATTACATGATCCTGCAGGCCTACGACTTCGTGGAGCTGAACCGCAAATATGGCTGCGAGCTGCAGATGGGCGGTTCGGACCAGTGGGGCAATATCGTCAACGGCATCGAGCTGGCGCGGCGGACGGCGGGCGCGCAGGTGTTCGGGCTGACGAGCCCGCTGCTCACCACGTCGTCCGGCGCGAAGATGGGAAAGACCGCATCCGGCGCCGTCTGGCTCAATGCCGATATGCTCGCGCCCTACGACTACTGGCAGTACTGGCGCAATGTGGAAGATGCCGATGTCGGCCGCTTCCTCAAGCTCTTTACCGAATTGCCGCTCGGCGAGATCGCGCGGCTCGAGGCGCTCGGCGGATCGGAGATCAATGAGGCGAAGAAGATCCTCGCCACCGAGACGACGGCGATGGTGCATGGCCGCGCGGAAGCCGAAAGGGCCGCGGAAGCCGCCCGCACCGCCTTCGAGGAAGGCGCGATCAGCGCCGACCTGCCGACGGTGGAGACCGGCGAACTCGCGGGCGGCCTCGGGCTTCTCACGGCCCTCGTACAGGCGGGGCTCTGCGCCTCGACGAGCGATGCGCGCCGCCAGATCAAGGGCGGCGCCGTGCGCGTCAACGACACGGCGGTGAGCGACGAGAAGCTCACGCTGACCATGTCGCATCTGACCGGCGAGGGCGTGGTCAAGCTCTCGCTCGGCAAGAAGAAGCATGTGCTGCTGAAGCCGAAGGGGTAAAAAAATTCTGGCCCTTCCGTTGCCGGAAGGGCCAGTTCCTGAACGCTCCCTGATTTCTTTCTTCTGTTCTTATTTCTTCTTTTAGATCGCGTTCCGCGGCTATTGGCTGCCGCTTTCCTTGCGCGGCGCCGTTACTCGGCGGCCGTGGCTCCCGTAAGCGCGAAGACGGCATTGCTGCCCCCCGCGCCGTTGATCGCTTGCAGATATTTGATGCCCTCTTCCGCGATGTCGTCGCCGACCATGCGGTCGCCTTCGCCATAGAGCTCCTGCATGTCGACATAGGCGGCATACATGGGCGCGGTGCGGCTCGTCACGATGCCGGCCTTCACCAGCGTCTTGATGAGCACACGGAAGATGTTGGTCGACTCCTGAAGCTCCTTGCGCATGTTCTTGTCTGTGAGGGCTTCGGCAAGCGCGCCCTGCACCCAGCGCCAGTCGAGGCCGACTTTCTCGTAGATTTCCTTCTTCTGCTCGGGGCCGGTGGAATTGCGCATCAGCGTCATGAAGACTTCAAGCGCCCAGTCCTCGATGAGATCGCGCTCGGCTTCCGGCAGATTGGGCACGGTGCGGTCCGCCCAGATCTTGCCGAACTTGTGGTGGAACGCCTCGTCCGTCATGGTGAGCTGCATGAGCCGCTTCAGAAGCGGATCGGTCGTCTTTGCATAGAAAGTTGCGAAGGCGCCCATCGCAAGCCCCTCAACGATCATCTGCATACCGACGAGTTTCTTCCAGACGAGCGGCGTCGCCACGATTTCGCAAAGGAGCTTTTCGAGAACTACGCCGCAGGCGGTCGGCTTGCCCCAGCGGGCCTGGATATATTTCGCAAAGCCCGTCACATGGCGCGCTTCCTCGCGGGTCTGGTTCGCCGCATATTCCTGCGCGCCGGGATCCTTCAGGATGTGGCATAGGCTTGCGGAGAGCGCGAGCGCGCCCTGCTCGCCATGCAGGATCGAGGACATGCTCCAGCGGATGTTCTCGTTGATGAGGTAGATCTTCTGCTTCTCGTCGAGCTTGTCCGAAACCGCCGTCTTCAGCTCCATGCTGAAATCCACCGGCATCAGCGCCTCGTTCTCCATATCCCAGGGCTGCGAGAAGTCGATATATTTGGGGTCGAGCGGGTCCCAGAAGTGGTCGTGGGTCGCCGAGATGATCTTGTCGAAAGCGGTCGAACGCTTGCCGTAGCGATCAACGTCCATCATGGCCGGGAAATCATCCGGCGCGACTGCCTCATAGGCAGCATCCATCGTCATCTTCTGATTGGTGGACATGGCTCCTCCCTCCTTGTCCGGTCAAAAGCGGTAGGGAAGGATAACGATGCGGAGTGTCACTCCGCAATCCCAAAAGCGACGCGAGCGTCAATTTTGTGCGGCGGGGCTTTCGGCCGGCGAATCCGCGGAAGCTGGCGGAATTTCAGGGTTTTGTGCCGAAACCGGCGGCCCGGACGGCAACTCGGGTGGCAGCGTGGCGCCGAATTCGAAGAGCCGCCGCAGGAAGCCGGGCGCGAGCGCCGACAGGGGATTCGCGATCACCGTCGGATCGTCCGTCTTGCCGCGCACGCCATAGGTGATGGCGAAGACGCCCTCGCCTTCACGCCCGACGATGAGCGGCCCGAGCACCGGCACCTGCCCGAGGAAGGAATTGATCGTGTAGGCGGGCACCAGTGTGCCTTCGATGTCGAGCCGGTCTTCCGCCCGGTCGATCTGACCGTCCGCCGTCAGGCCGATAGCCGGGCCGGACATGCGCGCATCCTTCACATGGATGCGGTTTTCGGTGAAGGCAAAGGGAAGATCGAGCCGCTCGAAGAAAATGCCTTCGCCGCGCATCGTGTCGCCAATGCCGGTGAGCGAACCGAGCGTGAGAATATTCGCCAGCACCGGCGCATCGACGATGCGGAACTTGTCGATGCGCAGATTGCCGGACAGGGGCGAACCGGGCTTGCTGTCATCATAGCTGCCGGTTACGCGCAGATCGCCGCCGCGCATGCTTCGCGTGAAGTCGAGCGCACGAAGCACCATTCCGGCATTGCTGGAATGTCCGTTCAATATGCGCTGGCCGGAGGCATCCGGTCCGATCGTCACGTTGACGGGCGCGGCGTCGCCATCTGTCGCGCTGAGATCCATCGACCAGAGCTGCCGGCCGACCTGAACCATGTTGATCGTGACGTCCCGGAACAGCGAACCGTGATGTCCTGTCGCTTCGCCGATATCGGCAACGAGCCTTGTCCGTTGCGCCGGGTCATTCACCATTTCGGCGGTGAGGAGCACAGGCTCCGGCGGCGGCGCGGCAGCCTCATCCTTCTTCGCCGAACCGCCAAGAAAACTGCTGAGAATGCCCCGCGCATTGAAGCGTTTGCCCTTCACTTCCATCCGCAAGGCGGCATCAGCAACCGGCCCCGCACGGAAGCTGAAATCATTGTCCGGGCCGAGCTTGACGACCGGCAGGTCGGCCGCCAGCAGTCTCCCGCCCGGACCGATCGTGAACGTGCCGCGCGTTTCGATTCCGTCGCCATCAAGCTCAAAGCTCGAAATGCGATGGGCACCATCCTTCAGCATGTCAAGATCGAACTTGACCGTCGCAGGCTCTCCCGCGGGCTTCCACCAGCCGGCATCGTCGAAACGGGCTATCGCGTCCGTCAGATCGGCGCTGATGGTACCTCTGTCGACCTTGCGGCCATCACCCTTCAGTGTGACGTCGATATCGGCTATGCCGGCGATGAACTCGTCGAGATTGAGGCCAAGCGCCGCGCGTCCCTCCTCGTCGAGCGGGCCTTGCAGGCGATAGGTAGAGCGCGGCGAAACGCCTTCGCCGAAATTCTCGCGCCATTCGATGTCGAGCTCGGCGGCACGACCGAGGCCGACCGGCCCCTTGGCGGTGAGGCCTTGCCTGTCCACTGTGAGGTCGAGCGTACCGGAAGTGACGGAGAGGTTTTCCTGAATATCGGGAATGGAAACATTCTCGGCATGTGCCGTGCCGGAGAACATCACCTCGTCCATCTCGACATGTTTTCTGAGCGGCAATGAAATCGAGCCGTTGAGGCTGCCGCTGCCGCCGACCTTTCGCGGATCGAGCCCGAACTTGCTTATGAGAACGAGCGGTTCGTAATCGAGCATCGAGAGAATATCCGCCGTCGCGCCTGTGACGGTGAAGGAGATGTGGCCGGGAGCACCCTTGGTGGCGAGCTGATCGGCATAAAAATGACCGTCGCTGACAGCGATGTCGCCATAGCCCTTCTGCCTGATGACGGCGGACGAAACCCAGGCGTCGAAGCGGTTTCCCTCGACCAGACCGCGCGCCACAAGATCTTCCATCGGCGGCAGCTCACCGAGATATTTCAGCGTCTGACCGTTCGCCGTGAATTCGAAACGCAAATTCTCCGGCGGGATCGGAATGTGGTTCTCCGCATCCTCGATCATGCCGGCCGGCAGGTCGATTTCGAACCGGCCGCCTGTCAGTGTGCCGCCGGAGAGATTGTGACCGACCCATTCACGCGCGCCGCGGGCAAGCTCATAGGGCCAGATGGCGACAAAGGCATCAAGCGGCAGGGGTTCGATAGTGCCGCTCACCTTCACCGCGGGCGAGCGCTCCGCCTCGGCGACGCTGCCGGAGAGGCGGATGCCGCCCCCTGACGTCCCGACGAAGAGCTCACCGATATCCGCTTTCATCGCATCGAAATCGAGCCGCGCGGAAAGCCGTACCTTGTCGAGCTCGACCGGCCCGTCGAAAAATCCGGGAACTTCCGTGTGCACACGATCCGAGGTGAGATCAGCGGTTGCGGCGGCGATATTCAGGCCCTCGCCCATTTCATAGCCGATGGTGCCCGAAACAGTTGCATCATGCGGACCCGCCTTGAAGGAGAGTTCCTCGATGGAGATGAGGTTTGCGCCGCCATCCACGCTCACCTTGCCCTGGGCCTTTTCAAGCGGGATCACCGTTTCCCAAGGCTCCGGCAGATTGATCGTTCCTGCGCCGGCGCGAAGCTGCAAGCGTGCGGATTTCAAATTCCCGTCATGCTCGATTTCGACTTCGCCTTCGGCAAAGAGCGGCGCATCGAAAACGGCATAGTCGGCAAAGGCGGGAGACAGACGCGACAATGCCGCCGGCACGACATTGCTCGCCGTCACGTCGATACGCGCGGCTTCCTGTCCAGCTGGAAGAAAGCCGTTCATTTCGAGGCGCGCGGTCGTGTCGGCGAGCAGAAAATCGGCCTCGAGCCTGCCGGCGATACCGCCATCTTCCCTGTAAATCGACAAGTTTGCCGAGGGCGCCTCGAAGGACACGCCGTTCACCTCGTCGACAAGCGTGAGTTTCGCATTCCGGATGCCAAAGCGCGTGAGATAGCCAAGCGGCGTCGCGGTGTCGTTCTCGTCAAGGAGCGCATCGAGCAGCGGGCCGACAAGCGCCGCCTGACCGTCGCCGGGCCTCGGGGCGGCACCCTCTTCCGCGAGGGCCAGTGTGACGCCGGTTCCGGGCCTGCGCAGCACGGTGGCGCTGACGCCATAGAGGTCGACCGAGGTCGGCGCGAGGATGCCGCGCAGGAGCGCCGGGACGCTGAGGTCAAAGGCGAGCTGGGGTATGGTGGCGATTTCATTGCCGTCGGCGCCGTTCAGCCGGACATCCGACAGGCGCAGCGCCAGTTGCCGTTCTTCCGCGACCCAGATCAGGATGGTATCGCCGACGACGAGTTCGCCGCCCTGAAGCGCAGGCCGCGCGCCATCCTCGATCATGCGATTGAGAATGGGAATGGAGACAGGACCGGACGACAGCCGCCAGGCGAGGACGGCAAAAAGCACCGTCACCACCGCAAAGGCGACGCCCGCGACTTCCAGAGCAATTTTACTGGTCCGGCGTATCAAAGAACTACGTTAACTCCTCTCGCTCGCCGCCTCATGAAGACCGGAGAATTGCGGCGAAAGCGAGTCAGGCGACTTTCTATCCCCAGCCGGGTTTCATGTCTGCAAAATTGGGGCTAGCCAGCGCCCCGCCGCGAACAATATTAACGGCATCGGCCCGTTTTCCCCCAGCCCGCCAGCAAGGAGCCAGGAAACCATGAGCAAGGCGCCCGCAAAGAAGAGTTCCACCGCAAAGCCGAAGACGGCCGCCAAGGCCAAACCGGCGGCAAAGCCCAAGCAGGCGGCAAAGGCAAAGGCCCCGGCAAAGCCGAAAGCCGCAAAACCGGCTCAGGCTGCCGCCGCCTCCGGCCTGCCCGGCGAGGGGCAAAGGGCGCCCGCCTTCTCGCTGCCGGCCGATGACGGCACGACCGTTTCGCTGAAATCGCTCGCCGGCAAGAAGGCCGTTCTCTACTTCTATCCGAAGGACGACACGCCGGGCTGCACCACCGAGGGCATAGCCTTCAGTGCGCTGAAAAAGAAATTCGAGGCTGCGGGAACGGTCGTGCTCGGCATTTCGAAGGACTCGATCGAGGCGCATTGCAAGTTCCGCGACAAGCACAACCTCACGGTCCGGCTGCTCTCCGACGAGGATGGAAAGATGCTGGAGGCCTATGGCGTGTGGAAGGAAAAGAGCCTTTACGGCCGCAAGTTCATGGGGATCGAGCGCAGCACATTCCTGATCGACGAAAAGGGCGTTGTCCGCAGGGTCTGGCCAAAGGTGAAGGTGAACGGGCACGCGGACGAGGTGCTCGAGGCGGCGAAGGCGCTTTGAGCGGCATGGGCGTGACATCGCTCGCGGAAGCGGCGCGCGAGGTGCTTCTGTGCGGCGACGCAGACGAAAAGGCGCGCCTTGCGCGGATCGCCGCGGCACGCTGGCGGGCGGGAGAACTCTCGCCCGGTGGAGGCGTTGCGATGCCCGACCGGCCGAGCCGCCCGGCGCGGCCTGAGCTTCTGCTGCCACGCGACATGCCGCGGCGGAGCTTCAAGGGCGAGCGCGGCCGCATCGCGCTGCTTCATTCGCTTGCCCATATCGAGCTCAATGCGATCGACCTCGCCTTCGACATCGCGGGACGATTTGCGGGAGAGGCTTTGCCGCGCGCCTTTTTCGACGACTGGATCGGCGTCGGCGACGATGAGGCGCGGCATTTCACCATGTTGCAGGCGCGGCTTGCGGCACATGGTGCGGCCTATGGCGATCTGCCTGCCCATGACGGGTTGTGGCAAGCGGCGGAGGAGACGCGGCACGACCTGATGGCGCGGCTGGCGGTCGTGCCGATGGTGCTTGAGGCGCGCGGGCTCGATGTGACGCCAGCGATGATCGGCCGCCTGACAGGCGCAGGCGATCATGTGAGCGCCCGTGTGCTCGAAACGATCTATACGGAAGAAAAGAGCCATGTGGCCGCGGGCACGCGCTGGTTCGCCTTTCTCTGCGCGGAACGGGGAGAGGATGCCGAAACCGCTTTCCACCGCCTCGTGAAGCAGCATTTCCGCGGTGCGCTCAAACCGCCTTTTAACAGACCTGCCCGGGACGAGGCTGGACTGCCCGCCCGCTTCTACGAGCCGCTGGCCGCTTCCACTGCCGAAAAAACTTCATGAACGGCAATATGGTGAATGAAAATTAACCATTAACTTCAAAACTCTACCGGCGTATGTTGTGTGTCTGTGCCAAAATGGGTGGAATGGGCACACATAAAAGGGGGGCTTGGGGCATTGAGGGGCATGCACCAGCGGCAAGGTTGGGCCGATAGATTTCGCCGTTTCATGCGGCATATGTATGTGGAGCGGCAGATTTACATCCGCTCGCACGGACATGTGCAGTTCATCTCGCTTTCGCCGCTGACGCAGAGCTTTTTCGCGGTCATCGCCTTTGTCTGCCTGACCTGGGTGGCCTATTCCTCCGTCAATGTCGTCTTCAAGGAGCAGATCATCGCGGCCAAGGATCGCCGCTATGTGAAGATGCAATCCTCTTATGAGGAACGCATGGCGCGGCTGCAATCCGCCTATGACGAACTCAACGGCCAGCTCATCATTACCGAAGAACGCTTCCTGGCCACGACGCGGCAGCTCGAAGAAAAACATGAGCAACTGGCGATGCTTATGAGCCAGCGTCAAAGCGCCAGCTCAACACTCGAGACGATGCGCCGGAACTATGCGGAAACGGTTTCCGGCCAGACGATCGCATCCGCCAATGGCAACACCGTGCTGATGCGCGTCGATGGGGCCGGCGAAGGCGGCAGCGAGGTGGTGCATACGACGGCACGGCCGCAGCAGCAGACCGCCAATCTGGAACGGTTCGTCATCGAAACGCCGCAGGACAGTGCGACGATCGATATCGCAGAACTTGCCGGGCGGGCCGAGCGGCCGAACGAGGTTGTGGCTCAAATTGACGCAAGACTGGCCCAGCTTGACCATGCCCAGCAGGGGCTCATCAACAATGTCGAGGAACTCACCGACCGGCGGCTCCGGGAGCTGAAATCCATCGTTTCGATGACGAAAGTGGTCAATCCCGACGATCTTATGAAGCGTTCGGCGTCGAAGACGGCCCAGGGCGGTCCCTTCATCGAGCTGGCGGGCGGACTGGACCTTGCGGGTGGCGATGAAAGCGCCTTCGCCAAACAGCTTTTTCGAGTAAGCCAAAATCTGAGGAAAGTGGCCGATCTTGAGGAATCCATTGCGAGAATGCCGCTTGCGGAGCCTCTCGTTCATTACCGCAAGACCAGCAGCTATGGCTCGCGCCGCGACCCTTTCAATGGCCGCATGGCGTTCCATTCCGGCGAGGACATGGCGGCGCCGCATGGCACCAAAGTCTTTGCGCCGGGGGCCGGCACGGTCACTTTTGCCGGCTGGCGGGGCGGCTATGGCCGGGTGGTCGAAATCGACCATGGCAATGGCTTCAAGACGCGCTATGGGCACCTTGGCTCCATGAATGTCAGGGTTGGCCAGAAAATTGCATTCCGTGATGTGATAGGCAAAGTC
>JAHBYK010000071.1 GCA_019635965.1 Parvibaculum sp. | reverse complement strand
TACATCCCGCATGTCGTCAATCACTGGTGGATGCTGAAGGCCGGCTGGCGCAAGGGCGATGCGCAAGAAGTGCTGGGCCAGATCGTCCGTATCGTCGGGTCGGCTGGCTCGCTTGTCGGCGCCGTACCGCTTGGCAATACGGGGCGGGCGAATGTCAGCGCCATCAAGCCGATGCCGATCCCCGAAGATCTGGCCCGCTATTTCGACGTCAGATGAGGTAGTTCTGCACCGTCACCTGCAAAAGCCCGAGCGCATAGATGGAGAGCGCGGCGAAGGCGATGAAGGAGAAGACCTGTTCGATACGGTTGCTGCGGGACATGATGTTTTCCTTTCGATGAGCGTGAGGGTTTCGAGGGGAGCGTTACGCGAGGACAGGGCTTTGCCGTGCCGTTCCTTCCGGCAGGCAGTCGAGACCGGCAAGCGTTGCCGTCACCGCCAGATCGAGCGGTGTGTGCGGCTCGCGGCCGAGAAAGGCCGTGAGCTTCGAATTGTCGAGGCGGACCGGGGTCTGCCAGAGATAGCGCATCTCGCGCATCTCCCTGAACGTCTCGACGAAGGGCGAGAGCAGCGTCAGCGCGAACCAGGGCAGCCGCTTCACCTTGAGATCGGGATTGCGCGTGGCGTAGCGGATCGCATCCGCCATCTCGATGCCCTGTTCGAGCCAGTGGCCGCCGAAGTGGAACACCTCGAAGGGCGCGAGTTCGTCGGCCCGCAGCAGCAGCCGCGCAGCCGTCTCCGCCATGTCGGGCAGATAGGCCCATTGGTGGCCGGTATGATGGGGCCCGGGATAGCGGATCGAACGAAGCGCCTTGCCGGGCGTCACGAGCCCTTGTGCGAACCAGTTGTTGCCAGGCCGTGCGCCGCCGAAGAAATCGCCCGCGCGGAGAATGAGAACCGGCACACCGTCATCGGCCGCCGCCTTGAGGCGCTTCTCCATTGCAACGCGGAGCCTGCCCTTGCGCGTTGCCGGGTTCTGCGGCGCGTCCTCGGCAATGAACGGAAAGGCATCGCGCCCGAAATTGTAGACCGTGCCGGGAAAGAGGATGCGGGCGCCGGTGTCGCGCGCGGCGGCGATGGTGTTGTCGAGCATCGGCACCACCGTGCCCGCCCAGTTGCGGTAGCCGGGCGGGTTCACCGCATGGACGATGAGGCTCACGCCTTCCGAAGCCGCGCGCACATCGGCGGCGGACATCGCATCGCCCTTCACCCAGTCGATGAAGCCCATATCCCCAAGCGTGCGGGACGCCGCCCTGGGTGCGCGGTGCATGGCCCGGATCTGCCAGCCATGCTGGCGCAGCGCGTGGGCCATTTCGCAGCCGAAACCACCCGTAATCCCGAGGATGAGTGCCGTCGAAGCCATGTTTCCGTCTCCCGTTCAGCGTTTCGATGAAGGGAGAATGGGGTATTCATATTCGAATATGAATTGCCTAAATCCGGGGAACCTATATACATTTCCGTATGACTGACGCTTCGCCCGGCTGGGAACTCTATCGCTCCTTCCTCGCGGTCGTCCGGGAGGGCAGCCTTTCGGGCGGCGCGCGGCTGCTCGGCCTGACGCAGCCCACCGTCGGCCGGCATATAGATTCACTGGAGGAGTCGCTCGGCACCGCCCTTTTCACCCGCTCTCAAGGCGGCCTTGCGCCGACCGAGCTTGCGCTTGCGCTCGTGCCCCATGCCGAGGCCATGTCGATGGCGGCGGAGGCGCTTCAGCGCGCCGCCTCCGGCGAGGCGGAGGAAGATCGCGGCACCGTCCGCCTCACGGCGAGCGAGATGATTGCCACGGAAGTGCTGCCGCCCATCCTTGCGCGCTTTCAGGAAGACCATCCGCGCATCGCGGTCGAGCTCGTGCTGTCGAACCGCACCGACGATCTCATCCGCCGCGATGCCGACATTGCCATCCGCATGATCCGCCCGACGCAATCCTCCCTGGTCGCAAAGAAGTGCGGCGTCATCGGCCTCGGCCTTCACGCCCACAGAAACCTCATCCAGCGGCACGGAATGCCGCAATCGGTGGAGGATCTGGCGAATGTGCCGATCGTCGGTTTCGACCGGGAATCGTCGATCCGGCGGCTCAAGGATCTGGCGGGCTTCCCCCTCTCGCGCGAATTGTTCTCCTTCCGCTGCGACAGCGATGTCGGCCAGTTCGCGGCGCTCAGGGCCGGTGTCGGCTTCGGCATGTGCCAGTATCCGCTGGCGAAGCGTTATCCCGATCTCGTGCCGGTGCTGCCGGGGACGATCGAATTCGAGCTCGATGTCTGGATCGTCATGCATGAGGATCTCAAGACGAGCCGGCGGATGCGCCTCATGTTCGACCATCTGGCCGGCGAAATGACCGCCTATACGCGCGAGGCCGGGCGGCCGGGCCGGTAAGCCGCCCCAAACAAGCCGGATGCGGCGCTGCCCCTTGCCTGCTATATGAAGCGGCAACCAAGCCTTCCCCTGCGTTATGAGGAACTCCCATGTCCCAGGCCGCCGCCAATTCCGCTGCTTCCGGCGAGAAGCCCAATCCGCCGCTCGCCCCCTTCAACTGGGCCGATCCGCTGCTGCTCGAGGAGCAGCTGACGGAAGAAGAACGGCTGGTGCGCGACAGCACGCGGGCCTATTGCACGGAAAAACTTTTCCCGCGCGTGAAGGAAGCGAACCGCAACGAGATCTTCCACCGCGAGATCATGAACGAGATGGGCGCACAGGGAATGCTCGGCATCACCCTGCCGGAGAAATATGGCTGCGCCGGTCTTTCCTATGTCTGCTACGGGCTTGCGGCGCGCGAAGTCGAGCGCATCGACAGCGGCTATCGCTCCGCGATGAGCGTGCAGTCCTCGCTCGTCATGCATCCGATCTATGCCTATGGCACGGAAGCACAGCGCGAGAAATATCTGCCGAAGCTCGCCACCGGCGAATGGGTGGGCTGCTTCGGCCTCACCGAGCCCGATCACGGTTCCGATCCGGGCTCGATGGTGACGCGCGCGAAATCCGTCGATGGCGGCTATCTGCTCAATGGCGCGAAAATGTGGATCACCAATGCGCCGATCGCCGATCTCGCCGTCGTCTGGGCAAAGACCGATGACGGCACGATCCGGGGCTTCATCGTGGAGCGCGGTTTCAAGGGCTTCGAGACGCCGAAGATCGAGGGCAAGTTCTCGCTCCGCGCCTCCATCACCGGCGAGATTTCATTGCAGGATGTTTTTGTCCCGGCGGAAAACATGCTGCCGAATGTGCGCGGGCTTGCGGGGCCCTTCGGCTGCCTCAACCGCGCGCGCTACGGCATTGCATGGGGCGCGATGGGTGCCGCCGAATTCTGCTGGCACGCCGCACGGCAATATACGCTCGACCGCAAGCAGTTCGGCCGGCCGCTCGCCGCAAACCAGCTCGTGCAGAAGAAGCTCGCCGACATGCAGACCGAAATCACGCTCGGGCTGCAAGGCTGCCTCCAGCTTGGCCGCATGTTCGACGAGGGCAAGGCCGCGCCCGCCGCAATCTCTCTCATGAAGCGCAATAATTGCGGCAAGGCGCTCGACATCGCCCGCGTTGCGCGCGACATGCATGGCGGCAATGGCGTTTCCGACGAATATCACGTCATCCGCCACGTCATGAATCTCGAAGCGGTGAACACCTATGAGGGCACGCATGACGTTCATGCGCTGATCCTCGGCCGCGAGCAGACGGGTATTCAGGCCTTCTTCTGACCGGCGGGCCGGAAGAGCATGAAAAGCGCCATCGGCCGCTTGAAGGCGAAGAGATAGGCGACGTGAAGGGCGACGAAGAGCACGAGCAGGTTCGCCGTTGTCTCGTGCACTTCCTCCAGCGCCTCGCTGCCCTTGTTTTCGCGCTCGCCGTCGCGCTCCCGGCTGCCTTCGCCGTCATGCTCATCCTCGTCCTCATCCGCCAGCGCCGGCGTGACGGTCAATTCCGCGGCGAGCGGTCCGATCGGCGGCGGCTCCATAAGGAGCCCCGTCCCCGTCACCAGCAGCAGGTTGACGACGATACCCGCCAGCAGCGCACGGCTGATCATCGGGTGGTTCATGCGCCGCGCCTTGGCGAGTTCCATGAGGTCCGGGAAGAGCCGCGATATGCCGAGCTGCTTCGGGCCAGCCGCCGCCCAGCCGGCGCGGAAGAGAATGACGCCCGCCACCGCATAACCGAGCCAGTTATGAAGTTCTTCGGCTTCATCGCCCGTCAGATAGGCGGCGGTGACGAGCAGCGCGAGCAAGGCGTGATATAGACGGATCTTCTGGAACACGGACATCTGCGAGGGACCGGACAAGTTCACGATGCCCGATTTGAAGTCCGTGCCCGGAGGAAATCCAGCCGCATCTTGTCGCAGACGATCCGCTAATCAGTCGCAGAATCAGTTGCAGCGCGGCAGCGTCAGCACGGCATACCAGGCATAGCCGCGATAGAGCGGCTGGAAGGTGAGATCGGCGCCGAGCTTGTCTGCGATGGCGCGCAGCACGCGCTCGAGATCGCCGCGCGGATTGACATGGAACTTGGCGAGCCAGGCGCGCAGGAGCGCACGGAACCAGCGCGGCAGGCGCTCCTGCTGGCCGAAATCGACAATATGCAGGCTGCCGCCCGGCGCGAGATTGCAGATCGCCTGTGCCAGCGTCGTCTGCCAGTCGGGGATCATGGAGAGCGTGTAGGAAAGATAGATGCGCTCGAAGCGGCTGACGCCGAAAGTCGCGTAGGGGTTGAAGCGCGTCGCATCGCCATAGCCGAGCGCCACCTCGACCCTGGCGCGCTTCGCCGCGCGATGCGCGGTCGCCAGCATCTCGCGCGAAATGTCCATGCCGCAGAACGCGGCTTCCGGGTAGCGCCGCGCCGCCAGCACGAGATTGCGGCCCGTGCCGCAGCCGACTTCAAGCACATTCATGCCGGGCGCGGGCTCGAGCCCTTCGATCAGCCGGTCGCGTCCAAGCAGGTAGTAGCGGCGGGTGATGTCGTAGAAATGGCGCTGCGTGCGATAGACGCGGTCCATCAGCCTTGCATGGCCGTCCTCGCCCTTCTCCACCGCGCTCATCGCGTTCAATCCTTCAGCACATAAAGGTGGAAGCCGCCATAGATGGAGGAGCGGTCGCGCGCGGTATAGGCAAGCGACTCGTCCGCCCGGTAGTCCCAGCGCGAAAGGATCGCCTCGCTCACGCGCCCCGGCAGCAGCGTCGGCTCGGCGGCGGTGCGGAAGATCACGCGGGCGCCCTTGCGCGCGGTGCGGGTGATCTCCGCCCAGAGATCGTTCAGCTGCGCATCCGTCATCCAGTCCTGCGCGTCGAGCAGCACATAGCGGTCGAAACTCGCTTCCGGTGCCGCGCGCAGATGGTCGGTATAGGAGGCGTTCAGCACCTCGAGCTGGCCGGCGCGCGCCTGCAGGGCGGCGAAGTTCTCGCGCTTCAGGTAAGGCGGCAATGCGCCGCCGGGCTGATAGCGGCGGCCGAAGGCCTGCCAGGCAAAATAATTGCCGGAGAGCGGGAAATCGCAGGTCAGCCGCTCAAGCCTTTCGCGCAGCACGATCCGCATTTCGCGTCCGCCCGCCAGCGCCTCATATTGCGCCGGCGGAATACCGAGGCCGTAAAGCGTCGAATGGCGCTCGGTCAGCCATTTGATGGCCTTCTTCTCGAACAGCGGCGCAAGTTTCTCGTCGAAGAAGCGGCGCTGGCTGTCCTGCGTCGGCGCGTCCAGCAGTTCGCGGAACGAGACGCCATAGGCACGGGCCGCCAGATGCGCCCAGCCGATGAAATAACCGAGCAGCCCGTGCCGGTAGAAGCCGCGCGAAAAGAGCGAGATGCGGCGGCGCAGGCCGAAAGGCCGCTTGTCCCAATAGGCCCGCGTCGTCTCGTCGAGCCGCGGCCGCAGGAAGCGGCGGTAATCGTCCAGATTCTCGCGTGCATCGGCCGCGCCGAAGAAGCGGTGGAAATGGTCATGCGAGGGCAGGCTCCGCGCCGCTTCCCGCTTCAGCCGGACAAGCGCCACATGCGCCGGATTGAGGTCGACCGCCGTCACGCGGACAGGCGCCGCCGTGAGATAGGAAAGCGCATTGCAGCCGCCCGAGGCGATCGCGACGATCCGCGTATCGGGGTTCATGTCCGGCGTCAGCGCCATCGCCTCGATGTCGATCTCCGGGTCTTCCCAGATCTGCGGATAGACGAGGCCGGTAAAGAGCCAGGTGAAAAGCCGCTCCGTCAGCCCCGCCCGCGACACGGGCTTGTGGCGGTGAACCGCCGCGCCGAGCCTTTTCTTCACATCCTGGCGCGCCACGCCGCCAAGAGTTTCCGTGGTCGCTTCGGCATAGCTGTCCGGCAAGGCAGAACTCCACTCGTAGGGGTTGCGGGCGGTATCACCCGCTTCTCACCTGCTGCTACCTCAATTCCATGACGGCTGTGCGACGATTGCGGGCGAAGGCCGCTTCCGAATCGCACGGGCCCGCGTATAGTCGGAAAAACGAAGGCAAACCCCCAGGAAGCACAGCCGCGCTCCCGCTTTCGGGCAGCGAGCGGGGCACCGGCATTATCGAGGCGCGGACCTGTCCTCGCCCAAAAGTGGATGATCCCCCGTGGAATCGCCCAGCCCGCCAGTGGATCGACACATCCATGGACACCCGCTCTGGCGGCTGGTGCCGCTCGTCCAGAAACACAAGTGGCGCTTCTGGGGCGGCATGTCGCTCATCAATTTCGGGCGGCTTCTCGAAGCCTTCATGCCGCTCTTTCTCAAGCTCGGCATCGACCGGATCGCGGCGGGCGACATGCGGCTTGCGATGCCCGCGCTCGCGATTCTCGGGCTGATGGTGCTGCGCTATGCCGCCTTCAATGCGGGGCGGCGCTTTGTGCGCGAGGTCGGCGTCGATGCCGCCTTCGAGCTTCGCCAGCGGCTCTACTGGCACCTCGAGCTTCAGGGCCCGGCCTTCTTCTCGAAATTCACGACCGGCGACCTGATGGCGCGCGCGATCAACGACATCATGCTGATCCGCCAGCTTATCGGCATGGGCACGCGGCTTCTCTTTGTACTCGGCTTTTCCGGCATCATCGCCTTCATCTTCATGTTCTTTCAGTCGCCCATGCTGACGCTGCTGCTCGTGCCGGCGCTCCCCGTTTTCGCCGTCATCGGCTGGATCATCGCAAAGCGCATCTTCGATCAGTCGACGCTGGTGCAGGAGGGCTTCTCCAGCCTCTCCTCCCAGGTGCAGGAGAACCTCAACGGTATCCGCACGATCCAGACCCATGCGCAGGAAGACCGCGAGACGGCGCGCTTCGAGGCCGCCTCGGACCGCTATGCCAAGGATTACTACCGGCTGATGTCCCTCAATTCGGGCCTCACCTCGGCCATGCTGATCGCCACCGGCTTCACCACCCTCGTCGTGGTCGGCTATGGCGGTATGCAGGTGCTCGAAGGCTCGCTGACGCTCGGCACCTTCACCGCCTTCCTCTTCTATCTCAGCATGATGCTCGCGCCGATCCGCGAAGGCGGCGTCATGGTGACGCTGTTCCAGCGCGGCGGCTCGGCGGCGGCGCGCATCTACGAAATCCTCGATCATGAACCCGAAATACGCGACGCGCCCGATGCCGCCCCGCTCGATACGATCGGCGGCGCGCTCACCCTCCACCATCTCTCCTACACCCATCCCGCGCAGAAGGGCGAAGGCTGGCCGGCGCTCAAGGATGTCTCACTGGAAATCAAAAAGGGCGAGATGATCGCCCTGCTCGGCCGCGTCGGCTCCGGCAAGTCCACGCTGCTGCGGCTCATCGTCCGCCTGCTCGATCCGCCGCCCGGCTCCATCTATCTCGACGGGCGCGACATCCGCATGTTGCCTGTGGCCCAGGTACGAGGACAGATCGCCATGGTGCCGCAGGACCCTTTCCTCTTTGCGACGCATATCGCGCAGAACATTTCCTACGACAATCCCGAGCGCGCGACCGATGAAGTCTGGCGCGCGGCGGAAAGCGCCGATCTCGAGGGAACGATCCGCCGCCTGCCTGAGAGGCTTGAAACGCTGGTGGGCGAGCGCGGCGTGACGCTTTCCGGCGGCCAGAAACAGCGCGCGAGTCTTGCCCGCGGCCTCATCCGCGAAACGCCGGTGCTGCTGCTCGACGATTGCTTCTCCTCCGTCGATACCGAGACGGAGGAGTTCATCCTCTCGCGCCTGAAAGAGCTTCGCCGCGGCCGCACCACCATCATGGTCTCGCACCGCGTCTCCACCGCGCGCCATGCAGACAGGATCGTCGTGCTGGATGAAGGCCGCATCGCCGAAACCGGCACGCACAAGGAGCTGATCGAGCGCAACGGGCTCTATGCCACGCTGGAGCGCCAGCAGGGCCGCCGTGACGAGCTGCAACAGGCGCTCGATCAGGAAAGCGGGGGCGCAGCATGAGCGAAACGTCCGCAAAGCCGAAAGAGAAGCGCGACTACGCCGTCTTCGATGCCGAGATCGAAACGCGCGGTTTCGATTTCGGCCTGCTCGTCCGGCTGCTCGCCTGGATGCGTCCCTACAGGCGCCAGGGCCTCATCGCGCTCGCCTTCGTTCTTCTGGCGGCGAGCTTCGCCGTGCTTGCGCCCGTCGTCATCAGCCGCGTCGTGGTGGACGGTATCCTGCTGCCGGCCTCCGGCGAAGGAGCGCCCGATTTCGGCCAGAAGGCGCTCAACTATGCGCTTGCCACCTCGCTCGAAATCCATCCGATCCTGTCGGCCTGTATGCTCTTCGCGCTCTGGACCGTGCTCTGGGCCGCGTTCGGTCATGGCTTCCGCATCATGCTGGCGCGCACCGTTCTCAACGGCTTGCGCGACTTGCGCCGCGATCTTTTTGCCCATCTCGAAAAACTGCCATCGAGCTTCTATGACCGGGTGGCGGTCGGCCGCGTCATGACGCGCCTCACCAACGACATCGAAACGCTATTCGAATTGCTGGCGGGCTTCGGCGTTCTGCTCGGCGAATTTGTGCCCTTCTTCGTCGCCATCACCGTCATGTTCGCGCTCAATCCGGCGCTGACGCTCGAACTCATGGTGCTCTTGCCCGTCGCGGCACTCGCCACCTGGGTGTTCCGCGTCGTCTCGCGTCAGGTCTATCGCAACATCCGCTCCACCATGTCGCGGCTGAACGAGAATCTTCAGGAAAATCTTTCCGGCATCGAGGTGGTGCAGCTCTATGGCCGCGAGGAAATCAACTATCAGCGTTACACCGGCATCAACGAGGAAAACCGCGTCGAGGAAAACAAGGCCGTCCGCATCGAATCCTATTATGGCCCGGCCATGGACAGCATGGCCTTCCTTGCGCTCGCCGCCATCGTCTGGTTCGGCGGCCAGCATGTGTTTGAAGGTGCGGCGACGCTTGGCAGCGTCATTCTCTTCGCGCAGTTCGCCGACATGATGTTCCGCCCCATCGTGGCGATGGGCGAACAGTGGAACGTCGTTTTCCGCGCCATGGCGAGTTGCGAGCGCATTTTCCAGGCGCTCGACTGGGACGAACGGCTTGAGGTCCCCGCCGAGCCGAAGCCCTTGCCGAAGAAGGGGGCGGGACATGTCGTGTTCAATCACCTCACCTTCGGCTACGCGCCGGAAACGGTGATCCTCAAGGACGTAAGTTTCGACATAAAGCCCGGCGAGAAGGTTGCCATCGTCGGCCCCACAGGCTCCGGCAAGACCAGCCTCATCCGCCTTCTCTGCCGCTTCTACGACGTGCCGCGCAATTCGATCCTGATCGACGGCGTGGACATCATGGATGTGGCGCCGTCCGAAATACGCCAGCGCATCGGCGTCGTGCTTCAGGACTTCCACATCTTTTCAGGCACGGTCTACGACAACATCATTCTCGGCAATCCGGCCATCTCGCGCGAGGCGGCGCGGGAGGCGGCACGTCTCGTTCATGCCGATCCCTTCATCCGCATGTTGCCGCAGGGCTATGACACGGTGCTGACGGAGCGCGGGCGCAATCTCAGCCACGGCCAGCGCCAGCTTCTCGCCTTTGCACGCGTGCTGGCGATGAACCCCGATATTCTCATTCTCGACGAGGCGACGGCGAGCATCGACACGGAAACCGAACTCATCATTCAGGATGCGCTGGCGAAGGTGACGGCGGGGCGCACCTCCATCATCATCGCGCACCGCCTGCAAACGATCCGCGAGGCAAACCGCATTGTCGTGCTGTCGAATGGCGAGGTGCGAGAGACCGGTTCCCATGCCGAACTGATCGCCGCGGGCGGTCTCTACAAGACACTTTACGAATTGCAGGTGCAGGACACGGCGGCGCATTGAAGCGCCGCCGCAGCCTCAGCAGCTCTGGATAACGGCGGCGCTGTTGTTGTTGCCGGTCTGGTTCGTCTCGGCGTAGTGATTGTTGCCCTGCTGGATGATGCGCGTGCGGTTGTTGAAGCCGGACTGGCTGGCGACCGCCGTATTGTTCGCACCCGCCTGCACGATGCCGGCGCCCTGCCCCGGCATGAGATAGCCGCTGAGGTCGGGATAGACGAACGTGCCGGTCGGGCAACCGCTGCGCGATCCGCTGAATTTCACGCCAGTCGGCCGCGGCGCCCGCGTCGTGGCCAGGACGGCCGCCTTTTCCGCCTGCTTTGCCTGATAATGCTGCACGGAGCCGACTTCCGCTGTCGTCACGCGGGTGCCCGCCCTGTTCTGCACGACGAGCGTATAGGTTCCGTCGCCTGCCTGATCGACGACCGCGGTGCTTCCCGCCCATGCGGGCGCGGCAAGCGCCAGCGAGAGCATCGTCGCGGCAATGGCTGTCATCGGCTTTTTCATCGTCCTTCTCCTGCGGTGTCGGCGTCCGGAAGGCGAACGCATTGGATGACTTTTATGCTGCTTCGATTGACCGCCCGCTGAAGCCGCCGTTCAGGCTGCGTTCAGCTTGTGTGGGATAATCGCGCGCGATTCCTGTCTCATCACCGCGCCCCGAAAATTTTTTCAGAAAATTCGTTGGTGAACGAAAAATGAATGCGCGCTTCAGGCTCCGCTCAGGCACCCCCCGATAAAAAGGCATCGTCAACAGGACGCGCCATACCGGACGGTCCCAACCAGGAGATTGCAAAATGAAGAAGTTTCTTATCGCCTCGAGCGCCATCGCAGCCCTGATGGCAGCCGGTATCACCGGCGCCAATGCCGGCAACTCGGCCTCGGTCTATCAGAGCGGCAAGTTCAACACCGGCGTCTA